>JAEWIV010000074.1 GCA_023386865.1 Pseudomonadota bacterium
CGTAAGGAGTCGTCGGGAGCGTCAGATGTGTATACGACACAGAGGCCGGCCAGCGCCGCGGCGATCGGCGGGCCGCCACCGGTCTCGTCGCAGACCAGCATCCGCCGGCCGCCCGGCCAGCCGTCGAGCAGCCGATCGAGCGGCAGCGGCTGCCGCACCTCGGGCACGCTCAACCGCTCCGTCTGCTCGGCCGCCTCGACGGCATTGGCGCGCAGGCGTTCGACGTTGACCCGGTCGACGACGGTGTGATGGGTGACGATCGGCTGCAGGACGGCGACGCCGAGCTCGGTCGCCTTCTCGGCGACGTAGTCGATGCGCGCGCGCTTGAGCGGCGCGAAGCACAGCCAGATGTCGGGCTCGGCCTGCTGCTCGCGCGTGCGTGCGACGATCCGGGCGACCGCCGCCTTCTTGCCGCGGCCTTCGAGCGTGCCGCGCCATTCGCCGTCGCGGCCGTTGAACAGCAGCAACGGCGCGTCGTCGGGGCGGCGCATGACGTGACGCAGGTAGTGGACCTGCGCTTCGTGGAGCGGCGCTTCGATGCCGGCGGCGAGCTCGTGGTCGACGAAGAGGCGCGAGAGGCTCATGGAGTTTGGCCGATCATCGCTGCATGATGCCGCCATGACCGCCGAGCGGACAACCGGCTTCACCGACATCGACCGGCAGCACTGGTCGCTGCGCTACCTGCCGCCGTGGGCGCGTCCCTACGGACGGCTGGCGCGCTGGGACCGGCCGATCGGCATCTGGCTGCTGATGTATCCCTGCTGGTGGTCGGCGGCGCTGGGCACCGCCTCCGACTGGGGCCGGCTGGTCGGCTGGATGGCGCTGTTCTTCATCGGGGCGCTCGCCATGCGCGGCGCGGGCTGCACCTGGAACGACATCGTCGACCGCAAGGTCGATGCCCAGGTCGAGCGGACGCGCGGCCGGCCGCTGCCCGCCGGCGAAGTGACGCTGCGCAATGCGCTGATCTGGATGGTGCTGCAGTCGCTGATCGGCGTGGCGATCCTGTTCAAGCTGAACAAGTTCGCCGGCGGCGTGGCGCTGCTGTCGCTGGTCCTCGTCGCCGTCTATCCGACGATGAAGCGCCTCACCTACTGGCCGCAGGTCGTGCTGGGGCTCGCCTTCAACTGGGGCGCGCTGGTCGGCTATGCCTCGGTGACCGGCACGCTCTCGTGGGCCGCCGTCGCGCTCTATGCCGGCGGCGTCGCCTGGACCCTGGTCTACGACACGATCTACGCCATGCAGGACCAGCGCGACGACGCCATCATCGGCGTGCGCTCGACGGCGCGCCGCTTTGCCGACTCGCCGCGCCGCTGGCTCACCCTGTTCGCGGTGCTGGCCGTGGTCGCCTGGGCCCTGGCCGGCCGCCTCGCCGGACTGGGCCCGTATTATTTCGTGGGGCTGCTCGCGATCGCGTTGCACTTCGCCTGGCAGATCGCCCTGCTCAAGCCCGGCGATCCCGCGGATTGCCTGATGAGGTTCAAGTCGAACAACTGGCTCGGCCTGCTGCTGACCGCGGCCGTCATCGCCGGCCATCTCGGCTGACGATGTCGCGACTCCCGGCCGATCCCGAGGGCTTCATCCGCGCCAACACCGCCCTCGAGGCGCCGGCAATGGTGCCGGAATTCAGGCTGTGGCTGGCCAGCGAATACGTGCCGATCTGGCAGGCCACCGAGGCGTGGCTGGAGGAGCAGAACATCGACCCGCCGTACTGGGCCTTCTGTTGGCCGGGCGGCCAGGCGATCGCCCGCTACCTCCTGGACAATCCCGAGCAGGTCCGCGGCAAGCACGTGATCGACTTCGCGGCGGGCTCCGGCGTCTCCTCGATGGCCGCGGCGCGCGCCGGTGCCGCCTCCGTGCTGGCGAACGACATCGACGCCCTGTCGCTGGTCGCAGCCCGGCTGAACGCCAGGGCCAATGCGCTGTCGTTCGATGTCAGCCCGGAGGACTGGCTCGCCGGACCCGATGGCGCGCCCGCCGCCGACGTCGTGATCGCCGGCGACGTCTGCTACGAGCGCGACATGTCGGCGCGCGCCCTGGCCTGGCTGCGCAGCCACGCGCGGCGCGGCCGCCTGGTCCTGCTCGGCGATCCGGGCCGCAACTATTTCAGCGCCCAGGGGCTTGCCGAGCGCGCCCGCTACGAAATCCCCACGTCCCTGCAGCTCGAGAACCGCGGCATGCGCGAGACCGTGGTCTGGCAGGTGTTGCCTCATCCCTAGCCGGGGAGCCGGCGCCGCCACAATTCCTTGACTGTTCATTCACAGTCAATTCGAGTAACACCGCGTGGCCCATGCCCAAGGCAACCATCAAGCCACAGGATTTCGCCGCCCTCTATGAGGGCTTCACCGCGCCCGTGTCGCGCTTCGATTGCGGGCGCAAGTGCGCCCCCCTCAACGGCGGCGAGCCGGTATGCTGCTCGACCGAGAACGCGGTGCCCGTGGTCCACAAGGTCGAGTTCGACCTGCTGAAGACCCGCACCGATCTCTGGTCGAAGTTCAAGCCCTACGACTACGCCACCCGGCAGATCGTGGCCGAGCTGACCAGCGACTGCATGGCCATCCATTGCAAGGGCGCGCGGCATTGCGAGCGCGACAACCGCACCATCGCCTGCCGCGGCTTTCCCTTCTATCCCTACCTGACGCGGCAGAAGGAATTCGTCGGCATCGGCACCTACTGGGTGTTCGAGGATCGCTGCTGGATGATGTCCAACCTCGAGATCGTCGATCGCGCCTTCGTCGAGCAGTTCATCGCCACCTACGAGGCGCTGTTCGTCAAGGATCACAGCGAGTTCACGACCTACGTCGACTTCTCCGCCTCGGCACGCCGCGTCTATTCGCGCTGGAAGCGCGAAATCCCGCTGCTTGGCCGCCAGGGCGAGCTGCTGATCGTCGAGCCTTCGACCGGCAACATCCGTCGCGGCCACAAGAAGGACTACCCCAAGATCGCGCCCTTCAGCTCCGAAAAAGAGTATCGTGAAGCGGTGAAGGAAGCGGGTGGCGAGGTCCCCAAGGAAGGACTGCGCGCCGCCTGACTCTCAGGGAGCAGGATCATGCGCCGGACCATTCTCGTCACTCTGCTGTCGTTGCTGGCGCTGCCGGCATTGGCCGAGGACATCGGCTCGGTCGGCTATCGTTTCAAATGGCTTGGCCCCAATGACAAGATCGTCGTCGAAGCGTTCGACGATCCCGACATACCGGGCGTCACCTGCTACATCTCGCGCGCCCGCACGGGCGGCATCAAGGGCGCCCTGGGCCTCGCCGAGGACCCGCCCTACGCCTCGATCTCCTGCCACCAGGTGGCGCCGATCGACGCCGCCAAGGTCGAGAAGGTCAGGAGCCCGCACGAGGTGTTCAGCGAGCGCGCCTCGCTGATCTTCAAGACCACCCAGGTCGTGCGCTTCTGGGACGCCAAGCGCCGCGCGCTGGTCTATCTCACCTACACCGACCGGATCATCGAGGGCAGCCCGCAGAACTCGATCAGCGTCGTGCCGATCGGTTTGCGCTAAACACGCATCCCCAGTGCGCGCGAATGAGAAGAGATGGAACCGCGGCCGGTTCCATCTCTTCTCATTCCGCTCCAGTGCCTCATGATCGATAGTCGACCTTGGGCTGGAAGTCGCCTCGGCCTTCCGGTGTGACGTCGAACATGTTCCACAGCGGGTCCAGCAGGTCGTTGTGGCGATACTCCTGGCCGGGCTCGGCCGGCACATACAGGAGCTCAGACGCCCAGAAGTGCCGCACCGTTCCGTCGTCTTCCCGCCGGAAGACGTTGAGGATGGGCATGTCCCACTCCTCGCCGGGCTTGAATTCCTGCTGGTCCCGCATGGCGTCCGACAGGGCCGTCGAATCCCCGTAATAGTCCCGGTCGTAGGTGTTGCCGGCCGTCGACAGCAGGCGCAGCTGCTGCCAGCCGCGCTGCCTGGCGAGGTCCTGCAGCCGCCTGAAGGGCGACTTCGCGACGACGACGAGGTTGATGCGCTGGCCGATATGCGTCGCCGCGCCATTCAGCCCATCGAGGAAATGCGTGCAGCCCGGGCACGGTTCGGCGCGTTCCGGCCCGAACATGAAGCTGTAGACGGCGAGCGTGTCCTTGCCCGGCGCGAACAGCTCCGAGAGCTTGATGCGCCCCGTCCGGCCGCTCGGGCGTCGGCCCTCGAAGACGTAGTCCTCCGGCACCTCGCCGCCTTTGGGCAGGGCGCGGCGCTGCTGGGCAACGCGCTCGAGGTGACGGCGCAGCTCCATCTCCTCTTCCAGCAAGGCATTGCGTGCCTGCCGATAGGACGTGCTTTCGTTGGGGAAGTGGAGGTGCTCGAGGTGGCGGTGCAGGTGCTGTTGCATGCCCGCCAAACGGTCGACTGGCGACGATGGTTGCCTATGCGTAGAGGAAGGTGCCCAGCAGGACCCAGCGTGCCGCATCCTTGCCACGTTTGGTCACGAGCGGCGTCGTGTAGTGCCAGAACGGAAGACGATATGCCGTGACGGTGGCCGGCTGCGCCACCGACACGATCTCCGTGAAATGACCGGCGCGACTGTAGACCAGCCATTGATGGGCGACGTCGCGAGAGCACAGACTGAGGTGCAGATCGATGTAGCCCGAGCGCGCGTCCTTGTTCTCGGGATGATGGTCGTTGTGCGGACCGGCATAGTCGCCCGCCCCGTAGCGCAGCACCTGCAGCCCCCAGTTCGCGGCGAGACGGCGGCCGGCCAGCGCCTCGGCGAAGGCGCGGAACGAGGCCGAGCGCATCATGCGCGCAAGGCCGATGCGTTCGGCCGCTTTCACGCCGCGCTCGCGGCGGCTCTCGAAGTAGATCGTGTGCGCCCGGCTGGTCTTGGGCAGCAGCTCGCCGTAGTCGTGGCGCATTCCGGAGATGCTTTCCGGCGGGATCGGCCGCTCCATGAGTTCGAGCTCGTCCCTCAGCGACTTCTCCAGTGTCCGGCGCACGCGCTCGGCCTTGGCGCGATCCAGGAGGTCCTGCCGCGCCAGGAACCTGACCCGCGGATTGGCGAGCGCCCCGCAAAGCGCATGGGTGCCGGCAAGCACGCGCCGTCCGGAGGCGTTGAGCAGGTCCTCGAACTCGCCAGGGATCTGGGGCGGAATGGCGTTTGATCTCATGCGGGCACCACTCTAAAGGACAACCCCAGCATGCCCTACGCCTCGCTCCGCGATTTCATCGCCCGGCTGGAACAAAGCGGCCGGCTGGTGCGCGTGACGGCGCCGGTCTCGCCGCACCTGGAGATGACCGAGATCCAGACCCGGCTGCTCGCCGAGAAGGGTCCGGCGGTGCTGTTCGAGAACGTCGTGCGCGCCGACGGAACGCGCTCGGACATCCCGGTGCTGGTCAACCTGTTCGGCACGGTCGAGCGCGTCGCCTGGGGCATGGACCGCGAGCCCGCGCAATTGCGCCAGGTCGGCGAGACCTTGGCCTTCCTGCGCCAGCCCGAGCCGCCCGGCGGCTGGCGCGAGGCGCTCGACATGCTGCCCATGCTGCGCACGGTGATGGCGATGAAGCCGCGCACCACCAACAGCGCGCCCTGCCAGGAGATCGTGCTGACCGGCGACGACATCGATCTCGGCCGGCTCCCCATCCAGACCTACTGGCCGGGCGAGCCCGCGCCGCTCATCACCTGGCCGCTGGTCGTGACCCAGGGGCCCAACCCGCCCAACGCCAAGGGGGGCGACAAGCAGGACAGCTTCAACCTCGGCATCTATCGCCTGCAGGTGACGGGGAAGAACACGACCCTGATGCGCTGGCTGAAGCATCGCGGCGGCGCCCAGCATCACCAGCGCTGGAAGCGTGCGGGTAAGCGCGAGCCGCTGCCCGCCGCCGTCGTGATCGGCGCCGATCCCGGCACGATCCTCGCTGCGGTGACGCCGGTGCCCGACACGCTGTCCGAATACCAGTTCGCGGGATTGCTGCGCGGCAAGCGCGCCGAGCTCGTCGACTGCAAGACCGTGCCGCTGAAAGTGCCGGCGGAAGCCGAGATCGTCCTCGAGGGCCATGTCTCGCTCGACGCGTACGGCGACGAGGGGCCGTACGGTGACCACACCGGTTATTACAATTCGGTCGAGAAGTCCCCGGTCTTCACGGTCAGCGCCATCACCATGCGGCGCGATCCGATCTATCTCTCCACCTTCACCGGCCGGCCGCCCGACGAGCCTTCGGTGCTCGGCGAGGCGCTCAACGACGTGTTCGTGCCGCTGCTGCAGCAGCAATTCCCCGAGATCGTCGATTTCTGGCTGCCGCCCGACGGCTGCTCCTACCGCATCGCCGTGGTGTCGATCCGCAAGGCGTATCCCGGCCACGCCAAGCGCGTGATGATGGCGGTGTGGTCGTATCTGCGGCAGTTCATGTACACGAAATGGGTGATCGTCGTGGACGACGACATCGACGCGCGCAACTGGAAGGACGTGGTGTGGGCGCTGTCGACGCGCATGGACCCGGCGCGCGACATCACCCTCGTCGAGCACACGCCGATCGACTATCTCGACTTCGCGTCACCGGAGTCCGGCCTCGGCTCCAAGATCGGCCTCGACGCGACCAACAAATGGCCGCCCGAGACGTCGCGCGAATGGGGCACCAAGATCCGCATGAGCGACGACGTCGTGCGCACCGTCACCGAAAAATGGCCGAAGCTCGGCTTGCCGGGTTCGGGAAGACCGATCTGGAAGTGATCCCCAACCCGCCCGACATCCGCTTCGAGCCGATGCCGAACACCGCAGAGGCGTTCGAATTCGCGCTCGCCGCCAAGAAAGTGGCCCTCGGCCCGTACATCGTCGAGCGCTGGGGCTGGGATGACGAATTCCAACGCGGCGTCCACCGGCAAAGATTCAGCGAAAAGCCGTTCTTCCGGATCGTGCGCGGCGAGCGGGCGCTCGGCACCCTGTCGGTCATGCAGGCAGCCGACCACATCCGCTTCGGCGAGTTCTACCTGTTTCCCGATGTCCAACGGCAGGGGCTCGGCAGTCGGATCCTCGGCCACTGTCTGTCCATCGCCGACCAGGCGCGACTGCCGGTGCGCCTGGAGCACCTCAAATGGAATCCGGTCGGATCGCTGTATCGGCGCCACGGCTTCTGCGTCGTCGGCGAGACTGAGATTCATGTCCTGATGGAACGATTGCCGACGAACACCTGACGGTGAAGGCTCACCAGAAAGGCGGGCCGTGCGCCCTGCTCGGCGGATCGGCGTTCCTGTATTAGAATGATTGCGGTGTCCGCATTGCGGATAAAGCCATCCCTCTTCACTTAGCTTGACTGTGGGAGGACATCATGGCCCTTGTTCCAAAAGTTCGGAAGTATCTGGAGGCGACGCACATCCCCCACGATGTGATCGAGCATCCCCGCACGATGACGGCCAGAGCCTCGGCGCGGGCCGCGCACGTGCCGGGCGCGCAGGTCGCGAAAGCCGTCGTGCTGCACGACGGCGCCGATTATCTGATCGCGGTCGTGCCCAGCACGCATCGGCTCGAGTTCGACGCCCTACAGGACCAACTCGGCCGGCCCGTGAGCCTGGCGACCGAGGCAGAAATCTGCGGGATCTTCGACGATTGCGAGACTGGCGCGGTCCCGGCGATCGGCTCCGCCTACGGCCTCAAGGTGTTCTGCGACGAAGGCCTGGCTGCGGAGTCCGAGGTGCTTTTTGAGGCCGGCAACCATGTGGAGCTGGTGCGCGTCGAAGGCCCCGCCTTCGGCACGCTGATGAAGGACGCAACCTGGGGG
>JAEWIV010000098.1 GCA_023386865.1 Pseudomonadota bacterium
GTGTCGGCTGGGAAGGCTGCGATGTCGGCGGCGGCGGAGGCGGCGTGGCCTGCTGAGCGACGTCCGCCGGGCTCGGCGCGCCCAGCAAGGCCTGCAATTCGGGCCTGAACCGACGCTCAACGGCCACTCCGGCCACGACGACGAGCAACAGGACGAGCCAGAGCCTCGTGCGTCGTCGCCGGGACTGGCGGCGTGGCGGTTCGGATTCCGCTGTCGCCGGCTGGTCGACGTCGCGCCTCGCGGCGACAAGGCGCGGCATTGCGGTCGTGGCGGCGGCCAATCGGCGCGTCGGCGACACGGGCCATCGATGGCCCGAACAGCCGGGCCCATTCCTGGACGGTCTGCGGTCGGTCGGTCGGTGCGAATGCCAGCGCGCGATCGATGGCGCCGAGGAAGGCCGGCTCGAAGCGACCGGCCTGCACGATCGACAGCGGACGATACGGATCCGTGCCGACTCGCGCCGCGGCATCGGGCGGCGCCTGGCCGGCGATCGTATGATGGAGCACGGCGGCAGCCGAATAGATGTCGCTCCACGGCCCCTGCTTGCCGTCCAATGCGTATTGCTCGATCGGCGCATATTGCGGCGTGAGCACCCCGGTAAGCGTGCGCGTCCGTTCGCCCATCGCCTGGCGCGCGGCGCCGAAGTCGATCAGCACGGGGACGCCGTCTCGGCGGATGATGATGTTGGACGGCTTGACGTCGCGATGCAGGAAGCCCTGGGCATGCACGGCGCTCAACCCGCCGATCAGGCCGTCGGCCAGACGCTGCACGTCGTCGCGCGGCAGGCGTCCTTCGGGTTGGCGCAGCAGCTCGCTGACGCTCTTGCCGTCCTCGAACTCCATGACGGTGTAGGCCGTGCCGTTGGCCTCGAAGTAACGCAGCACCGGCACGATGTGCTGATGGCGGAAACGGGCGAGCGCCCTCGCCTCGTCGAGGAAACGCTCGCGGCCCCAGGCAAAATCCTCGGCGAAGCGCGCGCCACGCGGGACGACCTTGCCGTCGCCGCCGCGCACGGCGAACTCCACCGGCAGGTATTCCTTGATGGCGACGAACTTGGCGAGCTGGGTGTCGAAGGCGCGGTAGGTGATGCCGAAGCCGCCATGACCGATCACGGCATCGAGCCTGTAGTCGCCGAGCCGTGTGCCGGGCGGCAGGGCTTGGACGTTATCGGAGGACATCAGTCAACGGAGCATGCCACGCGCACTTCGCCCCTAAATGCGCGTTCCCGGGCGGGCGCACAAGCGCCCAAAGACTTATCGAATGCCGGCGGTGGTGGTAGCGGCCGCGGTGGTGCCGGTGTTTATGCGATTGAGGCCACCGTCACTGAATTGCGGCAGCAATTGCATGATCATGATGAATACGCACAGGCCGATCGCCGTGAGCATCGTTGCAGGTCGAGTGCGCAGAACAGGTGTCGCGTCGGTCGCCCGGCGGTGGTCCGACATGGCGGATCTCCGAAAATTGCTTCTTCAAAAACTACGGCCAGCGGCGCCGAATATTTGGGCCAAGCCGTGGAGACCATAAAACACAGCGTAGCTGCGTTCAACAAAAATGTATCAAAGACAACAACTTACAGTCCACAGTGACGACTTCACTGCAACACACAATAGATCGCGGTCGATCGAGCTCCGGCCCACCTCTTATTGTCGGAGCGATGGCTTCCAATATCTGTCGCGCCATTGCCGGCGAGGCAGAGTAGGATTGGTTAATGACCGCAACAGCGACACGTCACGACAATATCCGCACCCTGGTGTTGACCGGCGCGAGCCGCGGCATCGGACACGCCACCGTCAAGAAGTTCAGTGCCAATGGGTGGCGGGTGATCACCGTGTCGCGCCAGCCTTTCAGCGCGCTCTGCCCGTGGCCGAGCGGCGGCGAGAACCATGTCCAGCTCGACCTCGCCGACCCGGTCGATATCGGCCGCGGCATCGAGCAGATTCGCGCCCGTGTTGCAGGCGGCAGGCTGGATGCGCTGGTCAACAACGCGGCGATCTCGCCCAAGAGCGCCACGGGCGAGCGGCTGGGCGCCATGGACACGCCGTTCGACCTGTGGCGGCAGGTCTTCAACGTGAATTTCTTCGCACCGGTGGCGCTGGCGCGCGGCCTGGTCAACGAGCTGGCCGCCGCGCAAGGCGCCGTCGTCAACGTCACCTCGATCGCCGGGAGCCGCGTGCACCCCTTCGCCGGATCCGCTTACGCCACGTCGAAGGCGGCGCTGGCGGCGCTGACGCGCGAGATGGCCCACGACTTCGGTCCGCTCGGCATTCGCGTCAACGCCATCGCGCCGGGCGAGATCGACACCTCGATCCTGTCGCCCGGCACCGAGAAGATCGTCGAGGAGCAGATCCCGATGCGTCGCCTCGGCACGCCGGACGAGGTGGCGGACGTCATCCACTTCCTGTGCGAGAAAGGCGCGAGCTACGTCAGCGGCGCCGAGATCCAGATCAACGGCGGCCAGCACGTCTAGGAGTAGGCCATGGACACCATTACCAGCATCAAAGGCGAGACCGGGCGCGACGCACGCCGCCGCATCCGCGCTGGCGGCTTCCGCAAGCCGACCGCGGGCATGGCGCCGGGTTATGTGCAGGGCAATCTCGCGATCCTGCCCAAGGAACTCGCCGCCGACTTCACACGCTTCTGCATGCTCAATCCCAAGCCCTGCCCGTTGCTGGGACAGTCCGAGCCGGGCGACTGGCGCCTGCCGACCTTGGGCGAGGATCTCGACATCCGCACCGACATCCCGCGCTATCGCGTGTGGAAGAAGGGCGAGCTGATCGAGGAGGTCGACGACCTCAAGAAGGTATGGCGCGACGACCTCGTGTCGTTCGTGCTGGGCTGCTCCTTCTCCTTCGAGGAGGCGCTGATCGACAACGGCCTCGAGATCCGCCACCAGAGCTGCGACGTGAACGTGCCGATGTACCGCACCAACATCCAGTGCACGCCGGCCGGGCCGTTCCATGGGCCGATGGTGGTGTCGATGCGGCCGTTCAAGCCGGCCGACGCGATTCGGGCGGTGCAGGTGACGACGCGCTTCCCCTCGGTGCATGGCGCGCCGGTGCATCTCGGCAAGCCCGAGCTGATCGGCATCAAGGACATCGCCAAGCCGGACTATGGCGATGCCGTGCCGGTGCGCGACGACGAGCTGCCGGTGTTCTGGGCCTGCGGCGTCACCCCGCAGTCGGTGGTCGCCACGGTGAAGCCCGAGTTCTGCATCACCCACGCGCCGGGCTACATGCTGGTGACCGACCTGTTGAATTCGCAGCTCGCCGTCCTCTGATGGCGCGCGTCGAGCTCGACGGCCGCGCCTGCGACATCGATGACCTGGTAATCGCCGGCTGGACCGGGCGCGATGTGGCGGCGCTGGAACATCACATCGAGGAGCTGAAGGCGATCGGCGTTCAGCCGCCGTCGAAGGTGCCGCTGTACTACCGCGTCGCCGCGAGCCTGCTGACGCAGGCCGGGTCGATCCAGGTCGTGGGCGACGACACGTCGGGCGAAGCCGAGCCGGTGCTGATCGGCACCGCCGATCGCCTGTGGGTCACGGTCGGCGCCGACCACACCGACCGCAAGCTCGAGAGCTACGGCGTCGCCCAGTCCAAGCAGGTCTGCGCCAAGGTGATCGGCCGCTCTGCCTGGCGCTTCGAGGACGTCGAGCCGCACTGGGACCAGCTGATCCTGCGCAGCTTCATCGAAGAAGGCGGCAAGAAGGTCCCCTACCAGGAAGGCCTGCTGGCCAAGATCCGCCAGCCGCGCGAGCTGATCGCGGGCTGGAACGACGGCGACAAGCGCTTGCCGGCTGGCGTCGCCATGTTCTGCGGCACCCTCCCGGCGATCGGCGGCATCCGGTCCTCCTCGCGCTTCGACATGGAGATCGAGGATCCCGTGCTCGGCCGCACGCTCTCGCACTCCTACGTCGTGCAGGCTTTGCCCATCGTCTCTTGAGTGGGCGCCTCCTGATCGACGAAGTCGACGACGGCACGAACGACGACGGGGTCGGCCAGCAGCCGGTTGTGACCAAGGCCACGCGTCACCATCAGTTCCGCCCTTGGCAGGACATGAGCGGTCCTGGCGGATTCGACGATCGGCACCTGGCGGTCGTTCTGGTCGTGGACGAGAAGCAGCGGCAAGTCGACCTTGCCCGCAATGCGGCGGACGTCGAAATCCGCAGCCGGCCGTCCGACATGGGTTTCGACCGAGCCGATGAAGGCTTTCCGGCCGCGTTCGGAGAGGCCGACGGCCGAGGCGAAACGATTGAGCTCACGCTTCAGCGACGACGGCGCGGCAATCAGCGCCACGCGACCGGCGCCACCGGTGTGGGCGACCGAATACAGGCTCATCGCGGCGCCAAGCGAATGGCCGATCACCGCACGGACGGGCGCGAGCCGCGCGAGCGTGCGTTCGATGGCGGCGATGAACTTCACGGCGGTGAGTTCGTCGCCTGACGATTCGCCGTGCGCCGGCACGTCGAGCGCGACGGCAGCGTAGCCGCGCTCGACCAGCGCCGCGACGAAGGCCGCGAACTGCGCGCGGTTGCCTTCGAAACCATGGACCAGCAGGACGACCGGCCCCTGCCCCCAGCGCCAGGCGACCAGGCCGTCACCGAGATCGACGCGCTGGTCGGCCAGCGGCAGCTCGAGCGACGGCGGCGGCCGCACATGGCGGCGCGGCCTCAGCATCATGCGACGGAAGAACGGCGCCACCAGCGAGGGCGCGACGTGACTGGCGGCGGCAAGAGCGACGATCGGCAGGGGCAGAGCGGGCATCCCAAGCTCCAATGAGTGCAACTGCACCTACCTGCGCTCGAGCGATGCCACGCTCAAACGAAGAACTCTGCGCGTTTACGTAACTTTTCTTCATGCGCATGGCTTCTCTGCAGGTCGGACCCTTGCTCGTCGGCGGCCGGTAAACGTACGTTCAGTCGGTCAGGGAGGAGCGGTTTCCATGATCAAGGGCGCCTACGACGGCATCACCGTGCTCGACTTCACGCAGGGCGTGGCCGGACCACATGCCACGATGCTGCTGGCGCTCCACGGCGCGGATGTGATCAAGATCGAGCCGCCCGAGGGCGATTGGGGCCGCGCGCTGGGCGAGCTCAAGGGCGACCACTGCGCCCATTCCGTCGCCTTCAACCGTGGCAAGCGCTCGATCTGCCTCGACCTCAAGTCGGCCGACGGCAAGGCCGTCGTGAGCAAGCTCATGGCCAAGGCCAACGTCGTCATCGAGAGCTTCAGGCCCGGCGTGATCTCCCGGCTGGGCTTCGGCTACGAGGACGCGAAGAAGGTCAATCCCACGGTCGTCTACTGCTCGGTGTCGGGCTTCGGCCAGACCGGGCCCTACAGCAAGCGGCCGACCGTCGACGGCCTGATCCAGGCCTTCTCCGGCATGATGGTGATGAACCGTCTCCCGGACGGCACGCCGTGGCGGCAGGGCATGATCGCGGTCGACGTCACTACCGGCCTCTACACCTTCCAGGCCCTGGCCCCGGCGCTGATGCGCCAGCTGCGCTACGGCGAGGGCTGCTACATCGATTCCAGCCTGATGCGTTCGGCCGCCGCCTACCAGGGGGCCAAGCTGATGGAGTACGTGTTCTCCAACGGCACGCCGCCACCGCTCTACATGCCGGCCGGCAGCTACAAGTCGAAGAACGGCTACATCATGGTGTCGGCCATGCGGCCGCACCATTTCCGCCTGCTGTTCGAGCTGATCGGCCGCAGGGACATCGCCGACGATCCCGACCTGCAGAGCCACAACGACCGCATCAAGAATGCCGCCAAGATCATCAAGGCGCTGCAGGAGACCATGCCGACCAAGACCACCGAGGAATGGATCGCCATCCTGCAGCCCAAGGACGTGTTCTGCGAGCGGGTCAACAACTACGCCGACTATCTCGAGCACCCGCACGTCAAGGAATCGGGGGCGATCGACTGGATCGAGCAGGACGGGTTCGGCCGCATGCCGGTCGCCAACATCCCGGGCCTGCCGCCGGCCTCGCAGCACGAGGCGCAACAGCACGCGCCGCACATCGGCGAGAACGGCGCGGACATCCTGGGAGAACTGGGTTACGGCGCCACCGAGATCGATGCGATCTTCGCCCGCGGTGGCGTCAAGGCGCCGGCGACGTTGGCGAAGGCTGCGGATTAGCTCAGCTCATGAGGATCGCGGGCCTCCAGGCCCGCTCATGATAATGCGCGGGCCTGGAGGCCTGCGGTCCTCAGACCTGGAAGCCGTGGGCGAAGGGATCGCGGTCGTCGACGAAGATGGTGTTGATGCCGTGCTGGCGCGCCCAGCCTGAGATCGAGGGCACGATGGCGTCGTGATTGCCGACGCGGGCCGAGCCTTCGACGCGGCCGTCGAACAGCGAGCCGATGATGCTCTCGTGCACGAAGTCGTCGCCGACTGAAAGCGTGCCCCGGGCGGCGAGCTGGGCCATGCGCGCCGAGGTGCCGGTGCCGCACGGGGAACGATCGATCGCCTTGTCGCCGTAGAACACCGCGTTGCGCGCATGGGCGCGCTTGTCGCGCGGCTTGCCGGTCCACATGACGTGGCTCACGCCCTTGATGGTCGGGTTCTCCGGATGGACGGGGCTGATCTTATCGTTGATCAGCCGCCGAACGATCGGCGACAGGCGCAACACGTCGCCGGCCGACATCGATTCGAGTCCGCCGAAATTCTTCTGCGGCTCGAGGATCGCATAAAAGTTGCCGCCGTAGGCGATGTCGAACACCAGCTCGCCCATGCCCGGCACGTCGACCACGATCTCGCGGGCGGCAAGGTATGAGGCGACGTTGGTGATTCGCACGCTTTCGACGAAGCGGCCCTGCTGCTCGTAGCGCGCCACCACCCGGCCGGCCGGCGCGTCGATGTTGAGCGTGCCCGGAGTCGCAGGCGCCACCAGGCCGTTCTCGACCGCCATGGTGACGGTGCCGATAGTGCCGTGGCCGCACATCGGCAGGCAGCCGCTCACCTCGATGAACAGGATGCCGACGTCGCAGTCGGCGCGGGTCGGCGGATAGAGCATCGAGCCCGACATGACGTCGTGGCCGCGCGGCTCGAACATCAGCGCCTTGCGGATCCAGTCGTGGTTGGCGAGGAAATCGAGCCGCCGCTCGCTCATGGTGGCGCCCTTGAGGAGCGGCGCGCCACCCGACACCAGGCGCACGGGATTGCCGCAGGTATGGCCGTCGAGGCAGGAGAAGGTATGGACCGCCATGTTCAGTGCCTTGTCACGAAGCGCTCGACCTCGCGCTTGTTCTGCAGGCGCACGACGCGCTTTTCCTTGGCGAGCGGCATGCATTCCCTGGCATACCGTTCCCGGTTGCGGCGATGGGTCTTGAACGCCCACAGCAGCAGCGACTGGCGGCTCAGGAAGGCGTTGCGGAAGCTCTCGCGGTTGCCGGTGTCCCACAATTCCGTCCTGGCGGCCGCGCGCCGGACGGTCCGCCGCATCAGGCGCCACATCACCAGCGGCAGCGGCAGGTCGAGCCAGATCACCGTGTCGGCGTTGGGCCAGACCAGGTCGCGCACCTGGCCGTAGTTGCCGACCACGATCCAGCCGTCGTCCCTGGTCTCGCACTCGACGCGGTGGCGGAACAGGTCCAGCGGGACCGGCTGCCAGTCCCGGCCCCAGAACAGCGCATCGAGCTCGACCACGCGCAAGCCAGTCTGCGCCGCCAGCCGCTCGGCCAGCGTGCTCTTGCCCGATCCCGTTGTGCCGATGACGACGACGCGCCGCACCAAGCCCCCCTCGAACTCTGCAAACTGTAGCGCCAAACCGATGAGCATCGTAGGGTGCCCAGCCCAAGTTGGGGGAGCGTTGATGCCGCAGATACTTTTCCGGAATTTGAATCTTCTCGACCCGCGCTGGAACGAGCCGCGCGGCGGCTACGAGGTGCTGGTCGAGGGCGACACCATCAAGGAAGTGTCGTCCAAGCCGATCAAGGCGGCCAAGGCGCAGGTGGTCGATTGCGGCAAGCGCACCCTGATGCCGGGCCTGATCGACTGCCACGTCCACGTCTTCCTGGTCGAGGTGAACTTCCGCCTCCTGGAAAGCATGCCGCTCACGCTGCTGACCGCGAAGTCGGCCGACCTGATGAAGGGCATGATCGACCGCGGCTTCACCACGGTGCGCGACACCGGCGGCGCCGACTGGGGCATCAAGACCGCCGTCGAGTCCGGCCTGATCCCGGGCCCGCGGCTGTTCATCTCGGGCCGTGCCATCGGCCCGACCGGCGGCCACAGCGATGCCCGCCGCCGCACCGACTATGCCGCAGCGTCGTGCGGCTGCTGCAACGCCATGGTCTACAGCCTCGCCATCGCCGACGGCCCGGACCAGGTGCGCAAGGCGGTGCGCGAGCAGATGCGCCAGGGCGCCGACCAGGTGAAGATCATGTGCTCGGGCGGCGTGGCCTCGCCCTACGATCCGCTGGATTCGCTGCAATTCTCGGAGGCCGAGATCGCCGCGGCGACCGACGAGGCGAAAGCCTTCGGCCGCTACGTGCTGGCCCACGCCTACTCGCCCGAGGCCATCACCCGGGCCGTCAACAACGGCGTGCGCACCATCGAGCACGGCAACCTGATCGACGCCAAGGCGGCCAAGCTGCTCAAGTCCAAGGACGGCTACATGGTGGCCAACCTCGTGACCTACTTCATCATGAAGGAGCGTGCCGCGCAGTTCGGCATGACCGCCGACATGCTGGAAAAGAACGACGTCGTGCTCGAGGGCGCGCTGCGCTCGCTCGAAATCTGCAAGGCGGCCGGCGTGAAGGTGGGCTATGGCAGCGACCTCCTGGGCCAGCTGCAGATCGAGCAGAGCCGCGAGTTCATGTTCCGCGCCGAGGTGCTGAAGCCGATCGAGATCATCCGCCAGGCCACCACCATCGGCGCCGAGATCCTGCGCCAGGAGGGCAAGCTCGGCATCGTCGAGCCCGGCGCCTACGCGGACCTGATCGTGGTCGACGGCAACCCGCTCAAGAAACTGGAACTCTTCCTCGACCAGGGCGCCCACCTGCCGGTGATCATGAAGGCCGGCCGGTTCCACAAGAACACGCTGAAATAATGAGAGCCGTCATCCTGAGCGGAGCGAAGGATCTCATGCCGAGTGCAAGCGGCGATGAGGTCCTTCGCTTCGCTCAGGACGCCCGCCGGGAGCCAAGCTGATGTCGTTTGTGTTCAAGAAA
>JAEWIV010000103.1 GCA_023386865.1 Pseudomonadota bacterium
GGCCTACGCCGAGCGCGCTTTCCGCCTGAAGCCGCAGACGCCGTGGGTGGTGCATTCGCTGTTCGACATGCAGGCACAGACCGGCCAGTGGAAGGCGGCGCAGGAGACGCTCGAGGCCGGCCAGCGGCGCAAGGTCATCACGGCCGACAAGGGCCGCACGCTGAAGGCGCTGCTGCTGGTCGAGCGCAGCCGAGCGGCCGAGCGCGACGGCAACACCGCCGAGGCGCTTGCGCTGGCGCGCGAGGCCTTTGCCCTGGCGCCCGAGCGCATCGCGGTCACGCAGCGGTTCGCCGGACTGCAGATCAAGGCGGGCGATGGCAAGCGCGCGCAGAAGACTTTGGAGCGCGGATGGGCACTGGCGCCGCATCCCGATCTCGCCATGCTTTATCTCGAAGCGTCGGGCGAGAACGATCCGCTGAAGCGCATCGGCGTCATCCGGCGGCTGGTCGCTCACAACGAGAACGACATCGAAAGCCAGCTGGCGCTCGCCCAGGTCTCGCTCGAGGCCAGCCTGTGGGGCGAGGCGCGGCGCCATCTGGAGATCGCCGGCGGCACCAGCCCCCCGGTGCGCGTCTGCCGCCTGATGGCCGAGCTCGAGGAGCGTTCGGGTGCCGAGCAGGCCAAGGTCCACGACTGGCTGGCCCGCGCCGCCGACGCGCCGGCCGACCGCGCCTGGCGCTGCACCGCCTGCGCCGCCCAGCACGAGGTCTGGCGGTCGGTGTGCGAGAGCTGCGGCGCCTTCGGCACCCTGCAATGGCGCGCCCCCGGAACGTTCGGCCATGTGCTGCCGCCGGAGACGCGGGCGGAGCTGGAGTTTGCCAGCAACGCCGATCGTCATCCCGACCGGAGCCGAGCGTAGCGCCTGCCCTGAGCGCAGTCGAAGGGAGGCGTAGCGGAGGGACCTGTTTTGTTGCTACGTCGGCAAGACGATGTCCCTCGACTGCGCCGCTTTCCGAGCGGCTCCGCTCGGGACGGCGTGGGAGGAAGATCGCGATGTTCGAGACGACGCTGGCAGGAAGCCTGCCGAAACCATCGTGGCTCGCCACCCCCAACGTGCTGTGGGCGCCGTGGACGCTCACCGGCGCGCCGCTGCTCGAGGCCAAGGATGACGCGACGGCGCTGGCCATCCGCCGCCAGGAGGAAGCCGGCATCGACATCGTGAGCGACGGCGAGCAGGCGCGGCAGCATTTCGTGCACGGCTTCCTGGCCGAGGTCGACGGCGTCGACTTCGACAAGAAGGTGCGCATGGGCATCCGCAACAACCGCTACGACGCCGACTGCCCGACGGTCACCTCGGCGCTGAGGCGCCGCAAGTTCGTGCATGAGCGCGAGGCGCGCGTCGCCCGCGCCGCCACCAGCCGCAAGCTCAAATTCACTCTGCCCGGGCCGATGACCCTGATCGACACGCTGGCCGACGGCTACTACGGCGATCGCGTGAAGATGGCCTTCGCCTTCGCCGAGCTCCTGAACCAGGAGGCCAGGGATCTCGAGCGGGCAGGTGTCGATGTCGTGCAGTTCGACGAGCCCGCTTTCAACGTCTATCTCGACGAGACCGTCGACTGGGGCGTGCCGGCGCTGGAGAAGGCGGCGGAGGGGCTGAAGTGCACGACGGCGGTGCACATCTGCTACGGCTACGGCATCGAGGCCAACATCAAGTGGAAGGAGACGCTGGGCGAGAGCTGGCGGCAGTACGAGCAGACTTTCCCCGCCCTCGACCGCAGCAGGATCCAGCAGGTTTCGCTGGAATGCCGCGAGAGCCACGTGCCGCCCGAACTGATGAAGCTCCTGCCCAATAAGACCGTCCTGGTTGGCGCGATCGACGTCGCCTCCGACAAGATCGAGACGCCCGAGGAAGTCGCGGCCACGATCAGGCTCGCCACGCAGTACGTCGATGCCGAGCGCATCCAGGCCTGCACCAACTGCGGCATGGCGCCGATGACGCTTGCGACGGCCTACGGCAAGCTGCGGGCGCTGGCCGAGGGCGCTGCACTGGCACGGAAGAGCCTCTAGCGCCGGCGCCTGCGTTCAAATTGCATTCGTCCAGGTTGAATGAATTGTTTGACACATTGTGGCGATAGCCGCCGACGGGCCGCACGCTAGACTGCTCGTTCCCCAAAGAGGGAGAGCGCGATGGCTGCACTCTATGCATTGGCGTTCTGGTGCCGCCGACAAGGCATCTTCTGGCTGATGGCGCTGCCGATCGCCGGCCTCGCCGCTGCGCTCGCCTACATCCTCGACACCCGTCGCGAGTTCGTCGAATGGCGCCACTACTGGGGTTGGGATTTCCTGTTCGCGCTGATCTACGCCATGTTCCTCGATCGCTGGATCAAGGAGGCGCTGCTCGAGGACGCGACGCCGTGCGACGAGGTCGACGAAATGCGCCGTTCGACCATCGCCGTGCGTTTCCTGACGTTTGCCGCTTCGCTCTGCCTGCTGGCGATCATGCTGGCGCCCTGCCCCTACGCCGAGCTGAACGCCGTGGCCTGCGCCGCCGCGGCCTCGGTGTTCGTGATGCTGCTGCCCGCGCTCGCCGCGCACCAGCCGACCACGCTGCGCGAGGCCTTCATCCTGGGGCGGCCGGTGCAGTCGCATCTCTTCCTGCTGATCGGCGGCGCGATCCTGGTGTCGCTGCTGGCCGGCTTCGGCTTGACCTTGGGGGCGACACTGTTGCCGGCCAAGCCCTGGGCCGTGGCCGCCGCGGCGGCGGTGCAGCGCATCGTCGACTGCCTGCTGCTGGCGGGCGTGGGCTATGGCCTGGCGAGGGTCTTCCGCACGCTCACCGACTGGCAGCAGCCGGAACCGGCCGATCGCCCGTTACACGGCCTGCGGCTCCGCGCGCGCCAGGCATAGGCACTGGAGCGCTCCCGCCTGGTTTAAGTCTTGATCCTCTGCCGCAGGCTGTAGAGCAGCTCCAGCGCCTCGCGCGGCGAGAGCTCGTCGGGATTGATCTCGCCCAGCGCCTTCTCGACTTCCGATTCCTGTGGCTTGACGACACCGCCCGCCGGCCGCGTCGGCGCCGCCGCGAACAACGGCAGATCGTCGGCAAGCCGGGTCACCGCGCCCGACTGCTCGCCCTTCTCCAGGGCGGCCAGCACCTGCTCGGCGCGCGTCACCACGGCGGTCGGGAGTCCCGCGAGCTGTGCGACATGGATGCCGTAGGACCGGTCGGCCGCGCCCGGCGCCACTTCGTGCAGGAACACGACCTCGTTCTGCCATTCCTTGACGCGCATGGTGTAGGGCGCGAGCGCCGCCAGACGCTCCTTCAGTGCGCCGAGCTCATGGAAGTGCGTGGCGAACAGCGCGCGGCAGCGGTTGATGTCGTGCAGATGCTCGAGCGTCGCCCAGGCGATCGAGAGGCCATCGAAAGTCGCCGTGCCACGGCCGATCTCGTCCAGGATGACGAGGCTTCTCGCCGTCGCCTGGTTGAGGATCGCCGCCGTCTCGACCATCTCGACCATGAAGGTCGAGCGGCCGCGCGCCAGATCGTCGGCCGCACCGACGCGGCTGAACAGGCGATCGACGATGCCGATGGTCGCGGATTTGGCCGGCACGAAGGCGCCGGCCTGCGCCATGATGGCGATCAGCGCGTTCTGGCGCAGGAAGGTCGACTTGCCGGCCATGTTGGGACCGGTCAACAACCAGAGGCGCCGCGCTTCACCGAGATCGCAGTCGTTGGGCACGAAGCCCGCGCCGCCCTGGCGTACCAAGGCCGCTTCGACGACGGGATGGCGGCCGCCTTCGATAGTGAAGGCGGGCTCGTCGCTCAGCGCCGGCCGTACGTAGTTCTCGCCCGCCGCGAGCTCAGCGAGGGCCGCGGCGACATCGAGGCTGGCGAGCGCGCGGCCAGCCGCAGCAACATTGGCCGACACCGCCATCGCTTTGGCGACCAGCTCGTCGAAGATCGCAAGCTCCAGCGCCAGCGCGCTGTCGGCTGCGCGGCCGATGCGGGTTTCGAGGTCGGCCAGCTCGGCCGTGCTGAAACGCGTAGCGTTGGACATCGACTGGCGGCGCGTGAAGCCGAGCTTGGCCACGTCGAGCTTGTCGACGTGCGTCGCCGTCACCTCGATGTGATACCCGATCATGTTGTTGTGCCGGATTTTCAGCGACGGCACGCCGGTCGAGGTCCGGTACTTGGCTTCGAGCGCCGCCACCGTCTTGCGGCTGTCGTCGCGCAAGGTGCGCTGCTCGTCGAGCTCGACGCGATAGCCTTGCCGGATGAAGCCGCCGTCGCGGGCAAATAGCGGTGGCTCGTCGGCCAGCGCTTCGGCGAGCGACGCGATCAGCGGACGATGATCGGAGCAGGCAACAACGATCGCGGCGAGAGGCGCGGGCGGCGGTGCCAAGGCTTCAGGTTCGGCGCTGAGCGTGGCCGCGAGCGCTTCCGCCGAATCGAGGCCATCACGCAGGGCCAAAAGATCGCGCGGGCCGCCGCGGCCGACCGACAGGCGCTGCAGGGCGCGCTCGATGTCGGGCGTGCGTCGCAGGGCCTCGCGCACGCGCTCGCGCACGGCGGGGCGCTCGACGAAGAGCTGCACCAGGTCGAGGCGGCGCTCGATCTCGGCGCGGTCCGTGAGAGGTGCGGCGATCCGTTCGGCCAGAAGACGAGCGCCCGGTCCGGTCAGGGTGCGGTCGATAGTGGAGAGAAGGCTGCCGTCGCGGCGGCCGTCCAAACCGCGCACCAGCTCGAGGTTGCGGCGCGTGGCGGGATCGATCTCCATCGTGCCGTCGGCGCGCACGCGATGCGGCGGGGCGAGCGCCGGCAGCTTGCCGGCCTGCGTGAGCTCGACGTAGTCGAGCAGCGCGCCGCAGGCCGCGACCTCGGCGCGCGAGAAGGCGCCGAAGCTGTCGAGCGCCGCGACCTTGAAGGCCGACTGCAGGCGCTTGCGGGCATTGTCGCTGTCGAAGCGCGCCGAGGGCAGCGGGGTCAGCACGGCGTTCCATTCGTCCAGCGCGGGCTTTAGCGGCTCGCGCGCCAGCAGCCGGTCGGGCACCAGAAGCTCGCCGGGCGCCAGCCGTGCCAGCGCCGCCGCGAGCTGGCCCGCCTCGAGGGGCTGGGCGGCGAAGTCGGCGGTCGAGAGGTCGAGCCAGGCCAGCGCCAGCTCGCCCTGGGCCTCGGCCAGCGCCGCCAGGTAATTGTGGCTGCGCGCATCGAGCAGGGAGTCTTCGGTCAGGGTGCCCGGCGTGATGACGCGGACCACAGCGCGCTCGACCACCGACTTGGCGCCGCGTTTCTTGGCCTCGGCCGGGTCCTCGACCTGCTCGCAGACGGCGACCTTGAAGCCCTGCCGGATCAGTCGCGACAGGTAGGCCTCGTGGCTGTGCACCGGCACGCCGCACATCTTGATGTCTTCGCCCAGGTGCTGGCCACGCTTGGTCAGCGCGATGTCCAGCGCCGCAGAAGCTTTCACTGCATCGTCAAAAAACAGCTCGTAGAAATCGCCCATCCGGTAGAACACCAGATGGCCGGGATGCGCCGCCTTGATCGCCAGGTACTGGCGCATCATGGGCGTGGCATCGGCGGGGATCGCGGGTGAAGCGCTGTCCGGCACGTAAAATTCCTCGACTGCGGACGGGTCTAGCATAGCGCCGGCCGCAACCCATGTGGACCAACAGTGGATTGCGTTGCAGCGCGGGATGGACCGCTGGTCCCGTCCCGGGAATGCCGCCAATATGCCCTTTCAATCGGGAGAGTAACGCATGGCGAGCAGCGGCTCGGAAGCAATGGTCAGCAACGAGATGGGCGATCTGGACGGCGATTCGCTGGTCATGCATCGCACCGGCCGGCCGGGAAAGATCGAGATCATCGCGACAAAACCCCTGGTCACCCAACGGGACCTGGCGCTCGCCTATTCGCCCGGCGTCGCCGCGCCTTGTCTCGAGATCGCCAAGGACGCCAACACCGCCTACGACTACACCGCCCGCGGCAACTTGGTGGCGGTGATCTCCAACGGCACCGCCGTGCTCGGGCTGGGCGACATCGGCGCGCTCGCCAGCAAGCCCGTGATGGAGGGCAAGGCGGTCCTGTTCAAACGCTTCGCCGACGTCGACTGCATGGACATCGAGGTCGGCACCAAGGACGTCGACGAGTTCGTGAACTGTGTGCGCTTCCTGGGGCCGACCTTCGGCGGCATCAACCTGGAGGACATCAAGGCGCCGGAATGCTTCATCATCGAGCAGCGCCTGCGCGAGCTGATGGATATCCCGATCTTCCATGACGACCAGCATGGCACGGCGATCGTCTCGGCCGCCGGCCTGATCAATGCGCTGCATCTGACCGGCCGCTCCATCAAGGACATCAAGATGGTGGTGAACGGCGCCGGCGCCGCCTCGATCGCCTGCATCGAGCTCGTGAAGGCGATGGGCATGCCGCACGAGAACGCGATCCTGTGCGACACCAAGGGCGTGCTGTGGCAAGGCCGCACCGAGGGCATGAACCAATGGAAGAGCGCCCATGCCGTGCGCACCAAGGCGCGCACGCTGGAAGAGGCCATGAAGGGCGCCGACGTGTTCTTCGGCCTGTCGGTCAAGGGCGCCGTCACCAAGGCGATGGTCAAGTCGATGGCCGACAAGCCGATCATTTTCGCCATGGCCAATCCCGATCCCGAGATCACGCCCGAGGATGTGCGCTCGGTGCGCAAGGACGCCATCATCGCCACGGGCCGCTCGGACTACGCCAACCAGATCAACAACGTGCTGGGCTTTCCCTACATCTTCCGCGGCGCGCTCGACGTGCGCGCCCGCACCATCAACGAGGAGATGAAGGTGGCGGCGGCCGAGGCGCTGGCCAGGCTGGCGCGCGAGGACGTGCCCGACGAGGTCGACCGGGCCTATTCCGGCCGCCGGCTGCGCTACGGCCCCGACTATGTCGTGCCGGTGCCGTTCGATCCGCGGCTGATCTCGACCGTGTCGGCAGCGGTCGCCCAGGCGGCGATGGATTCCGGCGTGGCGCGGCACAAGATCGCCGACATGACGGAGTATCGCCGTCAGCTCTCGGGCCGCCTCGATCCGACCAGCCACTGGCTGCAGAGCCTGTTCGAGCAGGTCAAGGCCAACCCGCAGCGGATCGTCTTCGCCGAGGGCGAGGAGGAGCGCACCATCCGCGCCGCCGTGGTGTTCCGCGACAACGGCTACGGCACGCCCATCCTGATCGGCCGCGAGGAGCTGGTGCGCGACACCATGGCGGGGCTGGGCATCACCAACACCGCCGGCATGGAGATCCATAACGCCCGGCTGTCGACGCGCAATGCGCCCTACACCGACCATGTCTACAAGCGCCTGCAGCGCGACGGCTATCTGCGCCGCGACGTGCAGCGCATGGTGAACCAGGGCCGCAACGTGTTCGGCGCCTGCATGGTGGCAATGGGCGACGCGGCCGGGATGGTGACCGGCATCACCCGCCGCTTCCCCGAATGCTACGGCGACATCAAGCGGGTGGTCGACGAGGAGCCCGGCAAGGTGCCGATCGGCTACTCGATCGTCGTGGCGCGCCACGGCACGGTGTTCCTGGCCGACACCTCGATCAACGAGACGCCGAGCCCCGAGCAGCTCGCCACAATCGCCAAGCAAATGGTGCGCAACGCCCGCACCATGGGCCACGAGCCGCGCGTGGCGTTCATGTCGTTCTCCAACTTCGGCAGCCGCGAGATCGAGCGCATCGACCGCATCCGCAAGGCGATCCGGTTGCTCGATGCCGAGAAGGTCGACTTCGAATATGACGGCGAGATGCAGGCCGACATGGCGCTCGACTACCAGCTGTTGCGCGAGACCTATCCGTTCTGCCGGCTGACCGGCCCGGCCAACGTGCTGGTCATGCCCGGCCTGCACTCGGCGCATATATCCTCGCGCCTGCTGCAGAGACTGGGCGGCGTCACGGTGATAGGTCCTGTGATCGACGGCCTGCAGAAGCCCATGCAGATCGTCCAGATGGGCGCCACGGTCAGCGACCTGGTGAACCACGCCGCGCTCGCCGCTTATGGTGCGCTGAAGAACGGACGGAGGTAACAATGGTCGATCTCGTCATCCGCGGCGCCACGGTCGTCGACGGCCTGGGCAACGACCCCAAGCGGGCCGATGTCGCGGTCAAGGATGGCAAGATCGCTGCCATCGGCTCGGTGTCCGACAAGGGCAACGAGACGATCGATGCCGACGGGCTGGTGCTGTCGCCCGGCATCGTCGACGTGCACACCCACTACGATGCTCAGGTCACCTGGGACGCCATGCTGTCGCCCTCTCCGTCGCTCGGCGTCACCACGGCGGTGATCGGCAATTGCGGCTTCGGCATCGTGCCGGCGCCGCCTGCGGTGCGCGATCTCGTCATCCGCAATCTCTCGGTGGTCGAGGGCATGGATCTCGATGCATTGCGTACCGGCATCAACTGGGACTTCGAGAGCTTCAGCGAGTACATGGGTATGCTGCGTCGCAAGGGCGCCTACGCCAACCTCGCCGTGCTGGCCGGCCATTCGACCATCCGCACCGCGGTGATGGGCGAGGACGCCTCGCAGAGGAAGGACGCGACGCCCGAGGAGATCGCGAAGATGAAGGCCGTGGTGGCCGACGCCATGGCCAACGGAGCGATCGGACTCGGTGCATCGTACTCGTTGAATCATTCGGGCTATGGCGGCGTGCCGATGCCGTCGACCATCGCGCCTATGTCGGAGCTTGACGCTCTCGTCGGTGCTATGGGGCCGCGCGGCAGGGGCGTGATCGCGATCGCCTCGGGCGTGAAGACGCCGCAGGAGCTGGAGCCGATGGCGGCCAAGCACGGACGGCCGTTCTTCCAGGGCACCGGCATGGCGATGTACAACGAGCAGGAGCCGACGCGCGCGCTCAAGATCTTCGAGGACTGCGCCGCCGCCATCCGCCGCGGCAACGGCCTTTATGTGCAGATTCCCTGCCAGCCGCTGTCGTTCGATTTCACCATGGCCAATGCCTACCCATTCTACAGCCATTCGGCGTTCGACCCGATCAAGGCCTATTCGCCCGACCAGCTGAAGGCGGTGTTCCGCGATCATTCCTGGCGCGAGAAGTTCCGCGAGAACGCGAAGAACCCGCGGCCCGGCATGATCTTCCAAGGCAACTGGGACCGCGTGATGGTGGCCGTGGCCTACAAGGAGCGGAACGCGAAATACGTCAACCGCTACGCCGCCGAGATCGCCAAGACCGAGCATCGCGACCCGCTCGACGTCATGCTCGACCTGGCGCTCGACGAGGACCTCGAGACGGCCTTCCTCGGCCGCTTCCTCAATGTCGGCGACGACGGCGTGGCGCGGCTGCTCAAGCACGAGGCCGGCGTGGTGGCGCTCTCCGACGCCGGCGCGCATCTCATCTACATGTGCGACGCAGGCTTCGGCCTGCACTTCCTGGCGCGCTGGGTGCGCGAGCGCGGCGACTTCTCGCTGCAGGAGGGCATCCGCCGCCTGACCAGCCATCCCGCCGACCTCTACGGCATCCAGAATCGTGGCCGTCTGCAGGTCGGCGCCCAGGCCGACATGCTGCTGTTCGATCCGGCCACGGTGGGCATCAGCCCGGCCGAGCGCGTCGCCGATCTCCCGGGCGGCGGCCGCCGCACCATCCGCCGCCCGGTTGGCGTGCACGGCGTGTTCTGCAACGGCATCAAGACGTTCGACGGCAAGGACTACGTGAAGCACGCCAAGGGCCCGGGCCATGTGCTCGACCGCTTCGGTACCTCACAGGGCGGTCACACGCTTCTGGCGGCGCAGTAGACAGCCGCCCCGCGGTTTAATCGCGCCGCGCACCTGGCCGGCGCGGCGCATGCGACGGTTGAAACGCTATCGACGACACGCGCAGCGATACATCGTTTCGATCTCGCTTCATCTCGTCTGAATTCGTAGCGCGCGACGCGGGGCGTTCGCCTTCGTACAGTCATGGCAACGAGCACGCCTGGGAGGGCGCCATGACGATCATGAAAATCAGCAGCCGCAATCTCGGTTCGGTGCGCCGCCGCAGCGTCGTCAAAGGCGGCATCGCCGGCATCGTCGCCAGCGGCCTCGCCCCCACCTTCGCGCATGCCCAGGCAAAGAAGCTGGTGATGGCGCATCTCAACGCCGTCCCCGAATCGGCCGCGGTCGCCTTCGACTGGCAGGCCGCCGAGGTGCGCAAGCGTTCAAATGGCGAGCTCGACATGCAGTTCTTCGGCTCGACCCTTATCAGCAAGGAACTCGAGATCATGAACGCCGTGAAGTCGGGCAACATCGCCATGGGCAATCCGGGCGGCGCGGCGGCCACGGTGTTCCCCGAGATGGGCGTGTTCCTGGTGCCCTACCTCGTGCAGAGCTACGACCAGGCCTACAAGATGTTCAACGGCAAGATCGGCGATGCGCTCGATAAGCAGTTCCAGGAAAAGTACAAGCTGAAGACGCTGTGCTTCTTCGACTACGGCTTCCGCCACTTCTGGACCAGCAAGAAGCCGATCGTCGAGCCCAAGGACCTGCGCGGCGCCAAGATCCGCGTCCAGCAGGCCAAGGTCTACGGCGACACCATCAATGGACTGGGCGGCAACGCCGTGCCGATGGCATGGGGCGAGGTGATCTCGGCGGCCAAGCAGGGCGTGATCGACGGTGGCGACCTGCCGATCGTCAACCAGGTCGCCCTCAAGATCTACGAGGTTTCGAAGTACTGCTCGATGACCTATCACAACTACGGCCCGACGTTGAACACCATGAACCTGGCGGTGTGGGAGAGCCTGAGCGACCCGCACAAGAAACTGATGCTCGACACCAGCCGCGAGGCTCAGGAGAAGATCCGCCAGGCCACCGAATCGGTCGACAATCTCGCCGCGGCCAAGAAGGAACTCGAGCCCAAGGGCATGACCGTCGTGCAGGGCAACGTCGACGCCTTCCGCAAGGTCGCCCAGGAGAAGATCTGGCCCGCCTACAAGACGCAGTACGCCGCCATGTGGGACGAGATCGCCAACTTCAAGGCGTAAGGGGCGCGGCACCTCCCACGTGAAGTACATCGTCAACATCCCCAAGGTCGTCGTCGCCATCCTGCTGGTGGCGGCGATCGTCAACCTGCTGATCGGCGTGTTCCTGCGCTACGTCATGATCGAGGTGACGGACTGGCTCGACGTCGATCCGATCCGCTTCACCTGGGTCGAGGAGGTCGGCGAGATGATGCTGGCCTGGCTCACCCTGATCGGTGCGGCGATCGGCGTGCGCGAGCGCTCGCACTTCACCCTGCACGTGCTGACGCACAACTTCTCGGCCCGCACCCAGGCCATGATCGAGCGGGGCCATCACGTGCTGATCGCGATCTTCGGCGGCATTGCCGCCTGGTACGGCTGGAAGCTCTGCCTGCTCAACCGCACGCTCGCCACGCCCGGGCTCGAGATCAACCTCGCGGTGCTCTACGCCTCGGTGCTGGTCGGCGGCATCCTGCTGGTGATCTACGCCATCTCCATGATCGTGGCGCCGCCGCCGATCGATCCCGACGCCGTGCACTAGGGTCGCGTACGTCATGCTGCTGCTTTTCGTCGGGCTGATCTTCGTCGTCCTGATCCTGTTCTCCATGCCGATCGTCTTCGCGCTCGGCGTCTCGGGCGTCGCCGGCCTTCTGATCGGCGGCTACGACATGCAGGTCCTGTCCTCCAGCATGGTGTCGGGCTCGCAGAGCTGGGTGCTGCTCGCCATCCCCGCCTTCGTCTTCGCCGGCGGCCTGATGGAGAAATGCGGCATGAGCCACGCCCTGGTCGACTTCGCCCGCGCCCTGGTGGGCTGGGTCAAGGGCGGGCTCGGCATGTCGGTGATCGTGGTCGCCTATTTCTTCTCCGACATCTGCGGCTCGAAGATGGCCGAGGTCTCGGCGCTGGGCTCGACCCTGATGCCGCCGCTCACCAAGGCGGGCTACAAGCGCGAGGACTCGGCCTCGCTGATCGCCGCCGGCACGGCCATGGGCATGCTGGTGCCGCCCGCCATCTTCATGATCGTGATCGCCCAGGTGACCAACACCTCGGCGGTGGCGCTGTTTCTCGGCGGGTTCATTCCCGCGGCGACCATCATGGTCTGCCTGATGGTGCTGGTGTACTTCCGCGCCCGCAAATACGACTGGCCGGTCGACACGCGGCCGAGCGTGGCCAACATCTTGGCGACGGGCCGCAGCGCCGCCGTGCCGCTGGTCATCCCCATCGTCATCCTGGGCGGCTTCTTCCTCGGCATCTTCACCGCCACCGAGGCGGGCGCCGTGGTGGCTGGCTACGCCTTCCTGGCGGCGCGGCTCTATTACCGCAACGTCAGCTACAGGCAGATGATGCGGCTTGCCTACGACAGCGCCATCCTGACGGCGGCCGTGATCTTCCTGCTGGCCGTCGCCTCGGTGTTCCAATACCTGATGGGCGTCTCGGGCGTGCCGAAACTTCTGGCCGAAGTGCTGCACCCGCTGCGCGACGCGCCGTGGCTCTTCCTGCTGGCGACGGCGCTGATCACCATGATGTTCGGCATGGTGCTGGAAGGCCTGCCGGCCGCCGTGGTGCTGATCCCGGTGGTGTTCCCGATCGCCGAGGAGATGGGCATCGATCCCATCCACTTCAACATCGTGCAGACCGCCGCCGTCGGCATCGGCCTTTTCCTGCCGCCGATGGGCGTCGGTCTCTTGATGGCGCTGCGCTTCGCCAACCTGTCGGTCGGCCAGCACTGGCGCGCCTACATGCCGTACGTCGCGGCCCTGCTGGTCGGGTTGATGCTGATCATCCTGTTCCCGCAGATCTCGCTGTTCCTGCCAAGGAGCGCCGGGCTCATCAAGTAGGCTTCAGGTCGTCCTGAGCGCAGCGAACGACCTCATCGCCGTTGGCAATCGGCACGAGATCCTTCGCTGCGCTCAGGATGACACGAGGCCAGCCCTCAAGGGCTCGCCTCGTGTCAGTTCTTCACCTTCTCCACGGTGAGCTCGTGGCGGCGGCCGTCGCGCGCCGTCCAAGAGATCGACTGGCCCTCAGCCAGGCCGATCAAGGCGGCACCGACCGGTGTCATCACCGAGATGCGATGCTCGTCGAGGCTCTCCTCGGCGGGATAGACGAGCGTGAAGGTGCGGATATTCCCGTCATCCGAGCGAAAGGTGACCGTCGACCCCATGCGCACGACGTCGGCCGGCACGCTGCCGTCCTGCACGACCTTGGCCCGATCCATTTCGGACAACAGCTCGTTGGCCACGTCGGGCAGCCGCTCGAGCGATGCCGTGGCGAGATCGGTCAGCCGTTCGTAGTCGGCATTGCTGACGATGATCTGGGGAACCGAGCGGGTACGAACGACGTCGCGCATGGCGATCTCCTGAAAAGTACTCCGATTGTCTTAGAGGGTTGGGCTTCGTTTGTTGAACGAAGCGTGCGCCCCAAGGTCGGGCGCAGCAAGGGCCGGACTTTGGTTTACGTTTTGGCGCCCGGCTGGTTCCGATGCGCCACCGACAAATATGCGGCAGCCTTCCTCATACCCCAAGAATTGGGGCCACGCGGGCAAAAGGTCAAGCGCTAGAGGGCGGGCTTTCCGACGCCCCCGCGGGCGCGCCGGGCCAGGTAAACCTGCAGATGGGCATAGGCCATGCGCAGGTTGGGGGTGGCGATCCCCGCCCTTTGGGCACGGGCGATCATGTCTCCGACGACGTGATCGGCCTCGACCATCGCGGCCTTCTCGAGGTCGTGCAGCATGGAGGCGGCGAAGCGCGACCCCTTTTGCGTCAGATAGCCCCGCACGTTCTGCATGCCCTTGTCGCCAGGATCGCTCCCGGCGGCAGCTGCGACCTTGTGGCATTCCTCGACCGTCTCGAGCATGATGGCCTGGCCTTCGCCGGCCTCCAGGATGTCGCCCACCGTGCCGCGCATCAGGGTGGTCATCGCCGCCAGCGAGCACAGCATGATCCACTTGTCCCAGAGGTCCTGGACGATGTTCTCGTGCAGTCCGCCCTCGACGCCGCTCTTCTTGATCGCAGCATCGAGCTCGACCAAAGCCGCGCGGGCCGGCTTGCCGTCGCGCTCGCCGAAGGAAATGGCGGCGAACGGGCTGGTATGCAGGATCACGCCCTCGGCCGACATGGCCACGCCGACCCGCGCCAGGCCGCCCACGACGTTCGCGCCGCCGAACCGTGCCGCGAGGGCATCGATGTGGCGCAAGCCGTTCAGCAGCGGCACGATCGTCGTGTTCGCGCCGACCGCAGGCGCAATCGCCTCGATTGCCGAATCGAGATCGTAGGCCTTGCAGGTCAGCAGGACGATGTCGTACGGCCCGCCCTCGGCGCCGTTCAGGACCGTCTTCACCTTCTGGGTGATGTCGCCCTTGGTGCTCTTGATCACCAGCCCGTCGCGCTGCAGCCGCTCGCGGCGCGCCGGCCGGACCAGGAAGGTGACGTCGGCGCCGCTCTGGTGCAGGCGTCCGCCGACATAGCCGCCGATCGCGCCGGCACCGAGAATCAGAACCTTCATTTCAATCCACTCCGGGCGCGGCGCGCCTCGTAGACCTGCAGGTGGGCGTAGGCGAAGCGCAGGTTGGGCGCCGGCAGTCCCGCCTTGCGGGCGCGCATCAGCATGTCGCCGACGATCGAGCGCGCCTCGACGGCGCCGCCCTTCTCGATATCGCCTAGTATGGAGGCGACGGCCTTGCCACCGGGCTGTGTCAGGCCGGTTTCGATGCTGGTCCGCACCTTGTCACTGGGCGCGTGGCCGGCGGCGGCGGCGACGCGGCAGCACTCGTCCAAAGTCTCGCACATCAACGCCGCGCCATCCTCGGCGGGGGCGATGTCGCCGCCCCGGCCGCGCATGGCCGCGCCCATCGAGGCGATGGTGCCCAACATCACCCACTTGTCCCAGAGGTCCTGGTTGATGTCGCGGTTGAGGCCGCCGTCGATGCCGGCCTTCTTGCAGGCCGCATCGAGCTCGACCAATGCCTTGCGCGCCGGCTTGCCGTCGCGCTCGCCGAACGACACGCCCGAGGCGCCGCTGTGCAGGATCTCGCCGTTCGGTCCCAGCATGCCGGAGATGCGCGCCAGGCCGCCGGCAACCCGCGCCGCGCCGAAGCGGGCGTCGAGCGTGGCGAAGTGGGCGTGGCCGTTCAGCATGGGCACGATCACCGTGTCGGGGCCGACCGCCGGCGCGATCGACTCCATGGCCGAGTCGAGGTCGTAGCCCTTGCAAGCCAGGATCACGACGTCGTACGGGCCGCCCTCGTCGCCGCGCGTCACCACCTTGACCGGCACGGTGAAGTCGCCCTTGGGGCTCTTCACCACCAGCCCGTTGCGCCGTACCAGCTCGGCGCGCTTCTCGCGCAGCAGGAAGGTGGTGTCGATGCCGGCCTGGGTGAGCCGCGCGCCCCAATAGCCGCCGACCGCGCCGGCGCCGAGGACCAGGATCTTCACTTCTGGATTTTCCTTTCGGCGAGCCAGTCGGCCAGCCAGGTGGCGAGGTCGTCCGTCTGGTGATGGACATGGTCGAGATCGAGGCCTTCGGCGCGCTTCACGCTCTCGTCGGTGCGGATCCACACCGTGCGCATGCCCATGTCGCCCGCGGGCTTCAGGTTGACGGCGATGTCGTCGGCCATGCAGGCCCGCGTCGGGTCGACGCCGTGCTTCACGACGAGCTTTTCGTAGATCTGCTTGTGCGGCTTGGGCCAATAATCGCCGGCAGCGATGTCGAACACCGCCTCGAAATGGTGGGCCACGCCCAGGCGCGCCATGACGCGCTCGGCATGCGGCACGTCGCCTGCGGTGAAGATGATCTTGCGGCCGGGCAGCGCCTTCAGCGACGCCTCGAGCGCCGGGTTCGCCTCGACCGGGGAGTAGTCGATGTCGTGCACGTAGTCGAGGAAGTGAGTGGGATCGACGCCGTGCAGGGTCATCATGCCCCGCATCGAGGTGCCGTGCTCGCGCCAGTACTGTTTCTGCACCCGCCGCGCCTCCTCGGCATCGACCTTGAGCAGGTCGGCGATGTAGCGGCCGATGCGCACGTCGATCTGGGCGAACAGGTTGCAGCGCGCCGGATAGAGCGTGTTGTCGAGGTCGAACAGCCAGACGTCGGGGTCGTGCCCCGGAGCTTTGTTTACGCGCGGCATTTGTTGATGAATTAGCCGCCGTCGGTGCGCTTGTCGAGCCGAGGGCTTATAAGGTCGGCAATGGACCTCTTGACGATCATCCTGGGCGCGGCCGTGGTGCTGCTGGGCGTGGTTCTCGCCGTCGTCCTGATGCGCCAGGGCGAGTCTCGCCAGGACAGGGGGCGCGAGGCCGAGCAGATGCGCCAGCAGCTCGCGCTGGCGCTCAGCCAGCAGGCCGAGACGGTGCAGCGGGTCGAGCGTTCGCTGCGCGAGCAGGAGCAGGCCCTGAGCAAGGCCGTCGGCGAGCGGCTCGACCGGACCGAGAAGGCGACCGGCCAGATCGTCACCGACCTGCGCGAGAGGCTGGCCCGCATCGACGAGGCGCAGAAGAAGATCGGCGATCTCTCGACCCAGGTCGTGAGCCTGCAGGAGGTGCTGTCGAACAAGCAGGCGCGCGGCGCGTTCGGCGAGGTCCAGCTGAACGACCTGGTCCAGAGCGCCCTGCCGCCGCAGGCCTACGCGTTCCAGCACACGCTGTCCTCGGGCGCGCGCGCCGACTGCCTGCTGAAACTGCCCAATCCGCCGGGCTCGATCGCCATCGACGCCAAGTTCCCGCTCGAGAGCTACAACGCGCTACGCACCGTGCCGGCGGGCGACGGGCCGGCCCTGCTGGTGGCGCAACGCGCCTTCCAGCAGGCCATCCGCAAGCACATCGGCGACATCCGCGACAAGTACATCGTGCCTGGCGAGACCGCCGAATCGGCGCTGATGTTCCTGCCCTCAGAGGCGGTCTATGCCGAGCTGCACGCCAACTTCATCGGCCTGGTCGAGGAAAGCTACCGCGCCCGCGTCTGGATCGTGTCGCCGACGACCATGATGGCGACGCTCAATACCGTGCGCGCCGTCCTGAAAGACGTGCGCATGCGCGAGCAGGCGGGCGAGATCCAGAAGACGGTCGGTTTGCTGATGGAGGACGTGCGGCGGCTGGGCGACCGCGTCGACCGGCTGAAGGTACACTTCGGGCAGACCGAGAAGGACCTGCGCGAGATCGACATTTCGGCCGATCGCATCACCAAGCGCGGCCAGCGCATCCTCGACGTCGATCTCGGGGAGGAGCCGGAGTTGCCGAAGCCTCAAGCCGAAACGCTGCCGTTCACGGAAACCGCCAAGGGGAGGAAGTGACATGAGCGACCGTCTCGCCACCCTGAAGGCCCTGTGTCAGGCCTTCAACGATCACGACCTCGACCGCATCATGAGCTTCTTCGCCGACGACGCCGTGCTGGAGATGCCGCGCGGACCCGATCCGTGGGGCCGCCGCCATGTCGGCGCCAAGGCGGTACGCGAAGGGCTCGCCGCCCGCTTCGAGGGTCTGCCCGATGTGCACTACGGCGACGACAGCCACTATATCGACGGCGACATGGGCATCTCGCAACGGACAGTGAGCGGCACCACGAAAACCGGCGAGCGAATCAGGGCGCGCGGTTGCGACTTCTACACCTTCCGCGGCGACAAGGTCGTGAAGAAGGATTCCTTCTGGAAGATCGTCGAGAAGGCCTGAAGCGTCAGCCCCAAGGGCCGCGCCGCGGAGCCTGCGGCGCCGGGTTGGTCCACGGACCGTCGGGCGACATCTGCGGCCGCGGCGGCGCATAGCCCGGCATCTGTCCGGCCATCGCCTCGAGGCGGGCAATGCGCTCCTCCATCGGCGGATGGGTCGAGAACAGGCCCCGCAGGCCGCCGGCCGACAACGGGTTGGCGATGTAGAGATGCGCCGTCGCCGGGTTGGCCTCGGCCGCCTGGTTGGGGATCTGCTGGGTGCCGGCGTGCAGCTTGGCCAGCGCCGAGGCGAGCCACAACGGCTGGCCGGAGATCTCCGCGCCCATGCGGTCGGCCTCGTACTCGCGGCTGCGGCTGATCGCCATCTGCACCAGCGAGGCGACGAGCGGCGCCAGGATCATCATGGCGATGGCGGCGAGGCCGCCCATGACCGGCCGGCCGTTCTCGTCGCGGCCGCCGCCCATCAGGCCGCCGAAGCTGGCCAGCATGCCGATGGCGCCCGCCAGGGTGGCGGCGATGGTCATGGTGAGCGTGTCGCGATGGCGGACGTGGCTCAGCTCGTGCGCCATCACGCCGGCGATCTCCTCACGGCTGAGATGGCGCAGCAGGCCGGTGGTCGCCGCGACGGCGGCGTTCTCGGGATTGCGGCCGGTGGCGAAGGCGTTGGGCTGCTCCTCGTCGATGATGTAGACGCGGGGCATGGGCAGACCGCCGCGCTGGGCGAGGTCCTGGACGATGCCGTAGAGCTCGGGTGCATCGTTGGGCCCGACCTCCTGCGCATTGGCCATGCGCAGCACCATCTTGTCGCTGTTCCAGTAGGCGAACAGGTTCATGCCCAGCGCCACCACGAGCGCCAGGACGAGGCCGGACTGGCCACCCAGGAGGTAGCCGACGACCAGGAAGAAGCCGGTCAGGGCCGCCAGAAGCAGGGCAGTGCGAAAGTAGTTCATGGCCGGAAAGATGGTCCGCGACTGTGGCGAATCAAGGCAGGGAACGGCATCATGCGCCCATGACCGATATCAAGAAAACCGAGGCCGAAACGGCCGTGCCCGAACCCGAAAAGCCCGTTCCGCCCCAGCCCAAGAAGGTCGAGGAGATCGGCGGGCCGCCCGGTCCCGAGCCAACCCGCTACGGCGACTGGCAGTTCAACGGCAAGGTGACCGACTTTTAGTCGGTCTTCCTGAGCGCAGCGAAGGATCTCATGCCGGTGGCAAGCGGCAATGAGGTCCTTCGGTGCGCTTCAGGGCGACAGAGAAAGAGACGCATGACCCCCGGCAAAGACATCTTCCATCCCGACTTCAAGGCCGCCCCCTGGTGGTGGGAGGCCTGGACGCCCAACAACGCCCTGTCGCAAGACCCGCCGGCGAAGACCGACGTGGTGATCGTCGGCGCCGGTTACGGCGGCTTGTCGACGGCGCTGGAGCTCAGGCGCAACGGCGTCGGCGCCGTGGTGCTGGAGCGCGGCGATTTCGGCATCGGCGCCTCGACGCGCAACGGCGGCATGATCTCGGGCGGCACCAACCTCGGCAAGGGCTTGGGCGGCAAGAGCCCGATCGCCGAGGAGTTCGAGCGCAAGAAGGCCGAGCTGATGGGTGCGGGCGCCGATTCGCTCACCGTGCTCGAGGACATCATCGCCCGCGAGAAGATCGAGTGCGGCCTGCACCGCAACGGCCGCTTCGTCGGTGCCTGGACGCCACGTCATTACGACGATCTCGCGACCAAGGTCGACACCTACAACAAATACGCCGATGCCGGCTCCAGCATGGTGCCGCGCGAGCGCCAGCGCGAGTACATCGCCTCGGACTACTACTACGGCGGCATGTACGCGAGCCGCGCCGGCCATCTGCATCCGGCGCTCTACTACAAGGGCCTGCTGGAAGCGGCCAACCGCGCCGGCGCGATCCTCTGTGCGCAGGTCGAGGCCGAGCGCACCGAGAAGACGGCGAGCGGCTGGCGCGTGCTCACGGCCAAGGGCCCGATCGAGGCCAAGGAGGTCGTCGTGGCGACCAACGGCTATACCGGCGATCTGACGCCGCGGCTCAAGCGCCGCGTCGTGCCAGTGGCGAGCCACATCATCGCCACCGAGGACCTGCCCGAGCCCGCCGACAAGATGCTGATCCCCGGCATGCGCGCAATCGGCGACACCAAGCGCGTGCTGCCCTATTACCGGCCCTCGCCCGACGGCAAGCGGCTGATCTTCGGTGGCCGCGCGCGCTTCACGGCGGC
>JAEWIV010000128.1 GCA_023386865.1 Pseudomonadota bacterium
GTGTTTATTTGCCTTTTCCCTGCAAGATATTAGAACCGGCGCGCGTGCAGACAACCTCTTAGTCGACGAGCCCCCAGCCCACGCGGCGATAATAGTTCAGTGGATTGCAGCCCTTCCCTGCAATCACGTGCCATTTGTAGCGATAGCGTCCCATTTGTATCGTTGCGCCCTTTTGCTCATCATGCACCCCACAAGATTGCACATGAGGAAACCCCAGGATGGCATATGACTCGGTTTTATACGGTGTCACCGATCAGATTTGCACGATAGCACTCAACCGGCCCGAGAAGTTGAATGCCTGGACGCATCAGATGCACCTCGACCTCAAGGAGGCGATGCACCGCGCGGGCGCCGACCCCGAGGTCCGCGCGATCATCCTGACCGGCAGCGGCCGCGGTTTCTGTGCCGGTGCGGACATGAGCGGCCTGCAGGCGATTGGTGCCGGCCGCGGTTCCGACCGCTCCGGCAAGATCGCACACGCACTGCAAGGGGGCAGCACGCTGCCCGAGTTCAAGATGAACTATTCCTACTTTCCGGCGATCCCGAAGTTCATCATCGCCGCCATCAACGGCCCGGCAGCCGGCCTCGGCTTCGTGATCCCGCTCTATGCCGATCTGCGGTTCGCCGCCGAGTCGGCCGTTTTCACGACGTCGTTCGCCCAGCGCGGCCTCATCGCCGAGCACGGCGTCAGCTGGCTGCTGCCGCGCCTGGTGGGGCTGCCCGCCGCTTTGGACCTGCTGTGTTCGGCACGCAAGTTCCGCGCCCCGGAAGCGCTGGAGCTCGGCTTGGTGAGCCGGGTCATTCCCGACGACAAGTTGATGGCCGAGACCCGCGCCTACGCAACGATGCTCGCCAAGACCGTGTCGCCGCGCTCGGTCGCGGTGATGAAGCGGCAAGTGTGGGAGGCCGAGTTCCAGACCCTGGCGGAGGCCACCACCCAGGCCAATTACGAGATGGAGCTCTCGTTCCAGACCGCCGATTTCAAGGAAGGCGTCGCCCACTTCCTGGAAAAGCGCGCCGCACGGTTCACGGGGCAATAGAGCCGCGGTCCGCTCAGACCTTCTCCGTCTCGCTGGCACGCGGCTGCCACGTCATCAGGCGGCGCTCGACCGAACCGACGGCCGCGTCGAGGGCCAGCGCGAAGGCCGTCAGAACCAGGATGCCGGCGAACACCGTGTTGATGTCGAAGGTGCCCTCGGCCTGCAGGATCAGGTAGCCGACGCCGCGCGAGGAGCCGAGATATTCACCGACCACTGCGCCGACGAACGCGAGGCCCACCGCGTTGTGCAGGCTGGCGAACACCCAGCTCATGGCAGACGGGAGGTAGATCGAGCGCAGCAGCTGGCGCCGCGAGGCGCCCAGCATGCGAGCGTTGGCGATCAGATTGGGGCTGACCTCGCGCACGCCCTGGTAGACGTTGAAGAACACCACGAAGAAGACCAGCGTGACGCCCAACGCCACCTTGGACCAGATGCCGAGGCCGAACCACACCGCGAAGATCGGCGCCAGCACGACGCGCGGCATGGAGTTGAAGCCCTTGATGTAGGGATCCATCACCGCCGAGGCCGTCGGCGACAGCGCCAGCCACAGGCCGATCGCCAGGCCGAACGCTGAGCCGATGAAGAAGCCGAGCGCCGTTTCGAGCAGGGTGATGCCGAGATGGCCGAAGATCTCGCCCGTCGCGAACCAGTCGACGATGATCCAGAACACCTTCTGCGGCTCGCCGAAGAAGAAGGCGGCGCGGTTGGCCTTGTCGAAATAGAACGGCGGGATCAGTCCGGGCGCCGTCATGACGTACCAGAAGGCGATGACCAGGCCGAGCACCAGGATCTGGAGCGAACGCAGCCTCACGTCACGCTGCCTTCTGTGCGGCGTAGGCCTTCAGCACCTCTTCCTTCATGGCCGCCCAGATCTCGCGATGCAGCGCGAGGAAGCCGGGCGTCATGCGGATCTCCGACACGTCGCGCGGCCGGGGCAGGTCGACCTTGAAGTCGCCGATCGGTCGCGTCGCCGGACCGGCGGACAACACCACGACGCGGTCGGAAAGCGCGATCGCCTCCTCGAGGTCGTGGGTGATGAACAGCACGGATTTCCGGTCCTCCGCCCACAGCGCCAGGAGCTCGTTCTCCATGAGCTGGCGCGTCTGCACGTCGAGCGCCGAGAAGGGCTCGTCCATCAACAGGATGTCGGGGCTGAGGATCAGCGTCTGGGCGAGCGCCAGGCGCTTGCGCATGCCTCCCGACATCTGATGCGGGTAGCGATCGCCGAAGCCCGCCAGCCCGACGCGGCGCAGCCACGCCTCGCCCTGCATCACCGCCTCGGTCCGGGCAACGCCCCTGAACTCGAGGCCCGCGATCACATTGTCGATGCCGGTGCGCCACGGCATCAGGGCGTCGGCCTGGAACATGTAGCCGGCGCGCCGATTGACGCCGTCGGCCGCGATCAGCGGCTGGCCGAACACCCGGACCGACCCTTGCGACGGCGCCAGCAGGCCGGCCGCTATATTGAGCAACGTGGACTTGCCGCAGCCGGTGGGGCCGACGACCGAGACGAACTCGCCGGCGGTCACGGTGAGCGAAGCGTCCGCCACCGCGGTGTAGGCTCCGCCGCCGTCGCGGGCGGCGAAGCGGCAGGTGATGTCCTCCAGCTCGAGCGCCGGACCGTCGACGCTCATCAACTGCGCTTGCCGGCGCGCGCCGCGAACTCGTTGGTCCAGGTATCGGCAAGCTTGATGCTGGCCGGCTTGATGGCGGGATCCCCCTCGGCCAGGAACTTCAGGCAGTTCTCGGGACCGCCGGCCGGCATCTGGCCGTCCGGCGAGATCGTGTCGCGCACGGCAGCGAATGCCTTCTCGTAGAGCGTGCGATCGCCCAGCAGATAGGCTTCCGGCACCGACTTGGCGACGTCGGTGGGCGACGCCGTCTGCAGCCACTGGTCGGCACGCACGATCGCGGTCGCCAGAGCCTGCGCCGTGTTCGGCGTCTTTTTCAGCAGATCGGGCTGGGCATAGAGGCAGGCCGCGGGGAAAGCCCCGCCGAACAGCTCCTGGTTGCCTTTCATGGTGCGCGTGTCGACCATGACCTTGATCAGCTTCTTGTCCTCGAGGATGGTGACCGCCGGATCTGCCTGGGAGATGCCATCGACCTCGCCCTTCTCGATCGCGGCGACCACCGAAGCACCGGCACCGACGCCGATCGCCACGATGTCGGAGGCCTTTAGCCCGCCCTTGGCCGCCCAGTTGTTGACCAGCATGTGGGTCTGAGAACCGGGTGCGGTGACGCCGAACTTCATGCCCTTGATGTCGGCCGGTCCCTTGACCTTGGCCGCCACGTCGTTGCGCAGCCCGATGGCGAGCTGCATGCCGCGGCCGATCAGGGCGAAGCCGACGATGTCCTGGCCACGCTGCTGCATGCGGATCGTGTGCTCGTAGGCGCCGGCGACGACGTCGGCGCTGCCGCCCATCAGGGCCTGCAGCGATTTGGCGCCGCCCTGGAAATCGTTGATCTCGACGTCGTGGCCGGCCTCCTTGAAGTAGCTCTTGGTCTCGGCGATGGTCAGCGACAGGTAGTAGAGCGCCGACTTGCCGCCGACCGCCAGCACGACCTTGGTCTTCTCGGGCTTGCCTTGCGCTCGCGCGACGTAGGGCGCGGCCACCAATGCCGGGGCCGCGGCCAATATCGTCCGACGCCGCATATGCAGCTTCTTCATCGTTTCCTCCGAATGGATTTGTTGGCGGCGAGATTGCCGCATGGGCCTACCCGCGGCAACTACTTGAAGGGCCGATCCTGCCACCACGGGAAATAGGACGGCATGCCGCTGGTCACCTTCATGGGGAACTTCGCCGGGCGCTTCTGCAGGAAGGCTGTCACGCCCTCCTTCACATCGTCGGACTTGCCGCGCGCGTAGATGCCCTTGGAATCGATCTTGTGCGCTTCCATCGGGTGGTCGGCACCCAGCATCTTCCAGATCATTTGGCGGTTCAGCGCCACCGAGACGGGCGCGGTGTTGTCGGCGATCTCGCGCGCCAGCGCATAGGCCGACGGCAGAAGCTCGTCGGGCTTGTGGACCGAGCGCACCAGCCGGCCCGCGAGCGCCTCCTCGGCCGGGAAGACGCGGCCGGTCATCACCCATTCGAGCGCCTGTTGCGGACCGACCAGGCGCGGCAGGAACCAGCTCGAGCAGGCTTCCATGACGATCGCGCGGCGGGTGAAGACGAAGCCGTAACGCGCCGCCTCGGAGGCGAGCCGCACGTCCATGGCGAGCTGCATGGTGACGCCGACACCGACCGCGGGTCCATTGCAGGCGGCGATGGTCGGCTTCAGCAGATCGAACAGCCGCAAGGTGAACAGGCCGCCGCCATCTCGATGGCCGTCCAGCCCGGGATCGACCGGTCCGCGGTTCTCGGCATTGAAGGTGTTGGCCCCGCCCGAGAGGTCGGCGCCGGCGCAGAAGCCGCGGCCGGCGCCCGTGAACACCACGGCGCGCACGTCGTCGTCGCGGTCGGCACGGTCCATGGCGTCGAGCAGCTCCGACAGCATCCTGCCGGTGAAGGCGTTCAGCTTGTCCGGCCGGTTCAGCGTGACGGTGAGAATGCCGTCCCTGGTCTCGTACTTGATCTGCTCGTAGTCCACGAATGAGCCCTCATGCCTGGTTGATCAGCACCACACCGCCCATGATGAGGACAATGCCGCCGATCTGCTTGATGCCGAACGGCTCGCCGAAAAGGAAGTGTCCGAGCACCGCCACGATCGCATAGGACAGCGACACGCTGGGAAAGGCGACGGATACGGGGATCTTGCGAAGGGCGACGATGTAGAGAAAAGCCGCTGAGCCGTAGAGCGCCAGGCCGGCCAGCGTCGAAGGCCGCAAGAGCTGGCTCACGAAGTCGGGGGCGTCGGCGCCGGCCTTGAGCAGCATCTGTCCGGCGATGCCCGCAAGGATGCCGATGCCAAGCGCCACGTAGTAGATCGTCATCGCTCAGGACTCCCGTCGGATGGGCTCGCGGTGCGGCTGACCCGCGGCCCGCGTATCGACCTCGGGCCGCTCGGTCTCCAGGCCCTCGGGACCGCGGTGGAAGACCTCGCGCACCAGATACTGCGGCTTGCGGTTGACCGCCAGGAACATGCGGCCGAGATACTCGCCGATCAGCCCGACCACCACGAGCTGCACGCCGGCCAGCACCAGCACAGCCACCATCAGCGACGCCCACCCCTGTGGGGGCTTGTCCGAGATGATGGCTTCGACGACGACGATGACGGCGGCGATCGCTCCCAGAGCGCCGAACGCCAGGCCGAACAATGTGGCGAGGCGCAGCGGCATCACCGAGAAATTGAGGAACATCGACAGCCACAGCCGCACCAGGCGGCGCAAGGTGTAGTTCGAGCGGCCCTCGACGCGCGGCAGATGCTCGACCTGCAGGCGCCCGACTTTCTGGGTGACCTGGAACACCAGCCCGTCGACATAGGGATAGGGCCCCTCGTAGCTCGCCACGATGCGCTCGCGCACGAAGGCGGAGATGCAGCGGAAGCTCGAGAGATAGAGGCCCGGCGGCTTGTCGATCAGGCGATCGGCGCACCAGTTGGTGAAGCGGCTGCCGAGGTTGCGCCAGGCGGCATGCTGCTTCTCGGCATAGTATGTGTAGACCGCGTCGTAGCCGCCGTCGCGCGCATGCTCGAACAGGCGCTTCACCTCGCCCGGCGGGTTCTGCAGGTCGTCGTCCATGGTGATGGCGTAGGCGCCCTTCGCGCGCGACAGTCCTGCCATGACGGCGTTGTGCTCGCCGTAATTGCGGCTGAGGTTCAGCACCGTGACGGGCGCCCCGGGCTCGGCCGCGAGCCGCTTGCAGACATCGAGGCTGTCGTCGGGGCTGCAGTCGACCACCAGGACGATCTCCAGCCCGCCCTCTATGTCGAGGCCGCGCAGGGCACCCACCAGCTCGCCGACGGTACCGGCGCCGTTGTAGACGGGAACGACCACGGAAAGCGCCGGCATGTCAGCCATCGCGCGCAGCCACGACGATCAGCGAGCCGCCGAACGGCAAGCCGATGCCCGCCCTGATCGCCAGGCGTTCGATGGCCAGCGCCGTCGAGAACAGCGCATCCAGCCACCTTGGATAGTCGCGCACGTCGCTTTCGGCGTCGTCACGCTCGAGCAGTCGGTGGATCAACATCAGGGGAAACAGCAGCGTATTCCAATAGCTGGCCCGCAGCACACGAAAGCCGTTGCTGGCGAGCAAGGTTCGCGCCTGGCGGCCGGTGAAGCGGCGTACATTGTGCACACGCCGATCATGCGCCGACAACAACCAGCCGTAGGCCGGGAGGTTGAAAATCGCGATGGCACCCGGCTGCAGGCAGCGATGCGCCTCCTTCAGGGCCAGCTCCGGCTCCACACCACCGTGAGACAGCACATCGAGTGACAGGTAGCCGGCAAGCACCCCATTGCCCAAGGGCATTTCGGTGACCGACCCCGCCGCCACCGGTCGTCCCGCCTTGGCAGCGGCGAACGAGGCCGCCACGTGGTCGTACTCCAGGCCGAAGGTGGGATTGCCGGCCACCGAGGGCCCGAGCTTCAGCAGCATGCCGCCGGTGCCGCAGCCGGCATCGAGCACGGCCCCCCCGCCGGGTGCGCGCGGCAGGGAGCGCACGAGCAGCTCTGCGACCAGCGAACGCAGGCCGCGATACCACCACATGCGGTCCTCGACCTCGTGCATGCGTTCGTATTCGACCCGTTCCACGCCGGCGTCCCGCCCCTGCGATTGTCTTCTTCCCACCCGCTTATGATATCTTCGCCCCGCCTTGCCAACCGCCACGACCAAGCCCCCGACAGTTCCGCCGAGCATCGAACGGCTCCTGCTCCTGCCGCTGATCGCCCTGCCGATTCTTTGGCTCGCCGGTTACTTCTTTCCGCCCATCAACCACGACGTCGCCGCCATCCTCGACGTGTCGGCACGCTGGGTGAACGGCGAGAAGCTCTATGTCGAGGTGATCGACGAGAACCTGCCGCTGACTTTCGTCGTCCATGCTTTGCCCGTGCTGACCTCCAGGATCCTGCCGGGCGATCCGTCGTTCTGGTTCACCGCCTGGGTGGTGGCGGGCATCTTCGCCTCGTTCTGGGCCTGCCGGCGGCTGGTGAAGCTGGTGCCGTCGGCCGACCATGCGCTCACCGAGGCGCTGCTGCCGCCGGTCCTGCTGTTCCTGTTCACGGTGCTGCCCAACGAGCATTTCGGCCAGCGCGAGCACATACTGTTCGTGGCCTGCGCACCCTACATGATCGCCTCGATGGCGCGGGCCGAAGGCATCCCGCTGGGTCGCGGCTCGTCGATCGCCATCGGCCTGGTCGCGGGCGTCGCGCTCGCGATGAAGCCGCATTATCTCGCCATCCCGGCCGCCCTGGAGCTCTACTTGCTGATCCGCCGCGGCTGGCGCGCCACGCTCGGCGATCCCATTCCGTGGGCGATCGGCCTGGTTGCCGTGGCGCACTTCGTGTCGATGTACACGATCTTCCGCGAGTACGGCCAGTTCGTCATGCCGCTCGCCGTCGAAGCCTATGCGCCGATCGGCGATGCGGGCTGGCGGGGCGTGCTCGCCAGCAACGTGCTGGGTCCGACGCTGATCGCACTGCTGATCTTCGGCCTGATCGCGGTGATCTTCACCAAGACCGTGGCGGCACGCGTGCTGGTCGTCTTCGGTATCGGCGCGGCGATCTCGGCCATCGCCCAGGCCAAGGGCTGGCCCTACCACGTGCTGCCCGCGCTGTCGGCGGCGATCCTGCTGGCGGCTCTCACCGTGTCGCAGACCGTCGACCGCTACCTGCCGATCAGCCGCAGCGGCCATCACCTGCCGGTGGCGGTGATCTCGGCGACACTGATGGTGCTACTTTACTTCCAGGCCGCGCTCTACACGCCGCCCTTCTACAAGCAGCGCCAGTTCGAGGAATCGATCGGCGGCCGCCTGCAGCACATCATCGAGCAGAACGCCCCACATCGCACGATCCTGGCGCTGTCGCCCGGAATCTATCCGCTGTGGCCGATGATCAACTACATCGGCGGCCGCATGACCATGCGGTTCCTCACCATGTGGGTGCTGCAGGGCGTATACGCGACCTGCGACGACTTCCCGGCGCTCTACAATCCGCCCGACACGATGGGCGATTCGGAGAAGCTTGTGTTCGACCAGGTGAGCGAGGATTTCGCGCGCGAGCAGCCCGACCTGCTGATCGTCGATCGCATCGCCGGCATCCCGCGATGCCAGGGCAAGGAATTCGACTACCTCGAATACTTCCTCCAGAATCGCGTGTTCGCCGACGCCTTCGAGGGTTACGAGCACCTGATGGATTTCGACCGGTATCGGATCTTTCGAAAGAAGAAGAAGAAG
>JAEWIV010000151.1 GCA_023386865.1 Pseudomonadota bacterium
GTCACACCGGCATGCACCACGGCTTCCCACTGGCGAACCAGCGCACCACTAATCTTCGTTTCGGAAGAGAGCCCAACATTGCTCATGCGGCAGGCGGTAGCTACGACTATTCGATGGTAGGCACGGAGCGGTTCACGAAGGTGGTGGGCGAGCTCGCTGCCGAAATGAACCTCTGCGTTGACGGCGGCACGGTCCAATTCCTCGAAAGCATTGCGGTGAGCCTTTAGACGCTCAACGGGAATGTACAGGCGGTCCAACATGCCGCCGTAGGCCGGCAGCTCATAGTCGCCGCGCTTTCGTGTTGTCCCTTCGCCGGCATTTACAATGGGCTCGCGAGCGCGCGCTATCGCGGCCTCGGCCTGACAGAACGCGGACAATGCAGCGTCTGCGATCTCAAAGTGTCGCTTCCGCACGAGCTGCCGATGCCAGACATAGAAGCCCACCAGCGCAACCACGATGGTCGTAAGGGGGAGAAGAAGGATCATGGCCATCCTCCAAAAGAGCCCGGAATGGGTCGCCACATGATGAGAACAAAATGAGAACATCGCGACCAAGTGTCAATCCGCTAGGGGTTGGGGCGATAACCTCAAACTTGAGATGTCACTGCTAGGCGTTGAGAACGGCCAGGCGCTGCTGGCCTAGCCAGTGTCGTTAGCGGCCGGCGGTCGTCGGCAGACGCCCCTTCAAGGGCGCGCAGCGCACAGTGCTGGCGTTGCTAGCAGTTTGAGCGTCGCCCGCGAGTTACACTTGCTTAACGTCCGATGCGACGTTGGGGACCGTGTGCCGCCATATACAAAAGTCATGGCCCCAGAACCGCTCGGGAAGCATCTCGGCTTGATGCCTATCCCGACCCACATCTTCAGCTACCACGACGCCAGTTTCCCTGTCCGTCCCGACTTGCACCAGCCGGGCAGCAAGCGCTTCGATTGGAAACGCGTACGGCATACGAGTTAGCTATCAGGCAGCGGCCTTCTCTAGCTTGAGGCGCTCTATCAACAAATTCGCCGTATGAAGGACGAGTCCCTGAGGCACCCTCGCAAGTTGCCTCACGCCATCCATATGGCATTTGCGCAGTACGCGCCCGCTGCCACAAGGGCATGGCCAATGCCCCTTGTGCTTCTTGAAAATGAATGAACGCAGGAACCGGAGAAGCACAAGCTCATCTTTTATGCCAAGCAGCGTCCTATAGAACTCGATGATGCCTTTTACTCCATGGCCTCTGTCGCCAGTTGGCCATTCCTCACCCTGTTCGACGAGGCTGTTGCCAATCAGGTAGTTCCGAACAGGGATATCGAGCACTCTCTCTAGCGAAAAATCGCCATTCATCGCCAGCCACAGTTCCTCGCTGACGCCCAGACAGAGCGCGCCGGTCTTCGGGTAGACGTGCCGATCCATCGTACGGGGAATTCGTTCTGCCGTTTCCCAGACCGTGGGCAGCCAGTGCGGATAGTTGTCCGGGAGCTTGATGTCGAGGCTGTAGCGATCGACCTCGACCCCGTCATGCGAGATGCCGAGCGTTCCCCTGACGACGACTGCGCCGTTGACCTTGCGTGCATGCAGCGTCGGGTACGTTCGGAGAAGTACCTGACGCAACGCCTCGTATGCCTCCGGTTCCCGTTCGAACCAAGGCAATGTCATTCCTCGGAGCTCCAGGGCCGCGTCACAACAGGCGCACTCACGGCAGCAGCGCGAAGCACCTGAACGCGTGGTGTCGCCTTCGCGGCAGAGTCGATCTTGCCGAACACGGCCTCCCATCCATCGCTTTCAACGGTATCGAGCGTATCCCGCGCCGTGCTGGACAGCACGTCGCGGAGTTCGTCGGTCAAGCAGGACGACAGGTCGTTGCCGGTGGGATTGGCCGGGTCCTCGATTGTCAGCGAATCCATGTCATCGGCGAAGGCTTCGAGCACACGCTTAAAGCGATCTTCAAGCGTGCCGCCGTTGTTACCGCTGAGAACTTCGATGATCAGCAGCTCCAACGGAAAAGTCTTCATGCGGATGTCATTGCGCGTGCGCCAGAGCTTGCCGAGCTTGATCACATCCGTGCAGCCGCTGTCACGAATATGGCTGATATGGACCTCAAGGTTGGTCTTCAGGCGTTCCTTGTCACCCTCGTTCTGGTGCAAGAACACGTCCGTCTTGGTTTCGTCGATGTAGCGCCCGGGCACGACATCGACCTTGAGGTCCTTCTTGTTGTCCGCGCTGCGCAGACGAAGAGCAGAACGCTTACGGCGGATGCTGTAGGACTTCTCCAGCAGCGTTGCGACATCTTCGTAGATTTCTTCGAGCGTCTCACCCGCCGACGTGTCGTCATTCTCGAAGTAGACAACTTCATCGAGATCATAGTCGTCGCGGATCATCGTGCCCTTGGCACGGGATCCGCCATGCGTGAAGGTCAGATTGCTGTACGGGTACTTCTCGCGCAGCAGGCGCTCAACTTCGTCACGCTCGTCATCGAGCGCGACGAGTTCGGGGCAACCTTCTCTCAGCTCTTGCGAGACGAGGAGATCGTGGAGGTACTGGGCACCGTTCATTTGCTTGCACTTTCAGCCTCTCGACGAAGCCGCCTTCTGTTTGAACATTGTCGTAGACGACCAACACAGGATCGACCTTCGGCAGAAGGTCGAACCCGCAGGCAATCGCGACAGGCGCCGGGACAGCGGGGAACACGTGAAGTTCCCTTGCTGCCGGATGCTTCTTGCGCAGGAGAGCGAGTAGCTCGCGATAGACCTTCCGAAATTCATCAAGGTCATCGCGCTGCCGAAGAAAGCCCGTATTTGGAACGGCATCCCGAAGAGAGATGCCATAGAGCGAATAGCCGTCGTCGATATGCGCCGGCAGAGCGGCGAGATCGATTGCACCGCTCAGCGACAAGACCAAGGCGACCTTGTCCGCAGACGTTCCCTCGCGCAGACACTCGACGGTGTATTGCACCGTTGGCTGGCCTTTCGACCAGGTCCACCGATACGAACGATCGCGATGGCACTGATAGAAGTCCGTCTGAACCTTGTTGCTCAAGCTCGCACCGAGCCCAACAAGCAAAGGCATCGGCGCAAGACCGAAGACGGACAGATGCTTACTGCGCTCGATCTCCGAACCCTTGGCATAGAGCCGCTGCACGTCACCCTGGATAGCTTCGTACGCAGCCGCATAGAACGAGCCGCCACGTTCGTTGCCCACGCCGGTCAGATCGATCACGGTGCTCGGGCCCGCCGGATACCTTGGAGGAAGCGCGTCGAAGATCTCGGCTTGCGAGATGTCGACCACGCTCGCGCCAATCCTTGCCTTGACCTGGAGGACAGTGGTCTGCACCTCGGGTCCGAGGCCCGTCACCCACCGGATGCGTTTCTCGTGTTCCGCCTTGAATTGCTGGAGATCAGCGCGGGTGTATTGCGCCGGGTTGTCGTCCACGAGTTTGTGGCACCGTGCACAGAGCAGCATCAGGTTCTCGAAGCTGTCGATGTCCTCAGGGCGGACACCGTCCAGACCGCGCGGCCCAGCCTCCCGAAAGGCGCAAATGTGAGCCCGCTCGGCGAAGACGCCGGCCTCGGAGGTTACGTGATGCTGGAACAGAAGATCGTTGCAGCCGCGAAACTGGCAGCGTCCGCCGCTCGCTGCGACCAAGCCCAACGTTACCGTCAGTGTGATCTTACGGTGATTGAGCTTGCGAAGGGGCAAGGCGTCAACATCTTGTGGCTGGCGGGCACTCTCCTGGCGACTGGCTGTGGTTCTAGCCATTGTTGCTGCTCAACGGGCTTGCCGGGGGTATGGCGAATGCGTCATAGTGATTATGTCTTGATCATACCACAGTATGTCGAAATAGGCAAAGTATCTATGTCTACAACGCCATGACCGACCCCGCATCTCACCTAAGCTTTCAAGAACGCCTTCGAACTGCCAGAGAACAATTAAGGAAATGGAGCCGCATAGAGCTCGCTGAGCGAGCCAAGCTACCTCCCAGTTCGATCGCACATTTCGAAACCGGCTCGCGGAAGCCGTCTTTCGACACGTTGCGCCGTCTCGCAAACGCCCTCGACGTGACGACCGATTATTTGCTTGGACGCGTCGATGATCCTGGCCTGGCCGAAGCAGGCGACCCGCTCTATCGCGACATCGGAAAGCTGACCGGCACCGACCGGGAGATCGCGAAGGACTTCCTCGCGATGCTCGCCGACCGCAGCCAGAAGAAGCGCGGGTCCTAAACCATGAGCTTGGCTTTCAAGCTGAAGATGGCCAAGCAAAAAGGCGAAGCCTTTGTGCGGGACGAGAACATCACGGCCTTGCCCATTGATCCCTTCAAGATCGCGAAGAGCCGAGATATCGAAGTGAAGCCCAAGCCCGATACTGCCGGCGGCGTATCAGGCATGTTGCTGAGACACGGGAACCAGTTCGGCATTCTCTACGCCACGCACATCAAGAGTGAAGGCTTCCAACGTTTCAGCGTCGGGCACGAGCTGGGGCACTACTTTTTGGAAGGGCATGTTGATCACGTCCTCAAGGACGGCATCCATGAATCCCACGCGGGCTTCATTGCCGATGACCCTTACGAACAAGAGGCTGATCAGTTCGCCACGGGCTTGCTTATGCCCAGTAGTCTCTTCAAGAAGGAACTCGGAAAATACCAGCCAGGGCTTGAAACAGTCGAAGCCTTGCAAATCCTTTGCATGACATCGCTCACTGCCACAGCGAGCCGCTATGCCGAGTTGACCGAGGACGCGGCGGCGATCGTCATTAGCACGGGCCAGATCATTGACTACTGCATCATGTCCGAAACTCTGAAGACGCTCCCGAATCTGTCCTGGATCAGGAAGGGCTCTCCTGTTCCGACCGGGACGGCAACCGCCCGGTTCAACGGTAACAGGAAGCGCGTCGCTGATAGCGACAGAGAGGAAGATGAGATCGATATCCGGGACTGGCTTGGCGGTACGCGATCAGTGAGGACCAACGAACAGGTCATTGGGCTTGGGGGCTACGGCAAGACGCTAACGGTTTTGACGTGCCCGTCGGTACAAGATGAGACTTACACGGATGACGATGGCGACGACGACGAGAGCCTGATGGAACGGTGGACGCCACGCTTCCGCCGCTGACGCACTTCATTATCTCTGCGGTGAGGTCATTCCCGATGACGCATATCAGAGCCAGGACGATGCCAAGGGAATTGCAGTTCTTTTGCCGTCATCTGGTCGGCCTTTGTGTCACCTATCGCTACGAGGACGCGCCCGCAGGCGAAGCCGATCATTTCGATGCCTATTCAGGCACGCTCATTGAAATCGATCAGGGCGTCTACTTTCTGACTGCCGGTCACATTCTTCGCAACCTCGAGATAGCACGGCGCAGCGATGCCGTTGAAATCAAGACCGCTTCTTTGGCCGACACATTCGGTCTCAACCGGATCTGTGATTTGCCCATTCCCTTTAATCTGAAAGACGTACCCTTCTTCTTTATCGACGAGGACGACGCAGGTCTCGACTTCGGGATCATTCCGCTTGCGCCATACTATGTTCGATTGCTCGCAAAAAACGGCGTCATTGCCCTCGGCGAAAAGAACTGGATACATCAATCGACGCTCGACTTTGATTTCTAACAAATGCTGGGCTTTCCCGAAGAACTCGCCTCAAAGCATGTTCCGGACTCGGGCCACGCGTTGGTCGCGCCGGTCATGTTCCCAGTGCGACGGCTTCCCGCCGCGCCGCCGGACCGGCAACCAACTCAGCATCCACAGTTTGTAGGGCAGCTCGACGCGGGCCTGCCCCTTCACAGCGTCAAGGGAATGAGTGGCGGCCCGATCTTCGGCTTCAAGCTTGGACCGGATGGTCTCCGTTACTGGATTGTCGCTCTGCAGAGCGCCTGGAATCGTCAGCGCCGTATCGTCTACGGCTGCTCTTTGCCGATCCTCGCCTCGATGATGACCAAGTGGGCCACAGAACCAGATCATCATTGACCTGGTTTGTACCTAGCGGACTTTCTGTCTGCCGTTGGAGTCGAGCAGATAAGCGTCGATGGCACCGCCGATACCCATGAGGTCGGGGACAGTCTCAGAAGTCTTCTTTGCAGCTTCGATTAAGCCGATAGCGATGTATTCGGCTTCAGCACGCGTAACTTCTTCGATCTTCTTCTTGTCCTCGAAGGCTGGCAGGCTCTTGGGAAGGTGCTCCTTGCCCGCGCCTTCGATGACATGGTTGTTGAAGGCATCCGTGTGTCCAAAGTGCGGGTAGTCAGGTAGGCTCGTCAGCTCCAACTTCTGAGTGTTGATGTTCCCGCCGTAAGAGAAGTCCGCATTCAGATTGAATTGGACCGAGCGAACGATGGTCACCTTGTTCGCTTCGTCATACTCGCCAAACACCAACTGAAACATGGTCGAGCCGGCGAAGGACCTCACATAGTCAGGAGAAGAGGCCGCCACCTCTTCGACCTTCGCGATGACGTGGCGGAAGAGCGCTTCCAGGTCAGTATCCGCAAGTGGCTTGCTTTGGGCTTCGACAAAGGCCTTTGCGACCTCCTTTGCGTCGAAGAAGGTTATGCCGTTCTTGGCAATGTCGCCACACGGATCATGGGGCCAGAGGGGAACCCTGGCCGAAATCCATTCCGACATGCCGGTGCCTGCGATGAAGCCCGATTTCCAATTGCCCGGAAAGATGACCTTATTGTTTCCATCGCAAAAGTGGCCAAGGATTTTCGAGCGCGTGTCGGACGCGACAACAAGACCGTCGCGGAACGGGACCACGACGACCAGCGTTCCTTCGATGCCACCTATGATCTGCTGCCGAGAGCGCAATTTACTCCTCTTACTTTCTGTCAAATTAGACTTGTCATATTTGTCGTACTTCAAACTAGCCGTGTCGTTTGACTCTATGCTATATTGTCAAATATGGCTAGACAGAATGACAGTCTATTAAACAAACTAGAACGGGAGCTTCCGGAAGGGCTTCTCGCTAATTCGGCATGGTTCAAAAAGAGAGGCTATTCCCGCCAGCTTCTCAATCACTACGTCTCTTCGGGCTGGCTAGAACAGCCGGCACGCGGTCTGTTTCGCCGACCGCGCGGGACGCTGAGCTGGCAGCAAATCATTATCTCTCTTCAGACCATACTCCTCGACAATCCCATCATTGTCGGTGGACGCACGGCGCTTGAGCTGCAGGGCTACGCTCACTTCCTGTCTCAAAAGACAAAGGAAGTTCATCTCTATGCTCCTCGGCCACTGCCAACCTGGCTTCAAAAGCTGCCGCTGAAAATACGCTTCGTCCATCACAACAGCCGCAAGCTGTTCAGGAACGATCCGATCACTTACGGGCTCAGCAGTGTCATGATGAATGTGCTGACGCATACCAGCACGAACAATGACCCCCTACAGCGTGGCTTGACGTACCAACCTTGGGGCCAGTGGGACTGGCCATTGACCCTCTCTACGCCGGAACGCGCCATCCTCGAACTGCTCGATGAACTGCCGCAGCATGAAAGCTTCAATCAGGTCGACATGCTCATGGAAGGGCTTTCCAACCTCAGCCCACGCCGCCTGCAGAAGCTGCTCGTCGATTGCGACAGTATCAAAGTCAAACGGCTCTTCTTCTTCTTTGCCGACCGACACAAGCACGCGTGGCTCAAGCAGTTGGACAAGAAGAAGGTCGACTTCGGGACCGGCAATCGCATGCTGGTTGAGGGGGGTAAGCTAGACAAGACATACCAGATCACCGTTCCGGAGGATCTGGGTGCCGTTTGAAGAACAGTATCGGCGCCAGGTCGCCTTACTGCTCAAGGCGATCCCTCTGGTCGCCGCCGAAGATTGCTTTGCCCTGAAGGGCGGCACGGCGATCAATCTCTTTGTGCGGGATATGCCCAGGCTTTCGGTTGATATCGATCTCACCTACCTTCCGGTTCAGTCCCGCGACAAGTCCCTCAAGGAGATCGACGCGGCGATGACGCGTATCTCCGAGCGTATCAAGGAAACCATCCCTGGAGCACGCGTTACCGCGACCAAGGCGGAAGGTGCGACTGTGAAACTTCTTCTGCGGGCGGACGGCGCTCAGATCAAGATTGAAGTCACGCCGGTCCTGCGCGGCTGCGTCTATCCGCATGAGCTGCGGTCCGTCTCTCCCGCCGTCGAAAGCGCCTTCGGCTTCGCTGAAATGAACGTCGTCTCGTTTCCAGACCTCTACGCCGGCAAGATCGTCGCAGCGCTCGATCGCCAGCATCCGCGCGACCTCTTTGACATTCGTGACCTTCTTGCCAATGAGGGCATCGATGACGCCCTGCGCCGGGCCTTCATCGTCTATCTGCTGAGCCATGGGCGGCCTATGTCCGAAGTGCTGGCACCGACGCGCAAGCCGATCAAGGAAGAGTTCTTACGCGGCTTTGAAGGGATGACTGAGAATCCTGTTTCTCTCGACGAACTTGTGGCCACACGGGAAAAGCTCATCGGGATCGTGGTAGGCGACATGCCGAAGGATCACAGATCATTCCTCATGTCGTTCAAGCGCGGCGAGCCGGACTGGAAGCTTCTCGGTGTGCCGGAGGCGTCCTCCTTGCCGGCTGTGAAGTGGCGGCAGCAGAACTTGGACAAGCTCGCAAAGGCGAAGCGCGACGCGTTGATAACGCAGCTCGCCAAGGTGTTGGATCAGTGACCGACGAAGTCACCGAAGAATTCACCAACGAGGTAAATCGGCTCCGTGCTCGAGGGCTGCCGACTACTGTCGCGATGGAGGTTGCCCGAGGAGACCGGAAAGAAGAATTTGAAGTCGCGCTCTGGGAAACAAGGAAACGGGCCGCAGACTGGGCGAAACTGCCGGAGAGCCGAGAAGCAAAAGTCACTCCGAAATGGGATTACGACCCCGAGCATTTCTATTTGAGCATGGATGGTGCCACCCTACCAAAGCAGATCAATCCGGCTGACTTTGAGCTCGTATGGGCGGAGGTCTCGGACGTGACCTCGCATCTTGCGTCTCACTCGACCCGATCAGAAGACCCGTGGTCTGAAGAATACGAGGGGACAGCCGAAATCGCTTATCGGTGGGCCAAAGGATTGCCGGTCACGCCACCTCTTATTTCACCGCACGGGGAGAAGATAACCATCGTCGGCGGAATGCATCGATTCCACCTTGCCAGGCATTTCGCTACAGCTCAAATGCCGTTGCTCGTACGGACTTCGGAACTTCAAAGGCTGCGCTCAATTCTGAAATCAGCCACCGGGCTGGATGGACGCTAGAGCTTTTCTAAACCCGCCCAGGTAGACACATTCGCCTCGGTCACGATGACAGAGTACGTACGCCGGCCACGCGCGGCGGATGTCCATAGCGAATAGCCAATCGCTGCAGCGGCATCTTTTGCCGCCTGAAGTACACCATCCCGACCGTAGTCGCCTTCCAAGTAGTACATCGCAGGCGGCAGGCGGTATGTTGCATCTGATGAAGAGATCGTGCGCACAAAGCCGCGCCCCTCCATCTCATCATGGAGCTGTGCATAATCGTCGCCATCGTGCGGCGCATAATGTAGTTCCATGCGTGTCATGAATCGCGCCACCTTGCACCTCCCACTTCTTTTGTTCGCCGACTAGACTCGTAAGTACTCCACATCATGGCCGAGGTTGCGCAGATCTCTGTAGGTGTTTGCCAGAGAGCATCGCGCGAAAAACGGAAGCTGAGACGCAGGCCGCCCCATGCTGACCAAACACAGCTTCCATTCACCGGGCCTTGGACGCATTGTTGTCCAAGACGTATCCGCTTTCGGATTGAGCTTCTTGATCTTGGCCTGCAATGCCTTGCGGAAACCTGGGTCCGGCGCAAAGAACAATTCCACCGTTCGCCGCGTCTGCTCAAACAGATGGCTCATGCTTGATGACTTCGACGCCACCTTCACAAAATAGAGCCGCTTCGAGCTAAGATGCATGAGGTCACAGAACTCGAATCTGGACTGTCCGCCGCCGTACCACACGTCTTTCTTGTCGAAGTGAAGAAGCGACTTGTCTTTCTTTGCGCAGGATTCGTTGTACGTCCCTTCGTCGTCTACCTGATTCCAGGCTGTCAGGGCTTTTGAAGGTAATGGGATCGCCTTCACGGTATCGTTGATGCGCTTGAGAAAGTTGGGCACGACCTCGAACCAGGTCCCCGAGGAAAGCACAAACGGTTTCCCGCCGAGCGAGCCTTCATAGCCGAAGCAATCGAAGACGCTGCACTCGCCAAGTTCCTGCACGCCATCATCCATCAGATGCACCGCCAAGGACTTGGCTGTTGCCACGGTCAAAGCCATGCCGCGCTTCTTGGCGTAGCCTTCCCATGCCCCGAAAGTCAGGTATGGTGTCAAAGGCGGCGACTTGCTGAGCCTGCCGATCACATAGGAGGAGACGATCAGCGAGTCGCCCTTGCGCTGCTGCGGTGTGAACAGCACGATCTTCTTTGAACCTTGCCCTGCCGCAAGCTCCGCATCGAGGCCCTTTTCCAGGACATTGGCGACGGCGGGGTCCCGCACGGCGACCAGATTGTCTATGTCGGGCCAGCGTTTTTTGTAGGCGTTGCTGGCAAACTCGGTCAAAGCCCTGTCGAGAATCGCAGCCAGGTCATCGATATCGACGTTGCCGCGGAAGTTCGTCCCACCCCGGATTACCTTCCCGAAGAGGGCTACGGTGGACAGGCCCTCGACGACGGACACCATATCCCTGTCGAATTCCACGCCGAAGCTATCGACCGACGACCCACGCGGCGCACGCTCGCTCGCCAGGTGCCCTTTGGCAAAGACTTGCTCACTACGCAGCTCAATGAGCGAGTCTTCCTTCATCGAGTTCAGGGCAACGCGACGGCCAAAATCAGGTTCGAGCCACTCGTTGCGCAAGCGCATCCATGCATGCCCGAACGTCAGGACGAAAACCCGGCCCTGCCGCCGTATGAACAACAAGCCGCCGGGCGACTGCGTATCGAGATCAACCGTACCAGGTGGCTGGAGTAGTCCCGTCACAGCGCCCGCCCAATTCGGGGCCTTCGGGTCTGATCGGAAGGGCGCAAAGAACCCTTCGAGGGGTGCTGCCAATGGCAGTCTCGCCGTACGATCGTCGCCAATATCCCTGTCGAAGTCCTTCTCTTTACCCGGCTTTAGCAAGAATATTGAGAGGGTGGTGGTAGTTGTCATTCTACCTACAACCCTATCACGGCTGATACCGCCGTTCCAACCAAGGCCACCCTCTGATTGATGCGGTTTTGGAAAGCCGCCTGACACTGACTTGCGCGAGGGATCGTCGCCGTATGCCCGCACTCTGCGGCTATGCGAGCCAGGTCGCCACTTGTCGAATGTTCAGGGGGGTTCCGGCTGCGCCGGACCGGGCTCTACTCGGCCCTAGCGAGCCAGCACGAAGCCACCTCGAGGTATCGTCGCTTCGCTCCGGCCCGCATCCACCTGCCGCTTTCCGGCCTGGACGCATCACCCCCGCTCATTGCCGCGTGGCTAGTCGGTTGCATGCGCAACCCTTTACCCAAACAGTCGATGACCCTGAGCAACAATGCCCGCCTACAGCGCATGACTTTCCACATCACCGCTAGTGCGGCGGCTTCGGACGCGACAAGCGACTAGACCGCGCTCGGTACAAAATCGACTAAGGAGCGAATGGCGAACTACCTCAGCCCACTTGCTTCACAGCTAGCACCCCGGCCGGGAGCGGCTTCAACAACGACCGAGCGGGTACCGACGGGTCGAGCCAGTCTGCCCAATGAGTAGGGTCGAGGATCGCGATCTGTCGATCATGGTAAGGCGCGATGTCAGGGCCCGGTGGATTGGTCAACATAGTGAAGGCCTCGCCGACATCGGCGGTGCTCCGCCATATACCGGCGATGCAGAACCAGGGCTCGCCACGCTTGGTGAACAGCCACTTGTCCTTGCGCTTCTTCTTCGCATCCTTCGGATCGGTGAACTCGTAGAAGCCGTCGGCGATGATCAGGCAGCGGCCCGACAAGAACTCGCGGCCGTCGGAACGGAAGTTGTAGACCGGCCGCCCGTTCTGGCCCGGCCAGCTCCAGCGGCGCTGGACGAGCTCGCCGGCTTCGCGATCACCGTCCACCGTGCGCACGATCGGCGCGGTGTCGGTGATCTTAATGTCGTCGCGCGGCTCGATGTTCGGCGCGCCTTCGGGGAAGCGGATCTTGATTTTGATGTTGGAGAAGTCGTCGGCGATCGTTCCGGCGCCCACGTGAAGGCGATAGTCGTTGCACATTTTCTGCTCCAGCCCGTTGAACGCACCCGATGTTCCTATTATGTTCACTTCCATGAAGGCGACCGCGTTCGACATGGACGCCCCACCCGACGAACTCCGCATCATCGTACGGTACGGCGACGACGGCGTGGAGATGGTTGAGCTGCCTTGGGGCATTCGTCCAAAGCGAGCCGGGCGGGCGGCCGTTCAATTTAGTGCGTGCCGAAGGGCGGACGTTTCCCAGCCATCGGTGCTTGGTGCCCGCCTCGGAAATTCGGCTCACCCACCGAGGTCGGCGCCTGACGTTCTCGCTCGCCGACGGCGACTGGTTTTACTTCGCTGGTATCTGGCGACCAGCCTCGGATGGCTGGCCGGAGGCTTACGCCGTGGTCACCATCGAAGCGAACGGCGACGTAGCGCCCTACCATGACCGGCAGATGGCCGTGTTGAGACGTCGGCAGCGGATGGACTGGTTGGATTTCTCGCGCCCCGAACACGAGTTGCTTCAGCCGTTGCCGATCGGGGCGTTCCGAATTGAGCGGCCAATCGCACGGCAAACGCAGGCAATGTTAGCGCTCTAGTCTCGACGCATTGGCGAGTTGAGCAACGAGCGGCCACGATGGCAATGTATGTTAAGGGCTTCGAAACGAGAGGTTCGGTTTGAGCATCGAGACGCCAATCAAGGACTTGATCGAACGGGATGCCCAGCTCCCGCGCCGCACTGACGCGTCCAAAGCCGACGTTTGTGGCCGAGCCCGGCCGCTTCTGTCGCGGCGAGTCCTGCTGACGATCGTGGTCTGAGGAGGCTGCACATGCAGAAGCCCACCGAGAGCTCGCTGCGTTTCGCCTCGGTCTGCTTCCCCCATGCTTCCCCGGCTTTCGTGCCAGAGGCGGGGAAGCAGAAGAAGACCCCGATGGACTCTTCTCAGCCGTTGATTTGCTTGAAGAAAATTGGAGCGGGCGAAGGGATTCGAACCCTCGACCCCGACCTTGGCAAGGTCGTGCTCTACCCCTGAGCTACGCCCGCGCTCCATGTCCGGCCGGGCAGGTTGCCGGAAGGCGGCGTTGATACGGGTTTTTGGGCCCCTTTGCAAGGCCCGCCCGACCCTCAGCCGCGCGCCAGAAGGCGCTGCAGATACTTGCCGTACTCGCTCTCGCGGATCGGCCGGATCAGCTTCTCCATGCCGGCGTCGTCGATATAGCCCTTGCGCCAGGCGATCTCCTCGGGGCTGCCGATCTGCAGCCCCTGGCGATCCTCGACGGTCTCGACGAACTGGGCGGCGCGCAGCAGGCTCGACGGCGTGCCGGTGTCGAGCCAGGCGTAGCCGCGGCCGAGCTTTTCGACAGTGAGCCGGCCCTGCTTCAGGTAGTGGGCGTTGACGTCGGTGATCTCGAGCTCGCCGCGCGCCGAGCGCGGAATGTGCGCGGCCACGTCGCAAACATCGGCGTCGTAGAAGTAGAGGCCGGTCACCGCCCAGTTCGACCTGGGCTCCTTGGGCTTCTCGACGATCGAGACCGGCCGGTCCTGCGCATCGAACTCGACCACGCCATAGGCCGACGGATCGCTCACCCAATAGGCGTAGATCACCGCGCCGCTGGCCTTGGCGCCGCGCTCGGTCACCGCCGGCAGCGAATCGCCGTAGAAGAGATTGTCGCCGAGGATCAGGCCGACGCGGTCGGAGCCCACGAATTCGCGGCCGACGAGGAAGACCTCGGCGATGCCGCCGGGCCTGGGCTGCACGGCATAGCGGATCTCGAGGCCCCACTGGCTGCCGTCGCCGAACAGGCGGCGGTAGGAGTCCTCGTCGCTCGGATTGACGACCAGCAGGATCTCGCGGCACCCCGCCAGCATCAGCGTGGTCAGCGGGTAATAGACCATCGGCTTGTTGTAGACGGGCAGGAGCTGCTTGTTGGCCGCCCGGGTCATCGGGTAAAGCCGCGTGCCGCTGCCGCCGGACAGAACGATGCCTTTCATGCGCCCTCTTTTCAGTCGATCGATGTAGCCCGATGCTCGACCCGCAACAACTCTTCGCCCGCCTCGACGGCCTCGGCATCGCCCACCGCACCGTCGAGCATCCGCCGGTCTTCACCGTCGAGGAGGCCAAGGCCCTGCGCGGCAACCTGCCCGGCCATCACGTCAAGAACCTCTTCCTGCGCAACAAGAAGGAGGAGATGTGGCTGGTGGTGGCGCTCGAGGATCGCCCGATCGACCTCAAGCGCCTCGGCGACGTGCTGGGCGCCGGCCGCCTCTCCTTCGGCAGTGCAGAACGCCTGAAGCGCACCCTGGGCGTCGAGCCGGGCTCGGTGACGCCGCTCGCCCTGGTCAACGACGAGAGCCGGGCCGTGCGGCTGGCGCTCGACCGCGGCATCGCCAACGGCGGGCCGGTCAACGCCCATCCCCTGGTCAACACCATGACCACGGCGCTGGCGCCGGCCGACCTGCTGCGCTTGTTCGCGGCGACCGGCCATACACCGCACTGGCTCGATTTTCCGTTATAATATAACAGCATCCGGATGATGCTCAGACGCCACTTCCTGGCGGCCGCGGCGCCGCTTGCCGCGCTGCCCGCCCTCGCGCAGGCCAGGCCCAAGGTCGTGGCGACCTTCTCGATCCTGGGCGACCTGGTGGCCGAGGTCGCTGGCGATCGCATCGAGCTTGCCGTGCTGGTCGGCGCCGACATCGACGCCCACACCTACCAGCCCAAGCCGGCCGACGCGCGCGCGCTCGCCTCGGCGCAGGCCCTGGTGAGCAACGGGCTTGGTTACGAAGGCTGGATGGATCGCCTGGCGAAGGCCGCTCCCTTCAGGGGCCGCGCCATCGTGGCGACGGCGGGCGTCGCCACGCTGCAAGCCGCGCCGACGCCCGGCCACGCCCATGCGCATGGTCGCGATCCGCACTGCTGGCAGGATGCCGGCCGCGTCAGGCTTTATGTCGGCAACATCGTCGAGGGCCTGACGGCGGCCGACGCAGCGAACGCGGCGTTCTATCGTGAGCGCGGGCAGGCCTACCACAGGCGGCTCGCGGACCTCGACCGATGGATCAAGGGCGAGATCGCCAAGGTGCCGGACGCGCAGCGGCGCGCCATCACGGCGCACGATTCGTTCCGCTATTTCACGGCGGCCTACGGCGTGCAGTTCTTCGCGCCGCGCGGCTTCACCACCGAAAGCGAGCCGTCGGCCAAGGACGTGGCGGCGCTGATCCGCCAAGTGCGCGAGCAGAAGATCAGGGCGCTGTTCGTCGAGAACATGAGCAACCCCGGCCTGATCGACCAGATCGCACGCGAGTCGGGCGCCGTGGTCGGGCCGCGGCTGTACAGCGATGCGCTGTCGGCGCCGGGTGGGCCCGCATCGACCTACGAGGCGATGATGCGCCACAACGTGACGGCCCTGGTCGCGGGGATGATGAAGAACTGACCGCCGTCATCCCGACCGGCGCCGAGCGCAGCGAGGCGGAGTGGGCGCCTGCGCTCGGGATGATGCGAAGGCTAGATCGCCACGAACGGCAGGCCGGCGGACTTCCGGGCTTCCTGCAGCGTGTTGTACATCAGGCACGCCACCGTCATCGGCCCGACGCCGCCCGGCACGGGCGTGATATGGCCGGCGACCGGCCGGGCTTCGGCAAAGGCGACGTCGCCGACCAGGCGCGTCTTGCCGTCGCCCGCGGGCACGCGATTGATGCCGACGTCGACCACCGTGGCGCCGGGCTTGATCCAGTCGCCGCGCACGAACTCGGGCTTGCCGATCGCCGCCACCACGATGTCGGCCCGACGGGTCAGCGCCGGCAGGTCGCGGGTGCGCGAATGGGTGATGGTCACCGTGCAGTCGGCGCGCAGCAGGAGCTGCGCCACCGGACGGCCGACCAGGTTCGAGCGGCCGATCACCACGGCATGCAGGCCGCTCAGCGACGGCAGCGCATCGGCCAACAGCATCGACACGCCGAGCGGCGTGCACGGCACCGGAAAGGCGAGCGGCCCGCCCGGCGTCACCGTGCCCAGCCGGCCGACATTCAGCGGATGGAAGCCATCGACGTCCTTGGCCGGATCGACGGCCAAAAGCACCTTCGCGGTGTCGATGTGCCTGGGCAGCGGCAGCTGCACCAGGATGCCGTGCACGCTCTTGTCGCCGTTCAGCCGGCCGATCAGCTCGAGCAGCTCGGCCTCGGTCGTGCTCCCGGGCAGGCGATGATCGAAGCTCGCCATGCCGAGCTCGGCCGCGAGCTTGCCCTTGCTGCGCACATAGACCTGGCTCGCCGGATCCTCGCCGATCAGCACCGTCGCCAGCCCAGGCTTGGGGCCGCCCTCGGCGATCAATGCTTCGACGCCGGCGGCGACGCGCTTGCGCAGGCCGGCTGCATAGGCCTTGCCGTCCATGAGTTTCGCTTCAGCCATCTCTGCCCACCGAGTCCCTTGTCCATTCGACGATCTTCGCCGCAAGCAGCGCGGGCTCGCCGGCGATGCTCAAGACCTTGTCACGTGACGTCGCCCCGCGCGTCACCGCAAAGGCCGACTTCGGCAGCCGCCAGGCCGCGGCAAGCAGGTCGATCACGGCGGCATTGGCCCTGCCGTCTTCGGCCGGCGCCGTCACCTGGGCCTTGAGCGCGCCGTCGACGCAAGCGAGCGCGGTGCGGCGGGCGCGTGGCTGGGCGCGCACTTCGACCGTCACGCCCGTGCCGGTGCGTCGCAGGAACACCGGATCGTCCGACACGCGGCTAGAACAAGATGTAGTTCGCGATGAAGTGCTGGATGACGATGATCAGCAGCAGGGCGACGACCGGCGAGATGTCGATGCCGCCGAGGTTCGGCAGAAGGCGGCGGATCGGCCGCAGCACCGGCTCGGTGACGCGATAGAGCAGGTCGACGACCACGCGGATGAACTGGTTGCGCACGTTGACGACGCCGAATGCGACCAGCCAGCTCATGATGGCGCTGGCAATGATGATGGCCGAATAGATGTCGAGAATTTTCAAGATCAGCTGGCCTGCCGACATCATTGCCTCTCTGAATCGCTGCCGGCAGGTCGCCGGCCGGGCACCCTACTCGGCGGGTAATGTCGATCACAAGCCAATTTCCCGGCCGATTTGCCGCCTGATCACGCCCTCGACAGGGCCAATTCGACCGTGCCGACGTGAATGACACGGGCCGCGCTGATATCGCGCGGACCGTGCTCGGGCAAAAGCCGGGCGCCGTCGATCCGCGTGCCGCCCGGCGTGCCGAGATCCTCCAGGCCGAGCCGGCCGCCCGAGACGAACAGGCGGGCATGCGGCTGGCCGACCGTCGGATCGGGCACGGAAAGCTCGTTGGCCTGCTGGGCAGCGCCGCCGGTCAGCACATAGGCGGGTTGTGCGCCGTCCATCGACAGCGCCACAGGGCCGCCCGCCGAAAGGCCGCTCAGCCGCCAGGGGCGCCGGTCGGCCAGGGCGGCCGGTGGC
>JAEWIV010000223.1 GCA_023386865.1 Pseudomonadota bacterium
CGCCCGGGCGGTCAATGTTCGTCCGGCTCAGCGGACCGGACTCCGGTCGCGGCGCTGCCGGGCATTGGACCGACGCCGCCTCGGCCGAACATGGCGATCTCCTCGACATCATCCGTGAGAGCTGCGGCCTTCTCGGGTTCAAGGACGTTGCAGAGGAAGCACGTCGGTTCCTGTCGCTGCCGCGTCCCGAACCGGAGAAGACAAGGACGCCGGCTGGCAGGACGCGGGCGGTTGGTTCGCCCGAAGCAGCGCGTCGGCTCTTCGCCATGTCGCAGCCGATCGGCGGCACTCTTGCGGAGGCCTACCTTGGAGGACGGTCGATAACGTCGCTCTCCGACGCCACCGCGTTACGCTTCCATCCACGATGCTACTACCGGCCCGACGAGCACTCAGCCACCGAGATCTGGCCCGCGATGATCGCGTGCGTCACCGACTTGGCCGGACGGCAGACCGGCGCCCACCGCACCTGGCTTGCCCCGGACGGTTCGGGCAAGGCGCCGATCTGCACGCCACGACGCGCCATGGGCGACCTGCTTGGCCACGCGGTGCGCTTCGGCGTGCCATGCGAGGTAATGGCCGTCGGCGAAGGCATCGAGACGATGCTGTCGCTGCGCTGTGCACTGCCTGCCATGGCGATGGCAGCGGCGCTGTCGGCCACCCACCTCGCCGCGCTTCTGCTGCCGCCGATGCTGCTACGGCTCTACATTGCCCGCGATGCTGATGCGGCGGGTGACATGGCGCTCGCGGCACTGACCAAACGCGCTGAAGCAGCGGGAATTGAAACGCTTGCCCTGTCGCCACAGGCAGGGGACTTCAACGCGGATCTCCGCACCTTCGGCCTCGGTGCTCTTCGGGCGGCGCTGCGCATCCAGCTCACGCCGCAGGACGGATGCTTTGTTCCAGATGATTGAGCCGCTTCCAAACGCAACATAACTTGATCACGGCGCCCGGTGCGGAAGCTTGGGCCTCCACCTACACGGAGGCAAAAGCATGTTCGAAGAAATCTTCTTTCCCCGAACCGCCGACAAGTATCGAGCAGCGCCACTTGTCGACGAGCGCGAACGATATCTCGTTCATCTCAAGGAGAGTGGTGCCAGACGACCGACTTTGCGAAAATGCGCCAACGATCAAGTGAGCTTGATGGGCCTTCTGAACCTGGAAGAAGGCGCCAGGGTCAGTGTCGACCAGATCGAGGCTGCCGCGGCGACCTGGTCGCGGCCGAAAGGACGGAGATGCATTCGAGCGGCATCTCCCAAGGCGCGCAAACGGTTCGTCAATCACGGGATCGGATGGCTTCGCTTTTTGCTCTGGCTCGATGAGCGCGGGAAACCAAGCCATTCCCATTGCGCCGAGGTTGCGACCTTCGAGAAATGGCTGCGCGACGAGCGCGGCTTGTCCGACGAGACGGTTCAAAGCTACTGCGCGGCCGCCGATCGCTTCTTCTCCTGGTTAGTCGGGAGCGATGTCGCGCTGAGCGCCGTGCGGATGCACCACATCGACGATGCGGTCGCCGCCGAGCACACGCGGGGAGCTTGGACTCGCCGGACCCTGCACGATTACGCGCAGCGCCTGAAGGCGTTCTTCTTGTTCGCCGAAGCCCGCGGTTGGTCCTCTTCCGGGCTGGCCGCGGGTATCATGCCGCCCCGCTTCATGGCGGACGAGACCGTCCCCAAGGGCGTGAGGCGCGAGGATGTCGTGCGCCTGCTCGCGTCCGTCGAGGGCGTTCGTGCTGTCGACAAGCGCGACCGGGCAATCCTGATGCTGTTCATCGCCTACGGGCTGAGGGTCGGAGAGGTTGGCGGCCTCCGGTTGGACGACCTGAACTGGGAAGGCGAGACGCTCCGTGTCCGCTGCCCAAAGCCGGGCCGAACGCATCACTGGCCGCTGTCGCCGGGGGTCGGGCACGCCGTCCTCCGGTACATCCGTGAAGCACGGCCCTCCGGCTTCGGGCGCAGCCTCTTCTTCACGTCGCGCGCGCCCATACGGCCGCTCACAAGGAGGACGCTGGACAAGATCGTTCGTGATCGCCTGGCGGCGATCGGCGTCGTCGACGGGCGGCGCGGTCCGCACGCGCTGCGGCATGCGGCGGCCCAGCATCTTCTGGATCAGGGCATGTCGATGAAGGTAATCGGGGACTTTCTTGGGCACCGCGATCCGTCTGCCACCGCGATCTACGCCAAGGTCAATCTCACCGCGCTCCGCGAGGTCGCGGCCCTCGATCTGGAGGGGCTGGCATGATGCTGCGCGAGGCCATCGAGCACTATATCCTCTGGCGTCGGGCCCACGGCGCGAGGTTCTCAACCGGGGCGAACCTGCTGCGTCGCTTCCTCGAATACGCCGACGGAGATGCTGCCTGCGACGCGGCCGCTACGGCACAGGTCCTGGCCTTTCTGGCCGGCAAGGGGCCGCTGACCCGGGACCGCCAGAACAAGTATTACGTTCTTGCCGGGTTCTGGCGCTATGCGATCAGCCGCGGGCATGCGAGCCGGTCGCCGCTCCCTGACAACGAGCCGAGATCGCCGGTCCGCGCCCCGCCCTACATCTACTCGCGCGACGAGCTGCGGCGTCTCTTCGATCCCGCGACCGTGGAGATGAGCCGACGCGGCGCGGTTCAGTTGGACGCCGTGACGTTCCGGACCTTGCTCCTTCTCTTGTATGGAGCCGGGTTGCGCTTCAGCGAAGCGACGCGCCTGACGTTGGCGGACGTCGACCTGAAGGAAGCCGTCCTATCGGTGCGCGGCACGAAGTTCTTCAAGGACCGGCTGGTGCCGATTGGTCCGCAGCTCGCCAAGGCGCTGGTGGCCTATGTGGCTCAGCGTCGACATGACGGTCGTGCGCAAGATCGGGAAGCCTTTCTTCTCGCCAACCGCGACGGATCGCGGCTGGCCAGCAGCACCGTTCAAGCGGCGTTCGATAGCTTGCGGCGCATCACCGGCGTCCATCGCACGGGAGGCGGGAGACGAATCCCACGCCTCCATGATCTCCGGCATAGCTTCGCGGTCCACAGCCTGACCGCCTGGTATCGCGAGGGCGCCGATGTGCAGCGGCGGTTGCCGCTGCTCGCCACCTATCTCGGCCATGCCGATCTCGAAGGCACGAAGGTCTATCTGACGATGACGCCCGAGCTTCTGCACCAGGCGTCGCTGCGCTTCGCGCGCTATGCGGAAGGAGGCGGCGATGCGTGAGCTTGTAACCCTCGGCCCGTGGCTTCGACGCTTCCTCACCGAACACATCGTGACCGAGCGCAACTTGGCCCGGAACACCCGCACGAGCTATCGCGACACCTTCAGCCTGCTGCTCCCGTTCATCAGCGGCAAAGTGCGCAAGCCCGTGGACCGCCTGGCGGTCGCCGATCTGACGTCTGGGCGAATGCTGCAGTTCCTTGCGCACCTCGAGGAAGAGCGAGGCTGCTCCGCCCGCACCCGCAATCAGCGGCTCGCCGCCATCCGGGCGTTCGCCCGCTTCGTCGGCAGCCGCGATCCGGCCCAGGTCGAATGGTGTGGTCACATCCGGGCGATCGCGTCGAAGAAGTCCATGACCGAGCCGGTCGGGTGGCTGACCAGGCCGGAAATGGAAGCCATCTTGGGCGTCCCCAATCGGAAGACAGAGCGCGGCCGTCGCGAATATGCGCTCCTGCTCTTCCTCTACAACACCGGCGCACGGGTGTCCGAGGCGATCCAGCTGAAGGTGCGCGACTTGCAGATCAGGAGCGGCAACGGCGGCCATGATCTGGCGACCTTGCACGGAAAGGGCGGCAGGCTGCGGCAATGCCCGTTGTGGCCGGAAACCGAACGCGCCCTTGCCGGGGAGATCAGCGGTCGCGCCGCCGATCATGCCGTGTTCGTCAGCAGGCTCGGAGGGCCGTTTACACGCTTCGGGGTGTATCGGCTCGTCGAGCGCTGCGCGGCCCGGGTGCAGGACCTGGCCGGCAGGACGATAACTCCGCACGTGATCCGGCACACGACGGCCTGCCATCTCGTGCTCGCCGGCGTGGACATCAACACGGTGCGCGCCTGGCTCGGCCATGTCTCGATAAGCACCACCAACATCTATGCCGAGATCGACCTCACGACAAAGGTGAGCGCGGTCGCCCTTTGCGAGGTGGGTCAGCCGCAGCCGGTGCGCTCGTGGAAGGAGGACAAGGACCTCATGGCCTTCCTGAAATCCTTGTGAGTGAGAAGGACGGTCCGGCCTCCCATCTGTCACTCCGTCCGGATCTTCCCCTGGCATGCGAAGCGAACGACATCCTGCGGCGCGAGCTGGATGCGCAGCGCTGCCTGCACTGCATCGACGCCGAGTGCACGGAGGTCCTCGTTGAAATCGTCCCTCTCCGGAGACAGGGCGAGCGCCTCGATGCCCGCCGCTTCGGCGCGGTCGGTCAGCGTCGCAAACGCCATGTCACCTGCGGCGTCGGCGTCGCGGGCGATGTAGAGCCGTCGCAGCGTCGGCGGGAGCAGAAGCGCGGCGAGGTGATTGGCCGAGAGCGCGGCGGCCATCGGCATGACAGGCAGCGCGTAGCGCAGCGACAGCATCGTCTCGATTCCTTCGCCGACAGCGAGGACATCGTCGGCCGCGCCGAAGCGGACGGCATGGCCTAGGAGGCCGCCCATTGCTCGCCTGGGCGTGGAGACCGGCGCCTTGCCGAAGCCGCCCGGCGCAAGCCAGGTGCGATGCGCGCCGGTGATAGCGCCGGAAAGATCGGTCACGGCGGCGATCATCGCCGGCCAGGTCTCAGTCGGTGAGCCGTCGTCCTCGCGATAGTAGCAGCGCGGATGAAACCGCAGCGCGTCCGCATGGTGGATAGCCTCGATGCCGCGATTGAACAAATAGGTCTCCACGAGCGTCCGGCGGATCGGCTGCGACATGGCGAAGAGCCGACGCGCCGCTTCCGGAGATCCGGCCGGAACGGGTGTGAGAACGGGCTTTGCGGTTGGGAACGGTTCGGCGCGCGGCAGACTCAGAAAGCGTCGTGCCTCGTCGACGACATCGCGGAACTCGACGAAACCGCAGCTCTCACGGATGATGTCGAGGAGATCGCCATGTTCGGCCGAGGCGGCGTCGGTCCAATGCCCGGCAGCGCCGCGACCGGAGTCCGGTCCGCTGAGCCGGACGAACATTGACCGCCCGGGCG
>JAEWIV010000226.1 GCA_023386865.1 Pseudomonadota bacterium
CCAATGGTCCGCGACGGAGGCGGCGATGCTCAGACTCACGGCAGTCACCCTGCTTTCAGGCGTTCTTCTGGCGGCTCCCTCCCTCGCGCAGACGAGTGGAGCACCCTCACAAGACGCCCAACTGCAGCAGGTCGCCCGTTTCGAGCACCAGGTAACCGGAGTCACGGTTGCGCGCGACGGGCGCATTTTCGTCAACTTTCCGCGTTGGACCGAAGATGCGCCGATCTCGGTTGCCGAGGTCACGCAGGAGGGCCAGATCAAGCCCTACCCGGACGATCAGTGGAATTCCTGGCGCAATGCCAAGAAGAATCAACTGTCGGCCGGGGATCACTTCGTGTGCGTGCAGAGCGTGGTGGCCGATGCGCACGGCAATCTGTGGATCGTCGATCCGGCGGCGCCGGCGACGGGGCCCGTCGTGCAAGGCGGCCCCAAGCTCGTCAGGATCGACCTGAAGACGAACAAGGTCGCGCAAGTGATCCACTTCGACGAGAAGGTCGCGCCGCAAGGCAGCTACCTGAACGATGTGCGTTTTTCCCCCGATGGGCGGCATGCCTACCTGACGGATGCCGGGGCCAAGGGGGCGCTCGTCGTGGTGGACCTGCAGAACAGCCGGGCCCGGCGCGTTCTCGATGGGCACCCGAGCACCCAGGCGGAAAAGAACGTGGTGGTGAAGATCGACGGGCAGGAGCTGCGCCGGCCCGACGGGCGCGGGGTCGAATTTGCCGCCGACAGCATCGCGCTCTCGCCCGATGGGCGGACGCTCTATTGGAAAGCCCTCACCGGCCGGACCCTTTATCGCATCACCACGGACGTCCTCGACAACGCACGCCTTTCCGAGAAGGACATCGAAGCGCGCGTCGAGCGTGTCACCGACACCGAGCCGACGGATGGACTTTGGATCGACCGGCAGGGGCGGCTTTATCTCAGCGCGATCGAGCAGGATGCCGTGAAGGTTCGTGACGGGGATCGCATCACCACCCTGGTACAGGACAAGCGGTTGCGCTGGCCCGACACGTTCTCCGAGGGGCCGGACGGGACGATCTACGTCACCAGCTCCCGAATCCAGGACATGAGCTGGTTCAAGCCGGAGAACGGACCGCGCCTCGAGACGCAGCTGTGGCGCATCCAGCCTGGATCCGCCGCTGGCCAACCGCGGCCTTGAGCGCACCTCGCGGAGGCCGAGAAGGCTGGCGTCACGGGGCTATTGGAGCGCGCGACCCTCGTCGCGCCCTTTCCGGAGGAAATCCTCGGAGCTCCCTCTCCTCACCGGTTCCGCTGGCTCCGTCACCGTCGGGACGCCGAATCCTACTCGGCCGGCACCTCGCCGGAAACCTCGACCGGCTGAGGCTCCTGGGCGCCAACCCATCGATAAACGATGCCTCCCAGCGCCGCCCCGACGACAGGCGCTATCCAGAACAGCCACAACTGGCCGAGCGCCCAGCCGCCAACGAACAAAGCCGGCCCGGTGCTGCGTGCCGGATTAACCGAGGTGTTGGTCACGGGGATGCTGATGAGGTGGATCAGCGTCAGACCGAGACCTATGGCAATCGGCGCGAAGCCGCGCGGGGCGTTGCCATGCGTCGAACCCATGATGATGAAGACGAACGCAAAGGTCATGATGACCTCACACACCAGGGCCGCCGCCAAGCCATAGCCACCGGGCGAGTGCTGACCATATCCGTTGCTGGCGAAGCCGGCATTCACATCGAAGCCTGCCTTGCCGCTCGCAATGGCGTAGAGGCAGGCCGCGCCCACAATGGCCCCCAATACCTGAGCGACGATGTATGGCAGGAGCTCCGACGCCTTGAACCGGCCTCCAGCCCACAAGCCGACGGAAACCGCCGGATTCAGGTGGCAACCCGACACATGCCCGATCGCATAGGCCATCGTGAGCACAGTCAGACCAAACGCAAAAGACACGCCGACAAAACCGATACCGAGCTGAGGAAACGCAGCGGCGAGAACGGCGGAGCCGCACCCGCCGAGAACCAGCCACGCCGTTCCGATGAATTCCGCTGTGAGCTTCCGAATCATGATGCCAACTCCCCGCTTAGTTGCCAGTGATCCAGTCGAGCGATTGCTCTTGTGATCCTGCGTCGCTTTCAGGCATTTGAAAAGCAAATCTGCAAAGCACCACCGCAGGCGCGAAGTCAGCGCCGCTGTCCTGACTGCGCAAGCCGAGATCGGCTCGCGCTTCGGCGAAGGGTGGTGCCGCGTTCCTCGGCCCCTATCGTTCCGCCGAGTTCCTCGAGAAATACAAGGAGGGGGTGCGCAAGGCAGGGCTTCCGGAGTGAGGACGGCGCCATCGGAGCGGCGTCGCCGCCGCTACGGCCGACATGAGCCAGGCGACCCGGCACCCGCCAGGTTTACTTGCAATTGAACGATTTCTTGCCCGCAGTCCTGTGCGTCGCCAGGGAATTGAGCACGCGCTTCACATCATGCCCTGCTACAGCACGCATCCCGCTCTACCGGATGCGCGGCGATCACGGCTCGCGCCGAAAGCCGCCTGCAGTCCGACTACAAGCGGAGGCTCTTTCTCGCAAGCTCGTTTGACTGGCGAGGAGGAGCGGTACGGATAAACCGTACCGCTCCACCCAATTGGAGGCGTCGAACCACCCAAAGGACGCCGCCCCCTCCCACACAAGTGCAGTATGGTCCAGCGCATCGCACGAAGCCAAGTTCGATGCGCCGCAAGACGGGGAGCACTCGCTCAGCCAGCCAGGATTCTCGGCGAAGCGATTCATCGATATGCCTCGGTAGCCCCCTCTCCCAGCCTCTCCCCCTGGCGAGCAGGGCTAGCGCATGTGGCTCCAAAGTTCCGTCATCCCGACCGGAGCCGAGCGTAGCGAGCGGAGGGACCTTTCTTGTCGGTGCGTCGACAAAACAGGTCCCTCGGCTACGCCGCCCTTCGGGCGGCTTCGCTCGGGATGACGAAAAAATTGGCCGGACATGGGTCGGTCAGTCGTCCGATGAGCCCTGCCCCCGGCTCATCGCTCGATCGCCCGCATGCGCTTGCGGATGATGGCGATCAGGCTGCGCGCGGCCGGCGGCAGGGTGCGCTCGCGCTTGTAGGCGATGCCGAATTCGGCGGCCGGCGGCCGGGTCCGCCCGGGCAGGTCGAGGACGGCGAACCGCTTCGCCGCCAGGCCGTCTTCTATCTGGCTGACATGGCCGACGCCGATGGCGTCGGTGCCGGCGACGATATCGCGGACCGTCCGGAACGACGAGACGGCGATCGACGGCAGGACGTCGCCGCGGGCCGCATCGTGCGTGAGCCCGGCATCGAGACCGTCGAGCAGGCTCGCCTGATGACGGGGCATGGCGGGCATCACGAACGGATAGCGGCGCACGTCGGCCAGATCGAACGTGGCCTTGCGCAGCAGCGGATGGCCGCTGCGGCAGAAATACCGCCCCGGGAAGACGCCGAGCGATTCGACGCGCAGCGCCGGCATGCTGCGCAACGCCTCGACGTCGAAGACGGCGAACTCGACCTGGTCGGTCATCATCAGGGCCAGGGCCGCCGCCCACTCCCGCTCGAGGAGTTCCAGGCGGATCGACGGGTTGGCGTTGATCAGGTCGATCGACGCGGGCCGCACGGCGATGTCGAAGGCGTAGGTGCCGGCGACGACGCGCAGGCGCCCGCCGCGGCCGTCGCGCACCAGCTGCAGGCGCTGTGAAATGGCCTCGGCGCGCGCGACGAGCTCGTCGGCCATCCTGAGGACGTCGTCGCCGGCGGGCGTCGCCACGACGTCGCGATGCGAGCGCTCGAAGACCCGCATGCCGAGCTGTTTCTCGAGGGTGGCGATGTTGCGGCTGAGCGTGGGCTGGCTGACGCCCAGCGCCGCCGCCGCCCGGCCGAAATGGCGATGCCGCGACAGGGTGACGGCGTACTGCAGGAGCTTGAGGTCGATTTCCATTCGCGCCCCGTATCGTTCTCCCCGTTGTCCTGCATCGTAGCCTGCGGGATTCTCGCCGCGAACGGCCAAACGGGGGAAAACCGATGATCAAGGGCAAGTTCAAACGGCTGCTGTCGTCGGCCGCCCTGCTGGCCGGCCTTGCCGGCGGCGCGCTGCCGGCTTCGGCACAGACCAGTGCCAAGCCCAACATCCTGGTGATCTTCGGCGACGACATCGGCTACTGGAACGTCAGCGCCTACAACCGAGGCATGATGGGCTATCGCACGCCCAACATCGACCGCATCGCCCGAGAAGGCGCGGTCTTCACCGACTACTACGGCCAGCAATCGTGCACCGCCGGCCGCGCCGCCTTCATCACCGGCCAGTCGCCGATCCGCACCGGCCTGCTGAAGGTCGGGCTGCCGGGCGCGCCGGAAGGCCTGTCGGCCAAGGATCCGACGATCGCCGACCTGCTCAAGAGCCAGGGCTACGTCACCGGCCAGTTCGGCAAGAACCACCTCGGCGACCGCAACGAGTTCCTGCCGACCGTGCACGGCTTCGACGAGTTCTTCGGCAATCTCTACCACCTCAACGCCGAGGAGGAGCCGGAGAACGTCGACTACCCGAAGGACCCGACCTTCAAGGCGAAGTACGGCCCGCGCGGCGTGCTGAAATGCGTCGCCATGGCCAACGAGCAGCCGGGCGAGGATCCGCGCTTCGGCAAGTGGGGCAAGCAGAAGTGCGAGGATACCGGCCCGCTCACCCAGAAGCGCATGGAGACGGTGGACGAGGAATTCCTCGCCGCCACGCTCGATTTCATCGATCGCGCCGACCGCGACAAGAAGCCGTTCTTCGTGTGGACCAATTCCACGCGCATGCACATCTGGACGCATCTCAAGAAGGCGTCCGAAGGCAAGACCGGGCTGGGCGTGGTCGCCGACGGCATGACCGAGCATGACGGCCAGGTCGGCCAGCTGCTGAAGAAGCTCGACGACCTCAAGATCGCCGACAACACCATCGTCATCTACACGACCGACAACGGCGCCGAGGTGATGAGCTGGCCGGACGGCGGCACGACGCCGTTCCGCGGCGAGAAGAACACCAACTGGGAAGGCGGCTATCGCGTGCCGTGCATGGTGCGCTGGCCGGGCCTGGTCAAGCCGGGCACCGAGATCAACGACATCTTCTCGGCCGAGGACTGGATGCAGACCCTGCTGGCGGCGGTCGGCGAGACCGACCTCAGGCAGAAGCTGATGCGCGGCGCCTCGTTCAACGGCAAGGACTTCAAGGTCCATCTCGACGGCTACGACCAGCGCGAGCTCCTGAAGAACGGCAGCGGCAGCGCGCGCAAGGAATTCTTCTACTGGACGGACGACGGCGGGCTGGCCGGCCTGCGCTACGACAAGTGGAAGCTCGCCTTCATGGAGCAGCGCAAGCACGGCTTCGACGTCTGGCAGGACCCCATGGTGACCTTGCGCGTGCCCAAGCTGTTCGACCTCAGGGCCGACCCGTTCGAGCGCGCCGACCACGAGGGCATGGGCTACGGCCGCTGGCGCATCGACCGCATCTTCCTGCTGGTGCCGGCGCAGGCGTTCGTCGCCCGCTACATCGAGACGCTGGTCGAGTTTCCGCCACGCCAGAAGCCGGGCTCGTTCAACCTGCAGGGCGTGCTCGACAAGCTGATGGCGCCGCCGCAGGGCGCCAACTAGATGTCGCCTTCAGGGGTCTTGGCGGACCGCGGGCCGCCGGGCCCGCACCCGGCAAGGACGACGAGCACGAGCGGACCTGGAGGTCCGCGCTTCGGCAAGGCATGAGTGCGGTCGCCGACATGATCCGCATCCCCGGCGGCACCTTCCGCATGGGGTCGGACCGTCACTATCCGGAAGAGGCGCCGGTCCACAGCGTCACGGTCGACGGGTTCTGGATCGACGCGACGCCGGTCACCAACGCCCAGTTCCGCGCCTTCGTGCAGGCCACGGGCTACGTCACCTGGTCGGAGATCGATCCCGACCCCAAGGACTATCCCGGCGCGCGTCCCGGCATGCTCAAGGCGGGCGGGCTCGCCTTCACGCCGCCCGATCGCGCGGTCGATCTGGCGGACTGGAGCCAGTGGTGGCGCTTCACCTTCGGCGCGACGTGGCGGCGACCCTACGGCAAGGGCAGCCACATCGGCGGGCTCGACGACCACCCGGTGGTGCAGGTCGCCTACAAGGACGCGCAAGCCTATGCCGCGTGGGCCGGCAAGGCGCTGCCGACCGAAGCCGAATGGGAGTTCGCGGCGCGCGGCGGGCTCGACGGCGCCGAGTTCGCCTGGGGCGAGGAGCTGACGCCGGGCGGACGGCACATGGCCAATACCTGGCAGGGCGCGTTCCCGCACGAGAACCTGCGCAGCGACGGCTGGGCGCGCACGTCGCCGGTGCGGGCATTCCCGCCGAACGGCTACGGCGTCTTCGACATGATCGGCAACGTCTGGGAATGGACCGACGACTGGTATGCGCCGCGGCACCCGGGCGACGAGACGAAAGCCTGCTGCGCGCCGCGAAACCCGCGCGGCGGGGCGATCGAGGCGAGCCACGACCCGCACGACCGCCTGCGGATCCCGCGCAAGGTGCTGAAGGGCGGCTCGCATCTTTGCGCGCCCAACTATTGCCGGCGATATCGCCCGGCGGCGCGCCACGCCGAGCAGGTCGACACCTCGACCAGCCATGTCGGCTTCCGATGCGTGGTCAGGTCGAGCGACAGCGGAGCGGACGGCGGGAGCGGAACGCGCAACGACGCGCGATAGAGAGAAAGGGCGCGACTTTTCGATCGCCCTGCCCGCCAAGGGAGAGAACGAGTCGCTCGATCCTGAAATCGCCTCACTGCCTCCAATAAGCCGCGATTCCGTCCAAATCTGCCGGAGCAATTGTTCCGAAGCTTTCGATGGGGAATGCGATGCTGAGAAAAGTAGCTGTAGCCACGGCGGCCACCCTGTTTCTTGCCGGGCCGGCGCTGGCCGAGCCGGCTATTTTCACCTGGACGGGATATGGCCTGAACGTCCCCGGTAGCGGCAAGTGCCCCACCTACAAGATGACCATCGACGTCACCGTTGTCGGCACGGATGTCCAGGGCCGCTTCCAGCAGGAAGGCCGACCGGAGCGGAACTTCAAGGCGACGCTGGGCGCCGACATGAAGTTCAAGACGACGGCCATCGTCGGCGGCGGCAACAAGATGGACGTGGTGGGCTCCCTCAAGGAGGGCGCCTCTACGATCATGCTCGACGGCTACTGCCTGTTCGAGGGCCCGCTCACGAAGAGGTAGTCGGTCATCGTAGCGGGGCACTTAGGCGGGTCAAAGCGGCGCTCCAGGACATGCCGTTGCCTGGGGAAGACTCCTCGCACACCTGCGGTGACGTTCATCAATAAGAAAGGTACGACCGGCTGCCGCGACGCGGACAACGAATGCGGGGAGACCGCCAAACAGTGGGGCAAACGATGAAGAGACGCCTTGTGACACAGGTCCTGTTGCTTGGCGCGGTCGGCGCGCCGGCCTTTGCCGCGGATCCGCTGCCGGCGATGCAGGAGACGCCGAGCCTGGCGGATCGGGTGAAGTCGGGCGCGTTGCCGCCGGTCGGCCAGCGCATTCCCCAGCAGCCCCTGGTCGTCACGCGGTTCGCCGGCGGCGAGGGCCCGGGCAAGCCCGGCGGCCAGCTCAACATGCTGATCTCGGGCTCGCGGGATACCCGCCTGATGACGGTCTACAGCTACACCCGCCTGATCGTCTACGACGACAAGTTCAAGCTGCACCCCGACATCCTCGAGAGCTTCGAGGCGAAGGAGGGGCGCGAGTTCACCCTGAAGCTGCGCGCCGGGCACAAATGGTCGGATGGCCACCCCTTCACGACCGAGGATTTCCGCTTCTTCTGGGAGGATGTCGCCAACAACAGCGACCTGTCGCCTTCCGGGCCGTCCGTCGAACTCCTCGTCGACGGCAAGCCGCCCAAGGTCGAGATCCTCGACGAGCGGACGATCCGCTACAGCTGGGACAAGCCCAACCCCTATTTCATCGAAAGCCAGGCGCGTGCCGCGCCGCTCTTCCTGTTCCGGCCGGCGCACTACCTCAAGAAGCTCCACGGCAAGTACACGCCGGAGGAGGAAATCATGAAGCTTCACAAGGGCAGCCGCTGGGCGAACATCTTCCGGCGCCAGGACGTGATGTACGGCAACAGCAATGTCGACATGCCCACGCTCAACCCGTGGATGCTCGCCACCGTCCCGCCGGCCGAGCGCTTCGTCTTCGCGCGCAACCCCTACTATCACCGCATCGACCAGAAGGGCCAGCAGCTGCCCTACATCGACGAGGTGATCATGACCGTGGCGGCGACCAACCTGATCCCCGCCAAGGCGGGCCTGGGCGAGGCCGACCTGCAGCCGCGCTATCTCAACATGCGCGACTACACCTTCCTGCAGAAGAGCGCCAAGACGTCGGGCGTGACCGTCCGCCTGTGGGAATCGGGATCCGGCTCGCAGCTCGCCCTCTACCCCAACCTCAATGCCAACGACGGGGAATGGCGCAAGCTGATGCGCGACGTCCGCTTCCGCCGTGCGCTGTCCCTGGCGATCGACCGGCCGGAGCTCAACCAAAGCGTCTACCTGGGACTGGCCAAGCCCTCCAACAACACGATCATGGAGCGCTCGGAGCTGTTCAAGCCGGAGTACGCGACAAAGTGGGCGACGTACGATCCGAAGCTCGCGAACAAGCTGCTCGACGAAGTCGGCCTGGACAAGCGTGGCTCCGACGGCATCCGCCTCCTGCCCGACGGTCGACCGGCAACCATCGTCGTCGAGCATGCGAGCGAGGAGACCGAGGATGCCGATGCCCTGCAACTGATCGGCGAGTTCTGGAAGAAGGTCGGCATCAAGATGCTGACCAAGCCGCAGACCCGCGAGAATTTCCGCCTGAGGGCCTTCTCGGGCGACGCGATCATGACCGCCTTCGCCGGCGCCGTGACGGCCGTGCCGACGGTCAACACCAGCCCCAAGGAGTTCGCGCCGACGATGCAGGGCGGCCTCCAGTGGTCGCGCTGGGGCATGTTCGTGGAATCCAAAGGCACGAAGGGCGAGCAATGCGACATGCCGTCGGCCTGCAAGCTGCTCGACTACCTCAAGGAGTGGGAGACCTCGGCCGACCCCGCGGCGCGCCGCAAGGCCTGGGACGAGATCCTGACCACCAACGCCGACGAGGTCTTCTCCATCGGAACGGTGAACGGGATCCGCCAACCCATCGTCGTCGGACCGAAGGTCCGCAACGTGCCGAAGGAAGGGTACTTCGCCTGGGATCCGGGCGGATATATCGGGCTCTACCAGCCCGATACGTTCTGGATCAGCAAGTAGGCCAACGACGCGCTATCGACGCCCCCTCCCCTGGCCTCTCCCCTGGCGGGGGAGAGGAACATGAAGAGGGATGTGATGTGAGGCCGGTCAGTCGTCGGCCGCTTCGGATCACCCGCTTCAATGGCGGCGCGCCGTAGACCGGGTCGCAGCCGCGGTTGGCCGGCCACTGCAGCGCCTTGCCGTCGAAGTCGAGGTCGATCTTGCGATCGGCAAGGCGCTTGCGCAGCACGTAGAGACACCGTGGCGTGGTCGAAGTCGACATTCTGCTTTTTCGAGCTGCGCCTGTGTCAGCCCGACTTGGCACCCATCGCGGCCTTTTCGAGCCGCACCGCACTCGCCTCGAGGTCCGCCAGGTGGCGGGCGAGGCTCTGGCGGTCGGCCTCATCGGTGATGCTGTCGGCCAGGCGGCGCGCCCGCCGCGCCTCGGCGCGGACGGCATCGGCCTGGCGCAGGATGCTTTCCTTGGTGGCCGCCCTGGGGGGCGGCAGAAGACCCTTCTTGAACATGCCCTTCTCCTTCGTCGCTCATGCTCCGATCGGAGCCGCCCTGCCGACAGGCAGGGCCAACAAGCAAAAGGCCCCGGCGGCTCGCGCCGCGGGGCCTTCCTTCTCCCATCATCCCCGGCAACACAGGCGTGCCCCGGGCGTCATGGGAGTGCCGCCGGCGGCTCGATGCCGGCAGCGCGTCCGATCAGTCGACCGCCTTGAGATTCTCCGCCGACATCTTGCCGCTGCGGCCATCGGTGAGGAGATCGAACTGGATCTTCTGGCCTTCGACCAGATTCTGCAGCCCGGCGCGCTCAATGGCGCTGATATGGACGAAGGCATCCTTGCCGCCATTATCCGGCGTAATGAAGCCAAAGCCCTTTGTGGCGTTGAACCACTTCACGGTTCCCGTAATCATGGAAAACCCTTTCACAACATAGATATGCAGGCCCGCCACAGCTCCCTGGCGGGACCGATGGCCGGCCGTCGAATTCGCACTTTTTCGGGAGAGTGGTCGAAGGCGCGGGGCAAAGCGCGCGCGCCATAAATCAGCAGTCCGTGTATCGACCCTGTCCATATGGGCTTTCTGCGCAGAATTGCAAGCTTTCATTCGGCGCGGGCTGCCCGCCCGAGACGCCGGCCGGCGCCGCTCAGGGCCGGCGCAGACG
>JAEWIV010000284.1 GCA_023386865.1 Pseudomonadota bacterium
GTCCAGGAGGTTGAACAGGACCTGCTCGGCGAGCACGAAATCGAGCGACAACGGCGGCAGATCGGGCGCGATCGAGGAGACGACCTTGCGGTCCTGCAGCACCGGCGCGGCGCGGCGCAGCACCGTCGAGACGAGGTCGCCGGCATCGACCGGCTCCCGGTTGGGCACGATGGCGCCGGCGTCGAGCCGCGTCATGTCCAACAGGTTGCCGACGAAGCGGTCGAGCCGCTCGGCCTCGCTCAGCGCCGTGCCCAAAAGCTCGTCGCGGGTCGGCTGATCGTAGCGGTCGCGATAGGTCTTGAGGCTGGAGAGCGAGCCGATGATCGAGGCGAGCGGCGTGCGCAGGTCGTGGCTCACCGAGGTCAGCATGGCCGATCGCAGGCGCTCGCGCTCCTCGCCCAGCCGCGCGCCGTCTATGTCGGCGGCGAGCGTCATGCGCTCGATGGCAATGGCGGCCTGGTTGCCGACGGCGTCGAGCGTGCGGCGGTCGCCGGCGCTCAATTCGCCGTCCTCCTTGAGGGCGAGCACGCCGATCACGCCGACCGGCCCGCGCACGGTGCGGATGGGCACGAACAGCCACCGCCCGCCGGGCAGCGTGTCGGTGCCCCTGCCGGTCGCATGGTCCGCCTGCCACGACCAGCGGGCCGCCGCCAGGTCGGCGTCGGAGAATTCGCTGTCCGGCGGAAAGGCGGCACGGCTCTCCAGCCGGCCGTCCCGCTGGTCGGGATCCGGCATCAGGATCACCACCTCGGCGTTCAGCAGCCGCGCCAGGTGCGTGACGATCGTCCACAACAGGTCGTAGAGGTCCATGACCCCCGCGATCTTGCGGCTGAACGCATAGAGCTCGGCGGTGGTGCGCGCCTCGCGCCGGGCCGATACGGTCTGTGCCCGCGTGCGCGCGGCAAGGGCGCTCGCCGCGGCGGCCACGAACATGAAGAAGAACAGCGCCACGATATTGGCGGGGTCGTGGATGGTGAACTCGTAGAGCGGCGGCAGGAAGAAGAAGTTGTAGGCGAGCACGCCCAGCGCCGAGACCCAGAGCGACGGCACCAGCCCGTGCCGCGCCGCCGATACCAGCACCGGCACGACGAAGACCAGGGAGATGTTGGGCAGGACGATCAGCCGGTCGATCGCCACGCCGACCGCCGTCGCCGCCGCCGTGGTGAGCGTGCCCTCGAAATAGGGTCCGGGCGTCAGCGGCACATTTCGCAGCCAGTCGGGTGCGGCGGTCGTGCTCTTGCCCTGTTCCGCCGCCACCACCTCGATCGCCAGCCCCGAGCTCGAACGCACCAGGTCGTCGACGACCGAGCCATGGCGCAGTTCGAACCAGCGCGAGCGCCGGGACTTTCCCAGGACCACGCGCGTGGCGTTGCGTGAGCGGGCGAAGGCCAGGATCTCCTCGACCACCGAGCGTCCGGGCAGGGTCACGACCTCGGCGCCCAGCCGCTCGGCGAGCCGCATCGCCTCGGCGAGGTGGCCGCGCTCGGCTTCGGACAGGACCGCGTGCCTGTCGGTCTCGACGTAGAGGGCGAGCAGCTCGGCATCGAGACCGTCCGCCGTGCGCTTGGCGGCGCGCACGGCATTGGCGGCGGCCGGGCTGGGATCGAGGCAGACGATCACGCGCTCGCCGGCGGCCCAGGGGCCCGTGATGGCGTGCTCGCGCATGTAGCTCAGCATCTGCTCGTCGACGCGCTCGGCGGTGCGCCGGAGCGCCAGCTCGCGCAGCGCCGTCAGATTTCCCGGCGAGAAGTAGTGGCGCAGCGCGCGTTGCGCCTGCTCGCGGACATAGACCTTACCCTCGCGCAGGCGACCGATCAGGTCGGCGGGGGTGAGATCGACCAGCTCGACCTCGTCGGCGGCATTCAGGATCCGGTCGGGCACGGTCTCGCGCACGCGGATGCGCGTGATGCGTGCCACGACGTCGTTCAGGCTCTCGACGTGCTGGATATTGAGCGTCGAATAGACATCGATGCCGGCGACGAGCAGCTCCTCGACATCCATGTAGCGCTTGGGATGGCGGCTGCCTTCGGCGTTGGTATGGGCGAGCTCGTCGACCAGCACGAGCTGCGGCCGCCGCTTCAGCACGGCATCGATGTCCATCTCCTCGAGCGTGCGGCCCTTGTAGTCGATCTTGCGGCGCGGCACGACCTCCAGCCCGACCATCTGCGCCTCGGTCTCGGCACGGCCGTGGGTTTCGACGACGCCGATCACGACGTCGACCCCTTCGACCTTGCGCCGCCGCGCCGCCGCAAGCATCTCGTAGGTCTTGCCCACACCGGGCGCGGCACCGAGGAATATCTTCAGCTTGCCGCGGCCTTCCCTCTCCGCCGCCTTCAGCAGCGCGTCTGGCGAAGGCCGAGTGTGGTCTGAAGCTTCAACCATCGAAGCTCCAAGATGTCACTACGACTTCATAGCGTCGAGGGCCATGTTGAGCTGCAGGACGTTGACGCGGCGCTCGCCCACGACGCCAAGGAGGCGGCCTTCGATATGCCGGCTGACGAGGTCACGCACCTTGTCTTCAGGCAGACCGCGCGCCTTGGCCACGCGCGGGACCTGGAAGTAGGCGGCGGCCGGCGTGATGTGCGGATCGAGGCCCGAGCCCGAGGTCGTCACCAGATCGACCGGCACTGGAGCGTTGGGGTTCTCGGCCTTGAGCTTCTCGACGTCGCCCTGGATGCGCTCGATCAGCGCCTTGGAGGTCGGGCCGGCGTTGCTGCCCGACGAGTTGGCGGCGTTGTAGGGCGCGGCCACGGTCTTGGTCGCGTCGTTGGGATCGGGCGCGCTGGTGGCCGACGGCCGGCCTTGGAAGTAGCGATCCTCGGTGAAGTTCTGGCCGATCAGCTCGGAGCCCAGCACCTTGCCGTCCTTGACGATCAGGCTGCCGTTGGCCTGGCGCGGAAAGAGAGCCTGGGCGATGCCCGTCATGGCGAGGGGATAGGCGAGGCCGGTCACGATCGTGAGCAGCACGACCATGACGATGGCGGGGCGGATTTCCTTCAACATGGGTCAGTCCTCAGGCAAGGCCGACGGCGGTGATCAGCATGTCGATCAGCTTGATGCCGACGAAAGGCACGATGATGCCGCCGACGCCGTAGATCAGGAGATTGCGCACCAGCACCGCCGAAGCGCCGACCGGCCGGTACTGCACGCCGCGTAGCGCCAGGGGGATGAGCGCCACGATGACGAGCGCGTTGAAGATGATGGCCGACAGGATGGCCGATTGCGGCGTCGTCAGGTGCATGACGTTCAGCGCCCCGAGCTGCGGATAGAAGGCGAGGAACATCGCCGGGATGATGGCGAAGTACTTCGCCACGTCGTTGGCGATCGAGAAGGTGGTGAGCGCGCCGCGCGTCATCAGCAGCTGCTTGCCGATCTCGACGATCTCGATGAGCTTGGCCGGATCGCTGTCGAGGTCGACCATGTTGCCGGCTTCCCGCGCGGCCATGGTGCCGGTGTTCATGGCGACGCCGACATCGGCCTGGGCGAGCGCCGGCGCGTCATTGGTGCCGTCGCCGCACATCGCCACCAGCTTGCCCTCGGCCTGCTCGTCCCGGATCAGCTTGAGCTTGGTCTCGGGCGTCGCTTGGGCCAGGAAGTCGTCGACGCCGGATTCGGCGGCGATCGCGGCGGCCGTCACCGGGTTGTCGCCGGTGATCATGACGGTGCGGATGCCCATGCGGCGCAAGGTGGCGAAGCGCTCGCGGATGCCGCCCTTGACGATATCCTTGAGATGGATGACGCCGAGCAGCTTGCCATCCTTGGCCACGGCAAGCGGCGTGCCGCCGGACTTCGCGATCTTCTCGGCCAGCGACTCGACCTCGCGGGCCAGCTCGGGCGCCGTCGTCTGGGTCCTGCTGTCGGCAATTATGGCGTCGACCGCCCCCTTGCGTATCGAGGCGCCGTCGACGTCGATGCCGCTCATGCGGGTGTGGGCCGAGAACGGGATGAACTTGGCATGCAACGGCGCCATCTCGCGGCCACGGATGCCGTACTTCTCCTTGGCCAGCACCACGATGGAGCGGCCTTCGGGCGTCTCGTCCGACAGCGAGGCGAGTTGCGCGGCATCGGCGAGGTCGCGTTCGCCAACGCCGCTCACCGGCAGGAACGCCGCCGCCTGGCGGTTGCCCAGCGTGATCGTCCCGGTCTTGTCGAGCAGCAGCGTATCGACGTCGCCCGCCGCCTCGACGGCGCGGCCCGACATGGCGAGCACGTTGAAGCGCACCAGGCGGTCCATTCCGGCGATGCCGATCGCCGACAGGAGCGCGCCGATGGTGGTCGGAATGAGCGTCACGAACAGCGCCACCAGCACGAGCACGCCCATGGTGCCGCCGGCATAGGCGGCAAAGCTCGGGATCGACGCCACCGAGAAGACGAAGATGATCGTCATGCCGGCCAGCAGGATGTTGAGCGCGATCTCGTTCGGCGTCTTCTGGCGCTCGGCGCCCTCGACCAGGGCGATCATGCGGTCGAGGAAGGTCGAGCCGGGCTGCGCGGTGATGCGCACCTTGATCCAGTCGGAGATCACCTGCGTGCCGCCGGTGACCGCCGAGGGGTCGCCGCCCGCCTCGCGGATGACGGGCGCCGACTCGCCGGTGATGGCCGCCTCGTTGACCGAGGCGACTCCTTCGACCACCTCGCCGTCGGACGGGATGAGGTCGCCCGCCTCGACCAGCACGAGGTCGCCCCTCTTGAGCCTGGTCGCCGGCAGCGTCTCGAAGCGGGTGGACTGGGCATCGGGCAGGCGCTTGGCGATGGTCTCGGTCCTGGCCTTGCGCAGGGTCGCGGCCTGGGCCTTGCCGCGGCCCTCGGCCACGGCTTCCGCGAAGTTGGCGAACAGCACGGTGAACCAGAGCCAGAGGTTGACCTGGAAGGAGAAGCCCAGCCCGCCGTTGCCCATCACGAGATCGCGGATGAACAGGACCGTGGTCAGCGTCGCGACCACCTCCACCGTGAACATCACGGGGTTCCTGACCATCAGCCGCGGATCGAGCTTGCGGAACGAATCGACCAGCGCCGGCCCGAGGATCTTCGGGTCGGTCAGGGTCGAGGCCTGCGAGCGGCGGCCGGAAAGAGCCATATCAGTCATGCCTGTCCTCGACTCTAGTAGAGCGTGCCCGCCGTCATCGCGAAGTGCTCGACGATCGGGCCGAGCGCCAGGGCGGGAAAGAAGGTGAGACCGCCCACGATCAGGATGACGCCGACCACGAGGCCGACGAACAGCGGACCGTTGGTCGGGAAGGTGCCGGCGGACGCCGGCACGATCTTCTTGGACGCGAGCGAGCCTGCGATGGCGACCATGGGCACGATCATCAGGAAGCGGCCGATGAACATCGAAAGACCGATGGTGGTGTTGTAGAACAGCGTGTTGGCGCCGAGGCCGGCGAAGGCCGAGCCGTTGTTCGCGGTGCCCGACGTGTAGGCATAGAGGATCTCGCTGAAGCCGTGCGGCCCCTGGTTGGCCGGGCCGGCCAGCCCGGCATCGACCACGGTGGCGATGGCGCTGAAGCCCAGGATGGAGAACGGCAGGACGAGGATGGCGAGCAGGGCCAGCTTCACCTCCCGGGCCTCGATCTTCTTGCCGAGATACTCGGGCGTGCGTCCGACCATGAGGCCGGCGATGAACACCGAGATGATGGCGAACAGCAGCATGCCGTAAAGGCCCGCGCCGACGCCGCCGACGATGATCTCGCCGAGCTGCATGTTGAACAGCGGGATCAGCCCGCCGAGCGGCGTGAAGCTGTCGTGCATCGAGTTCACCGCGCCGCACGAGGCCGCCGTCGTGACGACGGCGAACAGAGCCGAGCCGGCGATGCCGAAGCGGACGTCCTTGCCCTCCATGTTGCCGCCGGCCTGGAGGCCCGAGGCCTTGGTGTCGACCCCGGCGGCGGCGATCGCCGGATTGCCGGCACCTTCGGCCCAGTACGCCACCAGCACGCCGCCCAGGAACAGCACGCCCATCACGGCGAACACCGCCCAGCCCTGGCGCTGGTCGCCGACCATGCGGCCGAACACGTTGGTGAGGGCCGCGCCGATGGCGAATATCAGCACGACGTTGACGAAATTGGTGATCGCATTTGGATTCTCGAACGGATGCGCGGCGTTGGTGTTGAAGAAGCCGCCGCCGTTGGTGCCGAGCTGCTTGATGACTTCCTGGGAAGCGACCGGCCCCTGCGCGATGACCTGCCGGGCGCCCTCGAGCGTCGTCACTTCGGTGTAGGCGCCGAGATTCTGCGGCATGCCTTGCCAGACGAAGAACAGCCCGACGACGATGCAGATCGGCATCAGGACATAGAGAGTGCAGCGCACCAGGTCGACCCAGAAGTTGCCGATGCCGCGCGTCGAGCGGCGGGCAAAGCCGCGCACCAGGGCGATGGCGAGGGCGATGCCGGTCGCCGCCGAGACGAAATTGTGCACGGTGAGGCCCGCCATCTGCACCAGGTAGCTCATCGTCGTTTCGGGGACGTACGACTGCCAGTTGGTGTTGGTGGTGAAGCTCATCGCCGTGTTGAAGGCGAGGCTCTCCTCGACCGCCGGCTGATCGGCCGGATTGAACGGCAGCAGAGCCTGGAAGCGCATCAGCGCGTAGAGGCCGAGGAAGCCCGCGAGGTTGAACAGCAGCATGGCGACGGCGTAGGTCAGCCAATTCTGCTCGGTGCGCTCGTCGACGCCGCCCAGGCGGTAGAAACCGCGCTCGACGGGGCGGAGCACGGGCGACAGGAAGGTGCGCTCGCCCGCGAAGACGCGCGTCATGTAGCCGCCCAGCGGCCTCACGATCAGGGTGATCACCACGCAGTAGAGGGCGATCTGGATCCAGCCATCGAAAGTCATGGGTCGTTCCTCGGATGCGCCGCTAGAAACGTTCCGGGCGCAGCAGGGCGTAGACGAGATAGACGAGCAGGCCGACCGTGACGGCGCTGCCCAGGATGTATTCGATCAGCATGGGCGGTTGCTCACAGTTTCTCGCAGCCATGGGCGTAGGCGATGGCCAGCGCGAACGCGCCGAGGGCGACTGCGATCATGATCACGTCAAGCATGGCTCCTTCCTTTCGGCCGGTCGGCTCAGGCGATTCCAAACCATTGCAGGGCGGCGGCGACGGCGAGCGCCACCGCGAGGTGGACAGCGAGCAAAAAGCCGATCTCCCCCAGCACTTCACGCGGCACGGGAAAGTCGCCGGCAGGGGAAGGCGCCGGACGGACTTCGTCCGCCCGGCGCCAGGAGGAAGGAATCGGCAGTCTCATGGCGCCCGGAAAGTGGACCCGGACCGCATAAGATTTCGACGGCGAAGGTGCGTGCTCGCCATAGGAATGGCATAGGATCTCATTGCCTGGCCCTGCCGGGGGTTACAGGCGATTGCAGAGCCGCTCGTATGCGATGTGCAGGCAGAGCAGGACGAATCCGATGAAAAGGACGATGTCGAGCATGGGTTCTCTCCTCGCCCGATAGAGCGCCCACATCGCCTATGAATTCGAGGCGCCTGCACACAGCTCCGCATAAAGCGAGCATACGAATCGCCACGCGTTTCGATGAACGTCAAATCGCCGAGCGAATTCCTATACGTCCCTTATGTACCCGTGCGTGCCGACGCATGGACTTCCTAGGATCGCCCGTCGTTTTCTGCCGACCTCATCGAGGAGTACGGACAATGACACGGGGAGTCCTGGTTGCGCTCGCCACGAGCGCCGCGTTTGCCACGGCCGGAGCAGCCACGGCCCAAACGTCATCGCCGCCGACAGACAGGGAGACCGTCATCACCGGCGCGAAGGAGGTCTGGAAGGCCCCGTTCGGCGGTTCGTGGACCGCGACCTTCGCCTTCGCCACGGACTATTCCTACCGCGGCATCTCGCAGACCCAGCGCCAGATCGCAATCCAGCCGGCCTTCACCTACGAGACGCCGACGGTCAGTGAGAACGTGGCGCTCAGCGCCTATGTCGGCGCCTGGGGCAGCAACGTCTATTTCGGCAACACCAATCCCACCATCGCCGAGGTCGACCTCATCGCCGGGCTGAGGCTCAAGGCGCTCGAGGGCAAGTTCACCGCCGACCTGGGCTATATCCGCTACAACTATCTCGGCGCCCCGTCGGACCTGTTCTACGACTTCAACGAATTCGGGCTGGTGCTGGGCTACGACTTCGGCGTGGCCGCCATCCAGGGCGCCGTCCGCTACAGCCCCAACTTCTTCGGCAATTCGGGCATCGCCTGGTACAAATGGGGCCAGCTCACCGTCCCGCTCGATTTCATCAAGCTGAACGAGAACGTCTCGTTCAAGCTGTTCGGCACCGTCGGCAACCAGTATGTCGAGCGCTTCACCAATTACGGCATCGGCTACAACAACTACTGGGACTGGCAGATCGGCCTTGGCGTCTCGCTGTGGGGTGTTGATCTCAGCATCGCCTATGTCGATACCAACCTCGACCAGTCAACCTGCGCTGCCACCATGAACTGTGATGCTCGCGCCATCTTCACCATCTCGAAGACCTTCTAGCAGCCGCCGATATAGGAATTTCATAGGAATTGCGGGCAAGATTGGCGGTTGACCCGCATCGGCTCCTGCGCAATATGCCGCCGGTTCCGACGGGAGTGTTTCAGAGGCATGTCCGGCACCGTAGCCGCCGCGCAGCCGGCCGGCCAAAGACGTACGGCAGCGCTGACTCTGGCGGCCCTGGGCGTCGTCTTCGGCGACATCGGCACCAGCCCGCTCTACACCGTCAAGGAATGTTTCAGCGAATTTACAGGGTTACAGGCCACGCATGACAACGTCGTAGGCATCCTGTCGCTGATCACCTGGGCGCTGATCGTCGTCGTCACGTTGAAGTACGTCGTCGTCGTCATGCGCGCCGACAATCGTGGCGAAGGCGGCGTGCTCGCCCTCATGGCACTGGTGTCGCGCCAGCCAGCAATCAACCCGCGCCGCCGCCGCATGTACCTGATCCTCGGCGTGCTGGGCGCTGCTCTGTTTTATGGCGACTGCCTGCTCACGCCCGCCATTTCCGTGCTGAGCGCGGTCGAGGGACTCAAGGTGGCGACGCCCGCCCTCGACGCTGTGGTGCTGCCCATCTCCATCGGCGTGCTGGTGGCACTGTTCGCCGTCCAGCGCTTGGGCACGGCCGGCGTCGGCAGCTGGTTCGGGCCGATCACGCTCGTCTGGTTCATCGTCCTGTTCGTACTGGGCCTCCGGCAGATCGTCGAGGCGCCGCAGGTGCTTTGGGCGTTCCTGCCTCATCACGCGCTGGATTTCGCGCTTCATCACGGCGTCGTCACCCTGTTCGCTCTCGGCGCGGTGACGCTGGCGGTGACCGGCGCGGAAGCGCTCTATGCCGACATGGGACATTTCGGCCGCACGCCGATCCGCCGCGCCTGGCTGTGGCTGGTGCTGCCGGCGCTGCTGGCGAACTACTACGGCCAAGGCGCGCTGCTCCTCACTGACTCGAGCGCCATCGACAATCCCTTCTTTCGTCTGGCCCCGGACTGGGCGCTCTATCCGCTGGTGGCGCTGGCGACCGCGGCCACCATCATCGCCTCGCAGGCCACCATCTCCGGCGCCTTCTCCATGGCGCAGCAGTCGGCCCTGCTGGGCTTGAGCGCGCGCATTCGCATCGAACACACCTCGGAGAGCGACTTCGGCCAGATCTACGTGCCCGCGGTCAACTGGCTGCTGCTGGCCGGCGTCCTCGCGCTGGTGATGTTCTTCAAGTCGTCGACCAACCTCGCCGCCGCCTACGGCATCGCCGTCACCGGCACCATGCTGGTCACCACCGTCCTGGTGTTCGCGCTGGCGGTGCGCGGCTGGAAGTGGCCGTGGTCTCTCGCCATCCCGGTGTTTGCGGTCTTCCTGACGGTCGACGCGACGCTGTTCACGGCCAACATGCTGAAATTCCACGAGGGCGGCTGGGTGCCGATCGTCATTGCCGTGGCGATCTTCACCACCATGTGGACCTGGATGCGGGGCCGAGCGGCTGTAGCCACCAGCGAGAAAGCAGGAACCTTGCCCGTGGAGGAACTGATCGGCAGCATCAGCCCGGGCCGGGTTCATCGCCCGCAGGGAACGGCGGTCTATCTCACCTCCCTCTCCGAAAGCGCGCCCGGCTGCCTGCTACACAACCTCAAGCACAACGAGGTGCTGCACGAGCACGTCGTGCTCCTGACCATAGAAGTGACGGACGAGCCCTATGTGTCCACGAATCAGCGCGCCGAGGTCGGCCATCTAGGAAAAGGCGTGCATCGCGTCGCGTTGCGTTACGGCTTCATGGAGCAGCCCGACGTGCCGCGCGACCTCGCCCCATTGACCGACCGCGGCGTACCGATCGATCCGATGCGAACCTCGTACTTCATCGGCCGCAACAGCTATGTCGGCGCCGCCAAGCCGGTACTGCCGCGCTGGCAGCAGCAGCTGTTCCTGGTGCTGGCCCGCTTCGCCGTTAGCGCCGCCGACTTCTTCGGCCTGCCGGCCAACCGTACCGTCGAGCTCGGCAGCCGCATCGAGATCTGAGGCGGCATCCAAGTTCCCCGTTGAACCCAGCTCGTTCGCCGACCAGAATCGGCGCGCTGAACGGGGGGACTTGGCGAGATGAGCACGATGGCCGCGACGCGGCCTGCCGGCCGGAAGCGGGCGGCCGGATTGACGCTGGCGGCGCTCGGCGTGGTGTTCGGCGACATCGGCACCAGCCCGCTCTACACCGTCCAGACCTGCTTCAGCGACTTCACCGGCCTCCAGCCCACGCACGACAACGTGCTCGGCATGCTGTCGCTCATCACCTGGGCGCTGATCATCGTCGTCACCCTGAAGTACGTCATGGTCGTCATGCGCGCCGACAACCGCGGCGAAGGCGGCGTGCTGGCACTGATGGCGCTCGTGTCGCGCGAGCCCGGCATCTCCGGACGCCGGCGCACCGCCTACGTCGTCCTGGGCATGCTGGGCGCGGCCCTGTTCTACGGCGATTGCCTGCTGACTCCGGCCATTTCGGTGCTGAGCGCCGTCGAGGGGTTGAACGTGGCCACGCCAGCCTTCGAGCCGATGATCCTGCCGATCGCGATGGCCGTGCTGGTCGGCCTGTTCGCCGTCCAGCATTTCGGCACCGGCGGCATCGGCCACCTGTTCGGGCCGGTCATGCTGATCTGGTTCGCCATCTTGTTCCTGCTGGGCGCGCGCCAGATCGTGCAGCAACCCGACGTGCTGGTGGCGCTGTCGCCACACCATGCCTTCGTCTTCGCCATGAAGCACAAGACCGGCGCGTTCGTGGCGCTCGGCGCGGTCACGCTGGCGCTCACGGGTGCCGAGGCGCTCTACGCCGACATCGGCCATTTCGGCCGCAGCCCGATCCGCTCCGCCTGGCTGATCGTCGTGTTCCCCGCCCTGCTCGCCAACTATTACGGCCAGGGCGCGCTGCTGCTGGACGACCCCGCCGCCGCGTCCAACCCGTTCTTCAAGCTGGCGCCGCATTGGGCGCTTTATCCGCTGGTGGTGATCGCCACGATGGCCACGGTGATCGCCTCGCAGGCGACGATCTCCGGTGCCTTCTCGATGGCCCAGCAGGCGACCCTGCTGGGTCTCAGCCCCCGCGTCCGCATCCTGCACACCTCGCCCAGCGAATTCGGCCAGATCTACGTGCCGGCCGTGAACTGGCTGCAGCTGGCCGGCGTGCTGGGCATCGTGCTGGCCTTCAAGACGGGCCCCGAGATCGCGTCGGCCTACGGCATCGCCGTGACCGGCACCATGCTGATCACCACCGTGCTGGTGCTGACGCTTGCGATGCGCGGCTGGCGGTGGCCATGGTCCCTGATCGTGCCGCTCTTCCTTCTGCTGCTGGTCGTCGACGGCTCGCTGTTCTCGGCCAACATGATGAAATTCGCCGAAGGCGGCTGGGTGCCGCTCGCCATCGCCACCGTGCTCTTCATCGCCATGTGGACCTGGCATCGCGGCCGTCATGCCGTGGCGCAGCGCGAGCACGAGCGGACGGTGCCGATCGACACGCTGCTCGCCACCCTCGACACCGAGCGCCTGCACCGCACGCAGGGCACCGCGATCTATCTCACGACCTTTGCCGACGCCGCTTCCAGCAGCCTGATGCAGAACCTGCGGCACAACGGCGTGCTGCACGAGCGCGTCGTGCTGCTGACCGTCCAGCTGCTGGAGGAACCTTTCGTCGCGCCGGAGGACCGCCTCAGGGTGCGCGAGCTGGGCAGCGGCCTCCACCGCGCGGTGCTGTGCTACGGCTTCATGGAGAAGCCCGACATCGGCCACGACATCGCCGGCCTGGCGGGGCTCGGCATTTCCGTCGATCCGGTGAACACCTCCTTCTTCATTGGCCACAACAACGTCGTGAGCGGCGGACATCCCCTGCTGCCGAGCTGGCAGCGTCACCTGTTCCTGATGTTGAGCCGTTTTTCCGCGAGCCCGACCGACTTCCTCGGCCTGCCGGCGAACCAGACCGTCGAGCTCGGCAGCCGGATCGAGGTCTGAAGCTTCCGTGCCAACTCATTTCGCTCCAGCTGGAAGTGCATTTGGAGCGGCTTTGGCGGAGCGGACCGTCACGCGCCGTAGTCCGACGGCAGCCGATGCCTGCGCAGCGTCTTCAGAATGAAATGGTCGAGCGATACCGGCCCCGGACCCGCGACCGCGAGATAGCCGAACATCACGAAATAGGAGATCTCCTCGAAGCCCAGCAGCGTCTGCAGCGAGTCGACGTCACCCCACTTTGCCGAAGCGATCGCCACCAGCATGATGATCATCATCGGGATCGAGACGATGCGCGTCAGCAGGCCGACCAGCAGCAGCAGACCGCCGACGAACTCCATGCCCGAGGCGAACGGCGTGAGTATCTCCGGCGCGGGAATGCCCCATTCGCGGAAGTTCTCGATCATGCGCGGCAGGAAGTGGAGCTTCTGCCAGCCCGTCCACAGGAACACCCAGCCGACGACGACGCGGATCGCGAGCGACGGCAACCAGGCGAGATGGCCCGTGACGACGCGCGGCCAGTCGTAGAGGACGCTGATCAATGCATTCATGCCGAGGCCCCGCTGGAAGAGGGTGCGGGCCGCCCGCGCCATCGCGAACGCCCGCGTCGCCTTCTGGCCTTTGCTACATCACCTTGCCGCCCTTGGCAGAGCACGCCGCGGCGTCGGAAGTCTCGGTGAAGCCCTGCCCCTTGCACGCGTTCTGGCCCTTGCAGGCCGAGCTGGCGCTCTTGCAGGCGCTCTGGCCCTTGCAGGCGTTCGAGCCCGAGCACTTTACGCCGGCTGCAAAAGACGTCGAGGCGAAGCGCGTGGCGGCGAAGACCGAGACGGCGGTGGCGATCAGCGTACGCTTGTTCATTGAGACCCTCCTGGTTGGGCGGGTGAGAGGCCCGCAATCAGGTCATTCGCAGGGTCGGGCGTGGACGTTACAGGCCGCGCATCGATTTATTGGTGTAATGTTTCGCCATCCGCACACGAATACGTGAAGGACCGAGCTCGTTGGGCGACCCGATCGATCTCTCCGCGTTGATGCGCCGGGCACGGCGCGGGGACGACGAGGCCTATCGGCGGCTGCTCGGCCACGTCTCGCTGTGGCTGCGCGGCGTCGTGCGC
>JAEWIV010000360.1 GCA_023386865.1 Pseudomonadota bacterium
CAGCACCACGCCCGGCAGTTTCGCCGCCAGCCGAGAGCCGACCGGCGCCCCGACCACACCCCCGAGGATCAGCAGCAGGGCGAGCACGACGTCGACCGTGCCGTTGGTCGCCGCCTGCAAAAAGGTGACGTTGGCCGCCACGAACAGGATCTGGAAGTTCGAGGTGCCGATCACCACGGCGGTCGGCATGCCGAGTATGTAGATCATCGCCGGCACCAGGACGAAGCCGCCGCCGACGCCCAGGATCGCCGACAGGACGCCGATGGCGAAGCCGATGCCGATCGGCAGCAGGGCGCTGATGTAGAGCTTGGACTTGTAGAAGCGCAGCTTCAGCGGCAGGCGGTGCACCAGGTAGTGGGTATGCAGCTTGCCGCGCGGCGCCTCGGGATTGCGGCGCCGCCGGAGGTAGGTCCTGGCGCTCTCGAACAGCATCAGCACGCCGATGGTCGACAGCATGACGACATAGAGGACGGCGATCACGAAATCGATCTGGCCGATCGCCTTGAGGTAGGTGAACAGCGACACGCCGGCCGACGAGCCGATCATGCCGCCCAGCAGCAGGATCAGCCCCATGCGCAGGTCGACATTGCCGCGCCGCCATTGCACCTGCAGGGAGGAGATCGAGTTGGCCACGACCTGGTTGGCCTGGCTCGCCACCGCGACGGCCGGCGGAATGCCGACGAAGATCAGCAGCGGCGTCGCGAGGAAGCCGCCACCGACGCCGAACATGCCGGCCAGCAGCCCGGCGGCGCCTCCCAGGCCAAGCAGGAGGAACACGTTCATCGACTGCTCGGCGATCGGCAGATAGATCTCCACGCGCCGCCTACCTCAGCAGGATGGAGCTGATCTCGCGCAGCTGCGTGCGGGCGCGCAGCAGGTAGAAGCCCTGGGCGGCGAGATGGTTGGGGATGAACAGCCCGTCCGGATAGCCGTTCCACACGATCCAGGGCTGCAGCGCCGCGGCGACGCGGAAGGTCTCGACCGTGCCGTTCCAGGCGTTGGTGAGGTTGCGCTCGCGGATGACGTTCTCGAAATCGACGCCGAGCTCGCGCAGCAGGATGTAGTTGGCGTAGAGCCGGCCCTTGTTGAAGTAGAAGATGTCGTCGGCCCGCATGTCGAACAGATCGCCGGAGCTTTCGATGATGTGCTGGTCGATGACCGCCGAATCCGAGCCCTCGTCGTTGGCGATGCGATCGATCAGGGCCTGCAGGTTGTCGGCGCGCCGCTCGAATACCGCCTGGCCGGACGCCAGCCGCTTGTTGTAGGCGAGCAGCCGGTCGCGTCCGGCGCGATACTTCTGTGCCGAGGTCGTCGACGGCATCAGGGACACGCTGGGTTGCCACAGCCAGATATTGGGCTGCTCGTTCAGGAAGCCGCGGGCCTGCTCGAGGTCGCGGTCGACCTGGCTGGTGCCGCGCACGCGGCCGAGCTGGTCCATCAGCTCGGTGCTGAACCGGCCGAGCGCCGCCATCTCGCCGCGTTGGAAGTTCGGCATATTGTCGAGAATGCCGGCCGGCACGAAGAACGGCATCATCGGCGCCCAGGTCTTCTGGTCGACCTCACGGGTCACGAGGTCGGCTGCCGCCGCGACGGCGCGGCTTTCGCCGGGCACCACGTTGCGCGGTGCGAACTGCGGGTCGTCGTCGATGTTCTCGACGATCAGGGCACCCACCGGGAAATAGAGGATCAGCGCCACGACGACCGCGCGCCATGTCCAGCGCCACAGCCGCCGACGGCCGCTGATCGGCGCGCCGACCGCCGTCTTGTCCCGACTCGGACGCCAATTCCTCAGGCGGTCCCAGCTCCTGCGCCACCGCGGCGAGGAAGGCGAAGCAGGCGCGCCGTGGTCCGGTTCGAACGTCATGCCGCACCTTACCATTCGTCTCGTGACGAAACAGGGGCACCGACTGCTAGAGTGGCGCATTGATCGGTAAATGGAGTTGGAGGAATGGCACTCGATCCCGAATCGCAGCGCTTGATCGACTTGATGGCGGCGGCCAACCGGCCGGCGTGGAATACGCTGTCGCCGCGGGCGGCGCGCGAACTCTATCTCTCGCTGCGGCCGGCGGCGCAGGGACCTCGTCCGGCAGGGGCCAAGGTGGTCGACCGCACCATCGCGGGACCCGCCGGCGATCTCGCGGTGCGAATCTATCGCCCGGCCTCGGCGCCGGCCGATGCCAAGCTGCCGTGCCTGGTCTACGCCCATGGCGGCGGCTGGGTGTTCGGCAACCTCGACAGTCACGACGTGCTCTGTGCCCAGTTCGCCCTGGAAGCGGGCATCGTGGTCTTCGCCATCGACTACCGGCTGGCGCCGGAGGCGCGGTTTCCCGGCGCCTTCGACGACGTCGTGGCCGGCCTGCAATGGGTGGCGACCAACGGCGCCGCGATCGGCGTCGATTCCTCGAAACTCGCCATCGGCGGCGACAGCGCCGGCGGCAATCTCGCGGCCGCGGCCTCGATCTGGGCGCGCGACAACGGCGGTCCCGCACTCAGGCTGCAGCTGCTTGCCTATCCCGTGACCGACGCAGTCGGTCGCGCCGAATCCTATCGCCGTTACGAGGACGGCTACGGCCTGAATGCAGCCACGATGGAATGGTTCTTCGACCACTACGCGCCGGACAAGGCGGGCCGCGGCGACTGGCGCGTCTCGCCGCTGCGCGCCGGGTCGCTGGGCGGCCTGCCGCCGGCCCTGGTGATCACCGCCGGATACGACCCTCTGCGCGACGAGGGGCGCGCCTATGCCTTCCGCCTGCAGCAGGAAGGCACGCAGGCCGACCTCGTCGAGTTCGGCGGCATGCTGCACGGCTTCCTCAGCTCGCCGATGCTGCTGCACGGGGCGCGCCGCGGCACCTCCCTCGCCGCCGCCGCGCTACGCGAAGCCCTGGTCCAGCGCGCCTCCTGAGAGGTGAGCACGGCCACGCCCTCGTCGAGCACCGTGCCGGTCGGCATGGCGCTGCCCGGCCTGGTCATCGCGGTGGCCATGATCGGCGACACGCTGCTCTATGCCGTGCTGCCGCTCTATCATGAGGACTTCGGCGTCAGCCTCGCCATGGTGGGCGTGCTGCTGTCGCTCAACCGCTGGATCCGGCTGCTCGCCAATTCCGGCGTCGCCGCGATCGGCGAGCGGGTCGGCCCGCATGCGCTGATGGTGATGGCCGCCATCGGCTCAGTGGTCTCGACCACGCTCTACGGCCTGGCCGAGAACGACGCGGTGCAGGTCGGCGCGCGCATCCTTTGGGGCATCTCCTACGCCTCGCTCAACCTCTCGACGCTGGCCTATGCCGTTTCCGACCACGCCAACGCCGGCAAGCGCGTCGGCGCGAGCCGCGCCGCCATCGGCATCGTACAGGCGATGTCCCTGGTGGGCGGTGCGTGGATCGCCCTGCAGGCGGGGCTGCGCACCGTCTTCCTGATCTTCGGCGGGCTGACGCTGATCTCCCTCGGCGCCGCGCTGCTGCTGCCGCGCCTGTCGCGCGAGCATGCCGACAAGAAGCCGTTCCGCCTGCCGTTCCCGCATCGTCTAGAGACCTGGGGCTTCATGCTGGGCTTCACCAGCGACGGCGTGTTCCTGCTGACCCTGGCCTTCCTGATGAAGGATTCGATCACTTCGGTCGCGCCGGTGATGGCGACGGCGTTGCTGCTGGCGCTGCGCTGGCTGGTCGAGGTCACCACGGGCCCGCTGGGTGGCTGGATCGGCGACCGCTTCGGCGCACGGCGCATCTCGATCATCAACGGCATACTGCTGGTGACGGGCTTCGTCCTGATCGCGCTCGATCACGAGCTGCTGGGCGCGATCACGGTCGTCACGACCCGCGGCATGTTCAACACCCTTATCCCGGTCCTGGTGCTGGCGCGCGGCAAGTCGAGCGTGCTGAGTTCCCAGGCGAGCTACTCGACGTGGCGCGATTTCGGCGCCGCGGTGGGTCCGTTGTCGGCGCCGTGGCTGTTCCTCAACATCCCCCAAGCGCCGCTCTACGGCATGTTGGCCGCGGCGCTCGGCATTAGCGCCTATTTCTGTCTGGTGCGACGCTAGACACGCATCTCCGATGCGCGCGATTCACTCCAGCTCTCCGCTACCGAAACACGTCCTTGCGGTGCCGCACCTCGGCGAACACCGCGACCGGATCGCCCCCCGCCATGCCGACGGCCTTCTGGACGGCCGGCACATCGGCGCGCAGGAAGGGGTTGGTCGCCTTCTCCTCGCCGAGCAGCGACGGCACCGTGGCCTCGCCCTTGGCACGCGCCGCGTCGATGGCTGCCGAGCGCTTCAGGAGCTTGTCGTTGTCTGCCTCGACCGTCACCGCGAAGCGGGCATTCGACTGCGTATACTCGTGCGCGCAGTAGACGCGCATGTCGTCGGGCAGCGCGCGCAAGCGGCTGAGCGACGTCCACATCTGCTGCGGCGTGCCCTCGAACAGGCGGCCACAGCCCAGCGCGAACAGCGTGTCGCCGCAGAACAGCGCTTTCTGCTCGCGGAAGGCATAGGCGATGTGGCCGCTGGTGTGGCCGGGCACGAAGAACACCTCGGCCTCGGCCTCGCCAAAGCGGTAGCGGTCGCCGTCGTCTATCTCGACGTCTATGCCGGGGATGCGGGCGCGGTCGCGGCGTGGGCCGACGATGGTGCAGCCGGTGGCCTCCTTGATCTCGCGGTTGCCGCCGACATGGTCGCCGTGGTGGTGCGTGTTCAGGATATGGGTGATCTTCCAGCGGCGTTTGGCCGCCTCGGCCAGCACCGGCCCGGCGACCGCGGGGTCGACGACGCCGACCGCGCCGCTCTGCGGCTCGCGCATCAGCCACACGTAATTGTCATTCAGGACGGGGATACGGACGATGTCTAGGGTGGTGCTCATGATGCAACGTTAGCAAGGCTGCCTTGTTACCGCCATGGGCCAGCCATGGCGGCACAGGCGCGGTTTCTGCTACAATTCCCATATGTGGACGGACGTCCTCGATCTCAACGATTTTTACAGCAGCACGCTGGGGCAAATGACAGTGCGGCTGCTGCGTGCGCGCTTGCGCGACGTGTGGCCGAATGTCCGCGGCGAGACCGTGCTGGGCCTGGGCTACGCCACGCCCTTCCTGCGGCCTTTCCGCGAGGAGGCGCATCGCACCCTGGCGTTCATGCCGGCCCAGCAGGGCGTAACGCGCTGGCCGCGCGAAGGACGCAACCTCACCGCCCTGGTCGACGAGAACGACCTGCCCCTGCCCGACCGGTCGGTCGATCGCGTCCTGCTCGTCCATGCCGTCGAATGCACCGAGCAGGTGCGGCCGATGCTGCGCGAGATCTGGCGGGTGATGGCCGACGGCGGCCGCCTGGTCACGGTGGCGCCGACCCGCGCCGGCCTGTGGTCGCAGGTCGACCGTTCGCCGTTCTATCAGGGCCATCCCTACTCCGCCGGCCAGCTCGCAGGCTTGCTGCGCGCCAATATGTTTGCGCCGCTGCGCCAGAGCCGCGCCCTCTACATGCCGCCCACGAACTCGCGGGTGATGCTGCGCATGGCGCCGGCGGTCGAGCGCTTTGGCCAGCGCTGGCTGGGTCGCTTTGCCGGTGTAAGCGTCATCGAGGCCGGCAAGCAGCTTTATGCCGGCATCGTCGAGCGGCATACCGCGCCGGAGCTCGCCGTCGTGCGGCCCAAGCTCAGGATCGCTAGCTCGCGCGACACGCAAGCTGCACGGACGCGCAACGCCGAGGACGGCGAAGCACCGGCCTCCTGATCCCGCCACCTCATCGAGAGCATTCGCATGTCGCTGTCTCCGCGCGTGATCGCGCTGCTGGGCTTTGGTGAGGCGGGATCGGCCATCGCGCGCGGGCTGTGCGTCGAGGGCGGATGGCGCGGCACGCCGCGGCCCGGCGACAATGCTCCGCACCGGGTCATCGCCATCGATACCGCGCTCGACCAGGACGCGCGCGGCATCGCGCTCGGCGAGCAAGCGAGGAAGCTCGACGTCGCCATCGCAGGCCGCTACACGGCGGCACTTGGCGACGCCGACATCGTGATTTGCGCCGTGCAGGGCGAGCATGCGCTGGAGGCGGCCAAGTCGGCCGCGCCGCTGCTCAAGAAGGGCGCCCACTATCTCGATCTCTGCACCGTGACGGGCCGCATGTCGGACGAGGACCGCGCCGAGATCGAGGCGGCGGGTGGGCGCTACATCGACATCGCCGTCATGGGCGGCTTTTTCAAGCAGGGCATCAAGGCGCCGATGCTGGTGGCGGGCCAGGACGTCGAGCCGGTCGTGGCCTGGATGAATGCCAGCGGGTTCGAGGCCAAGGCGCTGGGACCCAAGCCGGGCAGCGCCTCGTCGGTGAAGATGATCCGCAGCGTCCTGATCAAGGGTGTCGAGGCGCTGGGCGTCGAGGCCTATGTCACCGCCGAGCGCCAGGGCATCCTGAAGGAAGTCATGGAGTGCATGGGCGACGTCGACCAGATCGGCTTTGCCAAGTTCGTCGGCATGTTGGTGCAGACCCATATCGTGCACGCGCACCGACGCTGGGAGGAGATGGGGCTGGTCGGGCGGACGCTGCGCGAGACCGGCGTCGATCCGCTGATGACCGAGGCGATCGAGAAGAGCCATCGCCGCACCGTCGATGCCGGCATCGCGCCTGCCGACGGCAAGGTGCCGGGCCTCGACGAGGCGCTGATGATCCTGTCCGAGAAGGTCATCCGTGGCCGCTGACGTGTTCGACCGGATCATGGCGTTGCTGAACGACTCCAAGGCGAAATTCCGTGTCATCGAGCACCAGGCCGAAGGCCGGTCGGAGGCGATCAGCGCCATTCGCGGCAACCGGCCAGAGCAGGCGGCCAAGGCCATGGTGCTCGATCTGCGCGGCGGCGGCGCGGGCAAGCGCCATGTGCTGGCGATCCTGCCGGGCAACCGCAAGCTCGACTTCACGGCCGTCGCGAAACTGTTCGAGGCGCGCAAATGTGGCTTCGCCTCGCCCGACACCGCGCAGGCGTTGACCGGCTGCGTCATGGGCTCGGTGCCGCCCTTCTCGTTCGATCCCGCGCTGGCGGTCGTGGTCGAAGAGGACCTGCTCGCAAACGACACGCTGTTCTTCAATGCCGGGCGCCTCGACCGCTCGATGGAGCTCGACACCAAGGACTGGCTGGCGGTGGCGCGCCCGCGCGTCGCCCGAATCGCGGCAGGGATCGCGGCCGCGAGCTAGCGCCTTGGAACGGCCCCATGCCGGACTATAGTGTCGGGCATGGATGACAACCCTTCGCCCCTTCTGCGGCGGCTGGTGGGCTGGGCCGACCAGCTGAAGTCGATCCTGCTCGCGCTCGGCCTCGTGCTGGTCGTGCGAACCGTGTTCGCCGAGCCCTACCATGTGCCTTCGCCCTCGATGGTGCCGACGCTGCTGGTCGGCGATCAATGATGGCGAGCAAGTACCCGTACGGCTACAGCCGCTATTCCTCGCCGATCGGCCTGATGCCGGACTTCTCCGGCCGCGTGCTCGGCCATACCCCGGAGCGCGGCGACGTGGTCGTCTTCCGCCTGCCACGCGACCCCTCGACGACCTATGTGAAGCGCCTGATCGGCCTGCCGGGCGATCGCATCCAGATGCAGGGTGGCCGTCTCTACATCAACGGCGCGATCGTTCCGCGGCGGGCCACCGGGCCGTTCGCTGGCGACAGCGGCGGGCGTGGCACGGCCACCCGCTACATCGAGACTTTGCCCGGCGGCCGCGAGCACGAGATCATCGAGATGTCCGACACCGACCAGCATGACGACACGCCGGTCTTCACCGTGCCGCCCCGGCACTACTTCATGATGGGCGACAACCGGGACAATTCCGTCGACAGCCGCATTGCCGCGGCTGACGGCGGCGTCGGCTTCGTGCCCGAGGACAATCTCGTGGCCCGGGCCGACCTCATCCTGATGTCGCGCGATCCCGCGGTTGCCTGGTTCGATGTCGCCGACTGGGCGCACGTGCTGCGGACCGGCCGCTTCCTCGACCGGATCAACTAGCCGCCGGCATGACCCGCATCTGGCGCCTCGAGCCGGCCAGCGAGGCCGACTTCGAACCCTTGCTGGCGATCCGCATCGAGGTGATGCGCGAGCATCTCGAGCGCGTGTTCCGCTACAAGCCTTCGCGCGCCCGGCGCATCTTCCGCGAGCATTTCGCCGAGCCGGGCCTGCGCCGCATCATGATCGGTGACGACCTCGCGGGCTGCGTAGGCTTCCGGCTCGGCGAGGCCGAGATCAAGATCGATTCCTTCTACCTGGCGCAGCGCCATCACAATCGCGGGCTCGGCACGGAGATCCTGAAGGTCCTGCTGGCAGAAGCCGATGCGCTCGGCCTGCCGGTCGAGCTCGACGTGCTGCGCGGCAGTCCGGCCGACCGCTTCTACGAACGCCACGGCTTCGTGAAGCAGAGCGAGGACGAGATCGAGGCCAACTTCCGGCGAGCCGTGCCTCTCATTGGAGCGCGGACCTCCAGGTCCGCATCATGATTCATGAGCGGACCTGGAGGTCCGCG
>JAEWIV010000520.1 GCA_023386865.1 Pseudomonadota bacterium
GTCTTTGCCGCACCCCCTTTGCGGGGCGCGGGCGCGCCACATCAATGTTCCGTTGGCGGCGTATTTGTGGACGCGATGGTTGCCTCTCTCCGTCACCAGGACCGAGCCGTCGGCGTGGACGGCGACGGAGAACGGCAGGTTGAACTGGTATTGCAATGTCACCTGGCTCGACGCGGGCGCGCCGAAGAGCGCACACAGGGCAGGGGGCAGGAGGCGGGCGCAGTACCGGAGAATGGTCATCGCGGTCTCCTCAGCAGATGACGCCATCCATGCAGGATGCCGCCTGGCTGAAGAAGATGCCGTAAGGCCGTCTCGTCAGCGTGCAGTCGAAGGGCGGCGAACAGCTGTTGGCGCAGTAGTCGGGGAGGACGGTACGGCGCACCAGTATGCACTGACCCGTGGTCGCCGTCGGCGCTGTCGTGACGTCGACAACGACCAGCCCGACGATCATCAGCACCACGATGCCACCCAAGGCCCCGATGATGAGTTTCACGCGCTGCCTCCCCTTCAACCCGACGGTTGAAGTGTGTCAACGCTTTACACTATCGAGTGGTGTCTGGAGGCGCTGTGAGGATTGCCACATTGGGCGCGGCCTCAGTACACCGCCTCCAGGATCGGGACGATCTCCTGCGCGCCGTGGATCGTCCGCGGATTGCTGAACGTCCAGTCGTCCTTCATGCAGTTCGTGGCGATGCGCTGCAGGTCGTCGCGCTCGACGCCGACGTCGCGCAGTCGCCGCGGCAGGCCGAGGCCCGCGATGAAGCGGTCGAGGACCTCTGCCGCCGGCTGGCCGACGGCGCCGAGCGCCGCGCTGATCTCGGCCTGGCGATCCCCGTTGACCTCGGCGTTGAAGGCCAGCACGGCCGGCAGCATGACGCACGACGTGTAGCCGTGCGGCACGCCGGCGCTGCCGCCGAGGACGTGGCCGATCGCGTGGCTTGCCCCCATGCGCGTGCCCGTGACGATGCCGGTCATGGACATCCAGGCGCCGATCTGGCAGTCGAGGCGGGCCGCGAGATCGGACGGATCGCGCTTCACCGCGGGCAGGCCGCGGCCGAGCAAGCGCAGCGCCTGCAGCGCGGTGCTGTCGGTGTAGGCGTTGCCGTCGATCGAGCAGTACGTTTCCACCGCATGATCGACCGCGCGGATGCCGGTCGAGAGCCACAGCCATTCCGGCGTATGGACGGTGATCGCAGGATCGAAGATCACGGCCAGCGGAATGATGCCGGGATGGATGTAGGCCTGCTTCAGCCGCAGGCGCGGCTCGGTGACGCCGGCGCGGGCATTGAACTCGCCGCCGCTCAGCGTCGTCGGGACGCAGATCTGGCGCACGGTCGGCGCGCGGTATTGGGGGAAGTGCCGCTTGCCCGTGACCTCGTCGACCACGGTACGGAAGGGTTCGAGCCCGTCGGGCTCGCGGATGTCGTGTTCCAGGCAGATCGTGACCGCCTTGCCGCCGTCGGTCGTCGAACCGCCGCCGACGCTGACCAGCAGATCGCAGCCTGCCTCGCGCGCCTTGTTGGCGCAGGCGACTACCGCATCGCGCGGACTGTGCGCCGGCATGTCGTCGTGCACGCCGGCACACCGGGAGCCGAGCGCGCCGGCGATGCGCCGGACCGCGTCGGTGTCGCGGTTGAGGGTCTTGCCGGCCAGGATGAACACCCGCTCGGCGCCCAGCCGCTCGGCCGCCTGGACGACGGCCTCCGCGGCGGGACGGCCGAACACGACACGGTCCATGCCCGTGAAGACGATCTCGCCGGCGCACATGGAATCGTCAGGCCGCCCGAACGAAACCGACGACGGCGCCCTTGCCGCGCACCTCCGCCTCCTCGAACTCGGCGGCGGCAATCGCCCGGTCCAGCGCGGCACGCAACGCCTTGGCCGATCCGAGCGTGATCTCGACGCCGGCCCGGGCGCCGGCATCGAGGCCGGTGTTCATGAAGTCGAGCGTGATGACGTCGCCCAGCGGCGCGTGGCGGGCGTGGTCGTAGGCGACCACGGCCTGCGTCAGCGGGAACCACTCGTCGCCGCGCTTGGCCATCCCCTCGGCGCGGGCGATCTCGATGATCGACGTGCACATGGCGCGCCTCCTACTTCTTGGCCAGGTGCTTGCCGAAGAAGGCGTGCACCTTGGCCCAGCCGTCCATGCACTGCTCGACCCGATAGAGCGGTCGATGCCAGTAGAAGAAGCCGTGACCGGCGCCGTCGTAACGGTGGAACTCGTAGTTCTTGCCGTGCTTCTTGAGCTCGGCCTCGTGCTGGTTGACCTGCTCGGGGCTGGGGGCGCGGTCGTCGTTGCCGAACAGGCCGAGCAGCGGGCAGGCGAGATCCTTGGTCATGTCGATCGGCGCGGCCGGCGTCTTGGCGTTGAGCTCCTCCTTGCCCATCACCACGCGGCCGCCCCACAGGTCGATGCAGGCATCGACGTCCTTCTTCTGGCAGGCATAGATGAACGCGTGCCGGCCACCCGAGCACGAGCCGAACAGGCCGACCTTGCCGTTGAGATTGGGCTGGGCGCGCATCCACTGCACGGCGGCCGCCGTGTCGCCGACCATCTGGGCATCGGCTATGCCGCCGTCGGCGCGCACCTTGGCCGCGACGTCGTCGGGGTTGCCGTCGCTGCCGCCGCCTTCGCGCTCGTAGAGATTGGCACAGATGGCGATGTAGCCATGATGCGCAAAACGGCGCGTCGTCTCGATGTAGAGCTCGCTCCAGCCCGGCAGGTGATGGATCAGCACCACGCCGGGGAAGGGACCCGCGCCGGCGGGCTTGGCTACGTAGGCCGTGATCGGGGTGCCCTTGTCGCCCTTGAGGGTCACGTTCTCGCAAGTCATGTCGCGGTAGAATGACATCGATCTTCCTCCATGTAGTTCGCTAGGGATCTCCTAGGTCGGGCCGACGCGGGCCAGCCTGCCCAGGCCGTACTCGTTCAGGTCCTCGATCGTGACCTCGCTCGCCCTGCCGTCCGGCCCGATCAGGAAGCTGACCCCCATGCGGGCCTTCGGCGCTTCCGCCATCGGCGTGTAGACGAACACGTCGCGATTGAAGTGCGTCAGCGGGAAGCGCCTTCCAGCCGGACCGAGATGGAGGTAGGGCGACCCGCCCGATTCGGTGACCTTCGCGTCGCCGACATAGTCGTTGCGATAGTCGCCGAGATAGGCCGAGATCGCCATGGCCGCGGCTGGCGCGGCCGGCGGCGATTCATAGGCGATGGAGGACTTCATCATCTCCTTGTAGCCGTCCTCGTACGCCGTGTTGGCAAGCGCCACCCAGTCCCGCGCGGGGCTGCCGACAAAAACCAGATCGAAGAATGTCCTGGCGATTCCCTCGGGCACGCCGGTCGGGAAGGCGTTGGACAATACGACGATTCCGAGCTGCTCGCCCGGAATGAGGTGCACCAGGGTGCGTGCGGCGGCGG
>JAEWIV010000038.1 GCA_023386865.1 Pseudomonadota bacterium
CAGCGCGTGCGCCTCCTCGTTCACCGCCGCGGCATAGTCCATGCACATCGCCTCGGCGTCCTTGTAGAACTCGTCCTTGACCTGCTGGCCCATGGTGAAGGGGCCGGGCAGGGTGATCTTGGCGAGCTTGTCGGTGTTGGCCCGCAGGAACTGCATGTCGCGCAGCTCCACCGGCCCGGTGCGCCGGATCCTGCCGACGACGCGCGGCACCGCCGTGCGGTTGCCCGTGCGGTTCACGATCTCGGCCGGATGCTCGTCGTCGATGCCCTCGAGCGCCGTGGCGAAGCGGTTGGAATAGCTTTCCCGCCGCATCTCGCCGTCGGTGACGATGTCGATGCCGGCGCGCTCCATGTCGCGGATGGCGATCAGGGTCGCATCGTCCTGGGCCTGTTCGAGGAACGGTTCCGCCACGCGCCACAGCTCACGCATGCGCGTGCGCGGCACGACCTTGCTCAGCATCCTGCGATCGACCAGCCAGTCGGGTTGCGGGTAGGACCCGACGACCGTGGTCTGGAGGAGGGCGTCCGGCATCGTGACCTACTGCAGCTTGATATCGGCCTTCTTGGCCAGCTCGATGTTCTCCTTGATCTCCGCCGCGACGATCTTGTCGAACTCGGCGGGCGTCGTCGGCGCGGGATCGGTGCCGAGCGCCTGCAGCCGCTCCCTGACCTCGGGGGTGTCGAGCGCCTTGCGGACCTCGGCATTGAGCCTGTTGATCACCGCCGGCGGCGTGCCGGCCGGCGCGAACAGGCCGACCCAGAAATTGTAGCCGCTGTCCTTGAAGCCCTGCTCCTCGGTGGTCGCCAGCTCGGGCAGCACCGACGAGCGCTTGGGGCTGCCGTTGGCCAGCGCCACGACGCGGCCGTCCTTGATCATCGGCAGGGCCGCGATCACCGGGCAGAAATAGATGTCGGTGCGGCCGTTCATGGTGTCGCTGAGCGCCTCGGGCGTGCCCTTGTAGGGCACGTGCACCGTGTCGACGCCGGCCGCGAGCTTGAACTTCTCGGCGTTCATGTGCGTGCCGCTGCCGGTGCCGGCCGTGGCGTAGGTGAGCTTGCCCGGCGCGGCCTTGGCCGCCTTGACGTAGTCTGCCGCCGTCTTCCAGCCCTTCGACGGCGAGGCCACCATGATGTTGGGCTGCACGGCGAGCAGGGTGACGGCCGGCAGGTCCTTGGCCGTGTCGAAGGTCATGTTGGGGTAGATCGCCGGATTGACCGTGTGGGCCGAGGAATTGGCGAGCAGCGTGTAGCCGTCGGGCGCCGCCTTGGCGACCTGGCCGGCGCCGATCGTGCCGCCGGCCCCCGGCTTGTTCTCGACGACGACCGTCTGGCCGAGGTTCCTGGTCATCGCCGCGGCCACGGCGCGGGCGACGACGTCGGTGGCGCTCCCCGGCGTGAAGGGCACGATGATGTGGATCGGCTTGTCCGGGAAGGTCTGTGCCGCGACGGGCACGGCGAAGAGCGCCGCTGCTGCCGCGAATGCGATCAGGCGTTTCATGGGTTGGTCCTCCCTGTTTTCATGCCGCCGCTATTTCGCGACTGGCGCTTCTTAGATTCAGCTTCGACAGGATACGCTCGCCGGACGCCGCGAGCCTGGCGCGCACGCCCGCCAGGTCGGCCCACGCCAGCCTACCATCGCGCTTGGCGAAGCGGCCGGCAACCAGCACGTCGCGCATGCGGGCGCCCGAGCCCTGCATGACGACCGAGGCGACGGGGTCGTGCACCGGCCACATGGCGAGCGGGCCGAGCGACATCACCGCGATGTCGGCCTGCTTGCCCGGCGCCAGAGAGCCGATGCGGTCGGCCATGCCGAGCATGGCCGCGCCACGGGTCGTGATCCAATCGAAGGCTTCGCCCGCCGGCACCGTGGAGGTCGGGGGAATGCCGCCGCTGCGCGCGCGTTCGGCCGCGTTGTCGAGGGCGCGCTGCGAGGCGAGGGCCATGCGCGCCACGGTGAACATGTCGCCGCTCACCGCCGATTCGAGGTCGACGCCGACCGACGGGCCGCTGCCGAGGGCGCGCAGCCGGCCGGTGATGGGATGGCCGTGACCCTGCGCCATCTCGTTCTCCGGCGTGATCGAAAAGCTGACGCCGAGATCGACGAAGGCCCTGAGCTGCTGGTCGGTAAGGTTGTTGCCGTGCACGATGTTGACATGCGGGCCGACCAGGCCGCGCTCCATCAGCATCTCCCAGCCGCCCGGCGTCTTGGCCTCGCCGCCGCCCTGGTGCATGGAGGCCACCAGGCCGAGCTCCCTGGCCAGGGCGAAGTCGTGCTCGCTGACCTCGAGCGTCGAATAATGCGGCCCCAGCACCGCCATGCCAAGGGTGACCAGCGCTCGGCGGTCGGACAACGGCCCTTTCAGGAGCCGCTCGACCTCCTTGCGCGGGTGAGGGATCTCCGAGAAATGCGGTTCGCCGGGCTTGGGGTCCGGCTTGGGCGAGCCGTGGAAGAACGCCGCGCGGATGCCGGACTCCTTCAGGCCGGCGATGCCGGCGTCGGTGTGCTCGGGGGTCGGGTTGTTGTGGCACCAGTCGACCAGCGTCGTGACGCCATGGTCGAGCTGGTTCAGCGCACCGGCCAGCGTGGCGATATGGATGTCCCCGGGCGTGAACACCGTGGCGAGGCCGGCATGGACGTGGCGGAAATACTCGAGCAGCGTCCAGTTGGCCGCGACCGAGCGGAGCGCCGTCTGCCAGGTGTGCATGTGGGCATTGACCAGCCCCGGCAATACGAAATGCCCGCTGCAATCGATCGTCTCGGCATCGGCCTGCAGCGTGGGCGCGACGGCGGCGATGCGATCGCCCTCGACCAGCACGTCGCCCTTCGGCAGGACGCCGCGCTTGGCGTCCTGCGTGACGACGATG
>JAEWIV010000051.1 GCA_023386865.1 Pseudomonadota bacterium
CACTCATGCTTCACTCCTCCTTGGGGGAGAGGAACATGAGAGAGGCCTGATCAGGCACGCACCGTCGCCGCTGGTTTTGCACAGGCGGATGCCCGCACACTTCACGCGACAACCCGGGGGAGAACAACAATGCTCGAGCAGGTCTTCAAGCTCAGCGAGAACAAGACCAACGTCCGGACCGAGATCGTGGCCGGGATCACGACCTTCCTGACGATGGCCTACATCATCTTCGTCAACCCGGCCATCCTGGCCGAGGCCAAGATGCCGTTCGGCGCGGTGTTCTCCGCGACGTGCGTGGCCGCCGCCATCGGCTGCTTCCTGATGGCCTTCCTGGCCAACTACCCGATCGCCCTGGCGCCGGGCATGGGGCTCAACGCCTACTTCGCCTTCGGCGTGGTCGGCGGCATGGGCCACAGCTGGCAGGTGGCGCTGGGCTGCGTCTTCATCTCGGGCATCATCTTCTTCATCATCAGCGTGCTGCCGATCCGCGAGTGGATCGTCAACGCCATCCCGATGTCGCTCAAGATGGCGATCGCCGCCGGCATCGGCCTGTTCCTGGCACTGATCGCGCTCAAGAACGCGGGCATCGTCATTGCCCACCCGGCGACCCTGGTGACCCATGGCAACCTCGCGAGCTTTCCGGTCATCATGGCGACCCTCGGCTTCTTCCTGATCGTCGCCCTGGAACGCTTCCGCGTCATGGGCGGCGTCATCATAGGCATCCTGGTCGTGACCATCGTCGCCATTGCCGCCGGCCAGCAGAAATTCAGCGGAATCTTCGACACGCCGCCTTCGCTGGCACCGGTGTTCCTGCAGATGGATCTCGCCGGCGCGCTCAACGTCGGACTGGTGACCGTGGTGTTCGCCTTCCTGTTCGTCGACCTGTTCGACAACACCGGCACGCTGATCGCGCTCGCCCATCGCGGCGGCTTCATGAAGCCGGACGGCACCGTGCCGCGGCTGCACCGCGCCCTGATGGCGGACAGCGGCGCCGCCATGATCGGTGCGGCGGTCGGCACCTCGACGACCACCAGCTATATAGAGAGCGCATCGGGCATCAATGCGGGCGGTCGCACCGGTCTCACCGCGGCAGTCGTCGGCGCGCTCTTCATCCTGGCGTTGTTCGTCTCGCCGCTGGCTGGGTCGATTCCCGCCTACGCCACTGCGCCGGCGCTGCTTTACGTCGCCTGCCTGATGGTGCGCAGCCTCACGGAGGTCGACTGGGAGGACGTCTCCGAGGCGACGCCCGCCGTCGTCACGGCGATCACGATGCCCTTCACCTTCTCCATCGCCGAGGGCATTGCGTTCGGATTTATCTCCTACGCTGCCATCAAGGTCGCGACCGGACGCTTTGCCGACATCCATCCGGCAGTCGGAACTCTCGCTGTCCTGTTCGTGATCAAATATGCGTACATCGGATGATCACATGGTGAGCGCGGTCATTTGTTTGTCGGCGAACGATACGGCCGCTTGCAATTGTTCTAAATGCAAGCGGGTGATCGAAAGAAAAGGTCTTGGCAAGGCGCAAGCTTCCGGCTAAACAGCCTGGGACTTGGGCACTGCCCGAGTTTAGGGAGGAGAGCGGCGCAAGCCGCCAGTGGCGAGTTTCGGGGTAGAGGGGACGGCGGGCCACGAGCCCGCTGTTTCTTTTTGGAACAAGCCCTTAGCCGTTGATCCTAAGAAATTGGATTAAGATCATTCGACCATCCGTCGGAAACTGAAAACGTCGGCCTGGTGGAGGAAGTAGAAGGCGACCCACAGGACGGCGGCGACGATCGACGTGATGATGGCCTTGCGGAGGAGCTGAGGTCGCTCGGGAGCACCCCGATCCTCCCCCTTGGCCGGATTTTCGACCCTGCGCACGCCCAGCGGCAGGACCGCGAACAGGATGGTCCACCAGATCACCAGATAGACCATGAGGCCGGTGGCCCAGTTCATTGGGACAGCCCCGCTGCGGTCAGACCTGCTCCAGTTCGATCAGCGTGCCCGTGAAATCCTTGGGATGCAGGAACAGCACCGGCTTGTCGTGGGCGCCGATCTTGGGCTCGCCGTCACCCAATACCCGCGCACCCTGGGCCTTAAGCTTGTCGCGGGCGGCGTAGATGTCTTCGACCTCGTAGCAGACGTGGTGGATGCCGCCGTCGGCATTGCGCGCCAGGAAGTTGGCGATGGGCGACTTCTCGCCCAAGGGATGCAGCAACTCGATCTTGGTGTTGGGCAGCTCGACGAACACCACGGTGACGCCATGGGCGGGCTGGGCCTTGGGAGCGCTCACTTGTGCGCCCATCACGGTACGGTAGAGCTCGGCGGCCTTGGCGAGGTCCGGCACGGCGATGGCGATGTGGTTCAGGCGTCCGATCATCTACTTCTCCAAGGCTTTAGATGCGGACGATGTGGACGTCCGTCAACGGCTTCTTGCCGATGTGCGCGCGCACGACGCGCCGCAGCGCCTGGCGCGCCGCCTCCTCCATCCGGCCGTCATCCCGGCGTTCGGCGGCACTGAGATCGGCCAACATCTCGTTCAAGCCGGCAACGATGGCCTCGCCCAGCGTGCCGTCGCCATCGTCGATACCACGCAGCGACACCCTGGGCGGGACCACCGCGCGGCCACCCTTGTCGACCACCAGCGTGGCCGCTGCCGCCCCGTTCCACAGAAGCTTGCGCCGCTCGCGGAGAGTTTCGCCATCGAGCGGCACGAGCACATCGCCGTCACGCGCCAGGCGACCGGCATGGACATGATCGACGATCTCGGCCGGCCCCGGCGCCAACCGGACGAGCGTGCCATTGGGCGCGACGATGGTTTCCGGCACCTGGCAGGCCCGCGCCAGCGCGGCATGCTCGGCCAGGTGGCGAACCTCGCCATGCACCGGCACGGCGATCTTCGGCCGGATCCACTGGTAGACGCGCACCAGCTCGTCGCGTGCGGGGTGGCCTGAGACATGGATATGAGCATCGCCGTCGGTGATCACCTCGACGCCGCGCGCCATCAGGGCATTCTGCAGGCGGCCGACCGACCGTTCGTTGCCCGGGATCACGCGCGAGGAGAAGATCGCGGTATCACCCTCCTCCAGAACCAGGTCGCGATGTTCGCCGTTGGCGAGCTTCGCCATTGTGGCGCGCGGCTCGCCCTGGCTGCCGGTGCAGATGAACAGGACCTTGTCGCGCGGCAGGTAGCCCGCCTGCTGCTCGGGGATGCATTGCGGGAAGTCGAGCAGGTAGCCGCATTCCTGGGCCGATTCGACCATGCGCGCTAGCGCCCGGCCCGACAGCACAGGATGGCGGCCGGCCGCGACGGCCGCGAGCGCAATGCTCTCGACGCGGGCCAGGTTCGAGGCAAAACAGGTTACGGCAACCCGGCATTTGGCGGTCTTCACCAGCTTCTCGAGGTTGGCGCGCACCGTCGATTCAGAGCCCGCCTCGCCCTCGACGAAAACGTTGGTGCTGTCGCACACCATGGCGAGCGCGCCCTCCTCGCCGATGCGCCGCAGCATCGCCTCGTCGGTGGTCTCGCCCAGCAGCGGCTCGGGGTCGATCTTCCAGTCCCCGGTATGGAACACCGTGCCGAGCCTGGTGCGGATCGCCAGCGCGTTGGGCTCGAGGATCGAATGCGTCATGGTGATCAGCTCGAGCTCAAACGGCGGCAGGTTCATCTTGCCGCCCAGCGGGATCTCGGTGATCGGCACGGCGTCCAGGAGCCCGGCGGCGACGAGCTTGCGCCGCAGCACCGAAGCGGCGAAGGGCGTGGCATAGACCGGCGCCTCGAGACGCGGCCACAGATCGGCGACGGCGCCGAGATGGTCCTCGTGGGCGTGGGTGAGCACGATGCCTATGAGGTCGGCGCGACGCTCCTCGATGAAGGCCGGATCGGGCATGACGACCTCGACGCCGGGCATGGAATCGTCGGCGAAGCCGATGCCGAGGTCGATCATCAGCCACTTGCCGGCGTGGCCGTAGAGATTGAGGTTCATGCCGATCTCGCCGGCACCGCCCAGCGCGAGAAACAGCAGCTCGTCGTTGCCCGGGACGGTCATGCCGCCCGCTTGCTGCGCTTCCAGATCTCGATCAGGCCGCGGGCGGTGATGTCGGTCGCCACCTGATCGATCACCGAGATATAGCCGTCGAACACCGGGGCAAGGCCGCCGGTCGAGACCACGCGCATTGGCTTGCCGAACTCGGCCCTGATGCGCGTGACGATGCCCTCGATCAGGCCGACATAGCCCCAGAACACGCCGGTATGCATGCAGGCCACCGTCGTCGTGCCGATCACCTTCTCCGGCTTCTCGACCACGATGCGCGGCAGCAGGGCCGCGGCGTTCACCAGGGCCTCGATGCTGAGGTTGGGACCGGGTGCGATGGCGCCGCCGCAGTAGCTGCCCTCCTCGTCGACGACGTCGAAGTTGGTGGCGGTGCCGAAGTCGACGACGACCACCGGGGTGCGGGGAAACATCAGGCTCGCGCCCACCGTATTGCAGATCCGGTCGGCGCCCGCGCCCACGCCCTTGATCTTGATGCCATGGACGACGTTGGGCTCGCCGATGAACATCGGCTCGATATTGAAGTAGCGCGTGCACAACCGGCGCAGGTTGAAGTTTGCCTGCGGCACGACGCTGCCGATGATGGCGTCGGTCACCGACTTGGGGTCGATGCCTTCCATACGCATCAGCTCGAACAGCCAGACCGCGTGCTCGTCGGCCGTGCGCATGGCCGAGGTGTGCTGCCGCCATTCGCCGACGATACGGTCACCGTCGACCACGCCGAACTTGATGTTCGTGTTGTTGCAATTGATGGCGAGCAGCATGCCGTCCTCCTACGCAACCCGGGCCACGCGGCCCAACAACTCGCCCGACACGATCCGGCGCGGGCCGGACGCCGTCTCCAGCAGCAGCGCTCCCGCGTGGTCGACGCCGCCGAAGCGGCCGCGCACCACTTCCTCGCCCAGCTTCACGTCCACCTCGGCCCCCAGGGGGCCGGCCTTGGCCAGCCAATTGGCGCGGACGAGTTCGAAGCCCTCGCTCCGCCATTCGGCCAGTCGCGCGGCAAGAGCGGTCGTGAACCGCTCGAGGGCCGCCTCGACCGAACCACCCAGCGCCGCACCGGGATAACGCATCTCGGGCAGCTGGGGTGCGAAGCCGACGTTGATGCCGACGCCGGCGATGACGTGCTGCACCGCGCCGGTCTGGTCGGTCGCGCTCTCCAGCAGGATACCGGCGACCTTTCCGCCGTCGACCAGCACGTCGTTGGGCCACTTCAGGCGGACGGCGCGGCCCGCCGGCACGATGTCGGACACGGCCAGGGCGGCGACGAAGCCGAGTTCCGCGGCACGCGCCGCCGCGCAGCCGGGCCGCAGGATGGTCGAGGTGTAGAGGTTGCCCACCGGGGACGCCCAGGTGCGGCCGCGGCGGCCCCTGCCCCCGGTCTGCCGCCGCGCCCACACGACCGTGCCTTCGGGCGCTCCGGCATCGGCCAGGCGCGCGGCCTCGTCGTTGGTGCTGCCGACGCTGTCGAGCGCGACCAGCCGCCACCCGTCCGGAAGGACGGGCGCGGAAATCACGGGAAGAGGCCCTTGGCCGCGGCCGCTGCGACGACGCTCAAGGGCTGCGGAACCAGCGAGAACACCGCCACGATGACGGCGGACGCGAACGCCACGACGCGGTTGACGCCCAGCGTCGGCTGGTCGAGCGCATCGGCCGGCTCGTCGAAGTACATGACCTTGACGATGCGCAGGTAGTAGTAGGACGCCACCACCGAGGCCAGCACGCCGAGCACGGCCGGCCAATAGAGCTTGGCCTCGACGGCGGCCATGAAGATGTAGAGCTTGCCCCAGAAGCCGGCCAACGGGGGAATGCCGGCCAGCGAGAACATGAACAGCAGCAGCGCAAACGCCATCATCGGCTGGCTGCGCGCCAGGCCGGCGAGATCGGCGATGCCCTCGACCATGACGCCGCGGCGCTTCATCAGCAGGATGGTGGCGAAGACGCCGAGCGTCATGACGACGTAGATCGCCAGGTAGAAGACCACCGCCTGGATGCCCTTCTCGCTGCCGCTGGCCAGGCCGAGCAGGATGTAGCCGACATTGCCGATCGAGGAGTAGGCCATCAGACGCTTGATGTTCTGCTGACGCAGCGCCGCAAAGGCGCCCAATGCCATCGACAGGACCGACGCAACGATGACGATCTGCTGCCATTGCACGAACAGCGGCTTGAACGGCCCCATCAGGACCGACACCAGCAGCGAGATGCCCGCGACCTTGGTGGCGGTGGCGAAGAACGCCGTCACCGGTGTCGGCGCGCCTTCGTAGACGTCCGGCGTCCACATGTGGAACGGCACGGCGGAGACCTTGAAGGCGAGGCCCGCGACCACGAACACCAGGCCGATGATGGTGCCGATCTCGCCGCCCCTGCCGTCGAGGAGCGCCTTGGAGATCTCTACGAAGGCCGTGCCGCCACAGAATCCATAGATCAACGAGGCGCCGAACAGCAGCATGCCCGAGGCCACCGAGCCCAGGACGAAGTACTTCAGGCCGGCCTCGGTCGAGCGGACGCTGTCCCGCTGGAAGGCGGCGATCACGTAGAGCGCCAGCGACTGCAGCTCGAGGCCGACATAGAGCGCCATCAGGTCGTTGGCCGAGATCATCAGCATCATGCCGAGGCTGGCCAGCGCAACCAGCAGCGGGTACTCGAAGCGCCACGCCTTGACCTGCTCGAAGTATGCGCGTGACATCAGAATCGAGATCGCCGCCCCCAGCAGCAGCAGCGCCTTCATCGTCGCCGTCAGGCGATCGACGATGAACAGCGAGGCGAATGCCGTGCCTTCCCGGTAGGGCGCGAACAGCAGGACCGCGGTGACCAGCAGCGCCACCGTCGTGCCGACCGACACGAAAGCCGACGAGGCCTCGCCGCGCACGACGCCATAGATCAGCAGCAAAGCAGTGACGGCCGCGAGGAACAGCTCCGGCCGCGCCAGGGTCCAGGATTCGAGACCGACAACCATGTTCGTCACTCCCGGGTCACGGCAACGCCGCCGTGCGGGCAAGCTTGATGGCCGCCTGGTAGTCGCCGACCAGCTTGTCGACCGAGGCCGCCATGGGATCGAGGAAGGACGCCGGATAGATGCCCATCCACAGGCTGAGCAGCAGCAGCGGCAGGAACACCGCGATCTCGCGGCGGTTCATGTCGACGATGCCCTTCAGCGAATCCTTGGTGAGCTCGCCGAAGACGACCTTGCGGTAGAGCCAGAGCGCGTAGGCCGCGCCCAGGATCAGGCCGGTCGCCGCCAGCGTCGCCACCCAGGTGTTGGCCTTGAAGGCGCCGACCAGCACCAGGAACTCGCCGACGAAGCCCGACAGGCCGGGCAGGCCGACGCTCGCCAGCGTGAACACCATGAAGGTGAAGGCATAGCGCGGCATGCGATGGACCAGGCCGCCATAGGCGGCGATCTCGCGGGTGTGCATGCGGTCGTAGACCACGCCGACGCAGAGGAAGAGCGCCGCCGAGACGATGCCGTGGCTCAGCATCTGGAACAGCGAACCCTGCACGCCCTGGATGTTCAGGACGAAGGCGCCGATCGTCACGAAGCCCATGTGGGCGACCGACGAGTAGGCGATCAGCTTCTTCATGTCCTCCTGCACCAGCGCCACCAGCGAGGTGTAGATCACGGCGACGATCGACAGGCCGAAGACCAGCGGCGCGAAGTACTGCGTCGCCTCCGGCAGCAGCGGGATCGACAGCCGGAGGAAGCCGTAGCCGCCCATCTTCAGGAGCACGCCGGCCAGGATCACCGATCCCGCCGTCGGCGCCTCGACATGGGCGTCGGGCAGCCAGGTATGGACCGGCCACATCGGCACCTTGACGGCGAAGGAAGCAAAGAAGGCCAGCCACAGGTAGCACTGCCACTGGAACGGCAGCTGCAGGCGCTCCATCGCCACCACGAGGTCGGTCGTGCCGAGCTGCCAGTAGATGGCGATGATCGCCAGCAGCATCAGGACGGAGCCGAGCAGCGTGTAGAGTAAGAACTTGAAGGCGGCATAGACGCGTCGCGGCCCGCCCCACACGCCGATGATCAGGAACATCGGGATCAGCACGCCCTCGAAGAAGACGTAGAACAGCGCGAGATCGAGGGCGCAGAACATGCCGACCATGAAGGTCTCGAGGACCAGGAAGGCGACCATGTACTCCTTGACGCGCACATGGACCGATTCCCAGCTCGCCAGGATGCAGATCGGGGTCAGCAGCGTCGACAGCAGGACGAAGAACAGCGAGATGCCGTCGATGCCCATGTGATAGCCGATGCCGAGCGCCGGCACCCAGTCCATCTTCTCCTCGAACTGGAAGCCCGCCTTGGTGGCGTCGAAGCGCGCCCACAAGAGCAGCGAGATCAGGAAGGTGACGATCGACGTCACCAGGGCGACACTGCGGCAGTTGCGCTCGACCGCCTCCTTCGGGCCGTTGACGATCAGGCAGAACAGCGCCCCGACCAACGGCAGGAAGGTGACCAGCGACAGGATGGGCCAGCTCGTCATCGCCCTACCTCACGAACATGAAGTAGGTCACGAGGGCGGCGACACCGACCAGCATGACGAAGGCGTAGTGATAGAGATAGCCGGACTGGAAGCGCATCAGCACGCCGGCCATGTCCTGGGCGCGCGCGGCGATGTTGTCGGGGCCAAGCCCGTCGATGGTGGCGCCATCGCCCTTTTTCCAGAAGAAGCGGCCGATCCTGAGCGACGGCTGGACGAAGATCGCATCGTAGATCTCGTCGAAGTACCACTTGTTGTAGAACAGCGCGTGCAGGCCTGGGAAGCGCCTGGCCGTCGCGTCGGGCAGCCACGGCATGACGACATAGTACATGTAGCTGAGGCCGATGCCGCTCAGCGCGAAGACCAGCGGCAGCAGCTTCACCCACAGCGGCACCTCGTGCGCGTGGTGCAGGACCTCCTCGGTCGCCTTCACCGCGATCGAGCTGCCCCAGAAGTGGTGCCAGTCGTGGCCGACGAACCAGTCGTAGGCGACCAGGCCCGACAGCAGGGCGCCCGCGCCCAGCACGTAAAGCGGGATCAGCATGACGGCGGGCGATTCGTGGGCGTGGTCCCAGGTGTGATGGTCGCCGCGATACTTGCCGTAGAAGGTCATGAACATCAGTCGGGTCGAGTAGAAGGCCGTCATGAATGCCGCGACCACGCCCAGCCAGAAGGCGATGGTGCCAACGGTCGTGTGCACGCCGAAGGCGGCCTCCAGCATGATGTCCTTGGAATAGAAGCCGGCGAAGCCCAGACCATTGCCCAGGATGAACGGAATGCCGATGCCCGACAGCGCCAGGGTGCCGATCCACATCAGCCAGAAGGTCTGCGGCGCCTTCTCCCTCACGCCGCCCATCCGGCGCATGTCCTGCTCGTGATGCAGGCAGTGGATCACCGAACCGGAGCCGAGGAACAGGAGCGCCTTGAAGAAGGCGTGGGTCATGAGGTGGAACATCGCCGCCGAATAGGCACCCACGCCGGCGGCGAAGAACATGTAGCCGAGCTGGCTGCAGGTCGAATAGGCGACCACGCGCTTGATGTCGAACTGGGTGAGGCCGATGGTGGCGGCGAAGAACGCCGTGACCGCGCCGATGAGCGTAACGACCTGGCCCGCGATCGGCGCCAGCTCGAACAGGGGCGAGAGCCGGCACACCATGAACACGCCCGCCGTCACCATGGTCGCGGCATGGATCAGCGCGGAGACCGGCGTCGGCCCTTCCATGGCATCCGGCAGCCAGGTGTGCAGGAAGATCTGCGCCGACTTGCCCATGGCGCCTACGAACAGCAGCAGGCAGGCCGTCTCCAGGGCAGGCAGATCCATGCCGAGGAAGCTGATCCGCGCCTGCGCCATCTCGGGCGCCTTGGCGAATATCTCGGCGAAGCCGACCGAGCCCGACAGGACCCAGACGGCGAAGATGCCGAGCGCGAAGCCGAAGTCGCCGACGCGGTTGACGATGAAGGCCTTGATGGCGGCGGCATTGGCCGAGGGACGGTCGTACCAGAAGCCGATCAGCAGATAGGACGCGAGACCCACGCCTTCCCAGCCGAAGAAGAGCTGCACCAGGTTGTCCGACGTCACCAGCATCAGCATGAAGAAGGTGAACAGGCTCAGGTAGGACATGAACCGGGGGATGCTGGGATCCTCCTCCATGTAGCCGACCGAGTAGACGTGAACCATCGACGACACGCCGGTGACGACGATCAGCATGACCGCGGTCAGCGTGTCGACACGCAGCGACCAGGCGATGTCGAGCGTGCCGGAATCGATCCAGGTGAAGAGCTTCACCACGACCAGCTTGGCGTTCTCCGGCCCGAAGCCGATCTTGACGAAGACGAAGATCGACAAGGCGGCGGCGATCAGCAGCGCGGCACAGGTCACGATCTGCGCCGGACGGTCGCCGATGACGCGGCAGAACAGCCCGGCGATGGCGGCGGCCAGGAGCGGCAGCAGGACGATGAGCTTGATGGCGAGATCCATGACGCGGCGCCCCTAGCCCTTCATCGCGCTGATGTCTTCGACCTCGATGGTCCCGCGGTTGCGGAAATAGACCACGAGGATGGCGAGGCCGATGGCCGCCTCCGCGGCGGCCACGGTCAGCACCAGCATGGCGAAGACCTGGCCGACGACGTTGCCCTGGAACACCGAGAAGGCCACGAGGTTGATGTTCACCGCAAGCAGCATGAGCTCGACGCACATCAGGATGACGATGACGTTCTTGCGGTTCAGGAAGATGCCCAGGATGCCCAGGGTAAATAGCACCGCGGCGACGAACAGGTAGTGGCCGAGCCCGATCGTCATCACACGCCTCCCCTGGTCGGCACCTTGACCACGGTGACGGCATCGCTCTTGGGCCTGTAGAGCTGCTCGCTGACGCTCTGGCGGCGCACCCCCGGCCGGGTGCGCAGGGTGAGCACGATGGCCCCGATCATGGCGACCAGCAGCACCAAGCCCGCGACCTGGAACAGGTAGAAGTATTGCGTATAGAGCACCCGGCCGATGGCGCGGGTGTTGTCGATCGCCAGGACCTGCGGCCCCGCCTTGGCGAGCGCATCGAGGCTCGACGGCGTGTTGCCGATGACGCCGAGGCCCAGCAGGATCTCGGCCAACAGCACGACGCCGATCAGCGCGCCGACCGGCAGGTATTTCAGGAAGCCTTCGCGCAGCTCGGTCAGGTTGATGTCGAGCATCATGACCACGAACAGAAACAGCACGGCCACCGCGCCGACATAGACGATGATCAGGATCATGGCGATGAACTCCGCGCCGATCAGCACGAACAGCGCGGCGGCGTTGAAGAAGGCCAGGATCAGGAACAGCACCGAATAGACGGGATTGCGCGACACCACGACCATGGCGGCCGACGCCATGACCACGAACGCGAAGACATAGAAGGCCAGAGCCTGAAGAATCATTTTCTCCCCCTACCCTTCCGCTTCACCGGTACGGTGCGTCGGACTGGAGGTTGGCGGCGATGGTCGGCTCCCAGCGGTCGCCGTTCGCGAGCAGCTTTTCCTTGTTGTACATCAGCTCTTCGCGAGTCTCGGTCGAGAACTCGAAGTTCGGCCCCTCGACGATGGCATCGACCGGGCAGGCTTCCTGGCAGAAGCCGCAGTAGATGCACTTGGTCATGTCGATGTCGTAGCGCGTCGTCCGCCGGCTGCCGTCGTCGCGCGGCTCGGCCTCGATGGTGATGGCCTGGGCCGGGCAGATCGCCTCGCAGAGCTTGCAGGCGATGCAGCGTTCCTCGCCGTTGGGATAGCGGCGCAGCGCATGCTCGCCGCGGAAGCGCGGGCTGAGCGGTCCCTTCTCGTAGGGATAGTTCACCGTCACCTTGGGCTTGAACATGTACTTCAAGGTGAGCGCGAAGCCTGCCACCAGCTCGGAGAGCAGGAACGAACGCGCGGTACGGTCGAGAGAGGCCATCCTGCGACTCCCTAGGACTTCGGAACCCAGCCGCCGAACTGCAGCACGGCGGCGGTGATGACGACCCAGGCCAGCGACACGGGCAGGAAGACCTTCCAGCCCAGCCGCATCAGCTGGTCGTAGCGATAGCGGGGCAGCGTTCCCTTGGTCCACGAGAACACGAACAGCAGGAAGGCGATCTTGAGCGCGAACCAGACGACGCCGGGCAGCCAAGTGAAAGGCGCGTACGGGATGGGCGACATCCAGCCGCCCAGGAACAGCACCGCACCCAGCGCCGACAGCAGGATCATGTTGGCGTATTCGCCGAGGAAGAACAGGCCGAAGGTCATGGCCGAGTATTCGGTGTGGAAGCCGGCCACCAGCTCGGCTTCCGACATCGGCAGGTCGAACGGCGTGCGGTTCGTCTCGGCCAGGGCCGAGATGAAGAAGATGACGAACATCGGCAGCAGCGGCAGCCAGAACCAGTTCCAGAACCAGCCCGACTGGGCGAGGACGACCTTGGAGAGGTTGAGGGAGCCGACGCAGAGCAGCACGGTGATCAGCACGAAGCCGATCGAGACCTCGTAGGACACCATCTGCGCGGCCGAACGCAGCGCCCCCAGGAACGCGTACTTCGAGTTCGACGCCCAGCCGGCAATGATGATGCCGTAGACGCCGAGCGACGAGATCGCGAACAGATAGAGGATACCGACATTGATGTCGGCGATGACCCAGCCGTCGTCGAACGGCACGACGGCCCAGGCGACCAGGGCCGTCATGAAGGCGATCATCGGCGCGATGACGAACAGCACGCCGTTGGCGCTCGACGGGACGATGGTCTCCTTCAGCACCAGCTTCAGGCCGTCAGCGAACGGCTGCAGCAGCCCGAACGGCCCGACGACGTTGGGGCCGCGGCGGAGCTGGATCGAGGCCCACACCTTGCGATCGACATAGGTCATGTAGGCGACGGCGACCAGGAGCGGCACCGTCACGGCCAGGCATTGCGCCAGGATGACGATGGCCTGGCCGAGCCAGTTGGTGGTGAAGAAATGGACGAGATCGGCGGTCATTCGCTACTCCGCCGCCATCAGCTGCGCACGCGAGGCCGTGCACTCGGCCATGGTGCGCGACGAACGGCTGATCGGGCAGGTCATGTAGAAATTCTCGATCGGCGAGACGAACGGCTGGTCGGAGGTCTTGCCCGGCGCACCGAAGCTGCCCCAGCTGCCGGGCGCCTGCTGGTCGATGGCGGCGAATACGCGGTTCACGGCGACCAGGCGCGTCCGCACCTGGTCGAGCGTGTCGTACGGCAAGGTCTTGCCCAGCCGCTCCGACAGGGCACGCAGGATCGCCCAGTCCTCGCGCGCATCGCCCGGCGGATAGGCGGCGCGGAAGGCGAGCTGCACGCGGCCCTCGGTGTTGACGTAGGTGCCCGGCTTCTCGGTGTAGGCGGCACCCGGCAAAATGACGTCGGCGCGATGAGCCCCGGCATCGCCATGATGACCCTGGTAGATCACGAAGGCCTTGCCCAGCCGCTTGGTGTCGATCTCGTCTGCCGCCAGCAGATAGACCGCGGCGATCTCGCCCTTCTCGCAGCCGGCCAGGATGCCCTCGACATCGCGGCCGGCCGGCCCCGGCACCAGGCCGAGATCGAGTCCGCCGACGCGCGCCGCCGCCGTGTGCAGGACGGCAAACCCGTTCCAGTCGTCGCGCACCGCTGGCACCTTGTCGGCGAGGTCGCGGGCCAGCGCCAGGACGGCGGCGCCATCCTCGCGGGCGAGCGCCCCCATGCCGACGATGATCAGCGGGTTCTTGGCGGCCTTGAGCTTCTCGAAGAAGCCGTGCCGGCCCTCGACCAGCTCGGCCAGGGTCGCGGGCCCCGCACCGAGACGCTCGACCGGATAGGTCAGGTCGGCGACCGGGCCGATGCTGCCGATGGCTGTGTGGCCACCATGCAGGTAGCGCTTGCGGATGCGCGCGTTCAACACCGGCGCCTCGAGGCGCGGATTGCTGCCGACCAGCAGGATGGCGTCGGCCTGGTCGATGCCGCGGATGCCGGCGTTGAAGATGTAGCTGCCGCGCGGACCGTCGAGCTTGGCCCCGTCCTGGCGGCAATCGAGGTGCGGCGAGCCGAGGCCTGCCATCAGGTCCTTCAGCGCCACCATGGATTCGGCGTCGCACTGGTCGCCCGTGATGGCCGCGATCTTGGAGCCATCGAGCTTGCCGAGCTTCTCGGCGATGGCGCCGAAGGCTTCGTCCCAGCTTGCTTCGACCAGCTTGCCGGCCTTGCGCACGTACGGCCGATCGAGCCGCTGGTAGCGCAACCCGTCTATGGCGTGGCGCGTCTTGTCGGAGATCCACTCCTCATTGACGTCATCGTTCATGCGCGGCAGCACGCGCATGACCTGCGCGCCGCGGGTGTCGACGCGGATGTTGGAGCCGAGCGCGTCGAGCACGTCGATCGATTCGGTCTTGGCGAGCTCCCAGGGACGCGCCTCGTAGGCGTAGGGCTTGGAAGTGAGCGCGCCGACCGGGCAGAGATCGACCAGATTGCCGGACAGCTCGCTGGTCAGCGCATGCTCGACATAGGTCGTGACTTCCATCGATTCGCCGCGGCCGGTCGCACCCAGCTCCTCGGTGCCCGCCACCTCGGTGGCGAAGCGGATGCACCGCGTGCAGTGGATGCAGCGGTTCATCGAGGTCTTGACCAGCGGGCCGAGCTCCTTGTCGGGCACGGCGCGCTTGTTCTCGTGGAAGCGGCTGCGATCGAAGCCGTAGCCCATCGCCTGGTCCTGCAGGTCGCACTCGCCGCCCTGGTCGCAGATCGGGCAGTCCAGCGGATGGTTGATCAGCAGGAACTCCATCACGCCCTTGCGCGCCTTCTCCACCATCGGCGTGGTGGTGAAGATCTCCTGCTTGTCGGCGACGGGCAGCGCGCAGCTCGCCTGCGGCTTGGGCGGGCCGGGCTTCACCTCGACCAGGCACATGCGGCAGTTGCCGGCGATGGACAGGCGCTCGTGGTAGCAGAAGCGCGGGATCTCGAGCCCCGCGAGCTCGCAGGCCTGCAGGACCGTGATGCCGGCCGGCACTTCCAGCTCCACGCCGTCGATCTTGACCTTGGGCATCGACTGCTCCCTGCCCTACTCGGCCGCAAGCTTTTCGGTGCGCGCGCGGATGCGGCGCTCCATCTCCGGCCGGAAATGACGGATCAGGCCCTGGATCGGCCACGCCGCCGCGTCGCCCAGCGCGCAGATCGTGTGACCCTCGACCTGCTTGGTGACGTCCTCGAGCGCGTCGATCTCGTCGATGCGCGCGTTGCCCACCACCATGCGTTCCATGACGCGCCACATCCAGCCGGTGCCCTCGCGGCAGGGCGTGCACTGGCCGCAGCTCTCGTGCTTGTAGAATTGGGAAAGCCGCGCGATCGCCTTCACGACGTCGGTCGACTTGTCCATGACGATGACGGCGGCCGTGCCGAGGCCGGACTTCTGGTCGCGCAGCGAATCGAAATCCATCAGGACCGTGTCGCAGATCGACTTCGGCAGCAGCGGCACCGAGGCGCCGCCGGGGATCACTGCGAGCAAGTTGTCCCAGCCGCCGCGTACCCCGCCGCAATGGCGATCGATGAGTTCGCGCAACGGGATGCCCATCTCCTCCTCGACGTTGCACGGCTTGTTCACGTGCCCGGAGATGCAGAAGAGTTTCGTGCCGGTGTTGTTGGGCCGGCCGATGCCGGCGAACCAGGCGGCGCCGCGGCGCAGGATGGTCGGTGCGACGGCGATCGATTCGACGTTGTTCACCGTCGACGGGCAGCCATAGAGGCCCGAGCCGGCCGGGAACGGCGGCTTCAGCCGCGGCATACCCTTCTTGCCTTCGAGGCTTTCCAGCAGCGCGGTCTCCTCGCCGCAGATATAGGCGCCGGCGCCGCGATGGACGTAAAGGTCGAAGTCCCAGCCCGAACCGCAGGCGTTCTTGCCCAGAAGACCGGCGTCGTAGGCCTCCTTGATGGCCGCGATCAGGGTCTGCGCTTCGTTGTAGAACTCGCCGCGCACGTAGATGTAACCGGCGTTGGCGCGCATGGCGAAGCCCGCGATGAGGCAGCCTTCGACCAGCAGATGCGGATCGTGACGCATGATGTCGCGATCCTTGCACGTGCCCGGTTCCGACTCGTCGGCATTGACCACGAGATAGTGCGGCCGATCCTTGACCTCCTTCGGCATGAACGACCACTTCAGCCCCGTCGGGAAGCCCGCGCCGCCGCGGCCGCGCAGGCCCGACTTCTTCATCTCGTCGATGATGGCGTCGGGTCCGCGTTCGAGGATCGCCTTGGTGCCGTCCCACGCGCCGCGCGCGCGGGCCGCCGGCAGGCGCCAGTCGTGGAAGCCGTAGAGGTTGGTGAAGATGCGGTCCTTGTCGGCAAGCATGGTCTACTCGCTCTTCAACGTGGTCGGCCCGCCCTCGGGCGCCGAGGTCTGGCGGTCGACCTGCGGCCCGGGCTTGGGCGTCTCGCCGCGCCGGAAGGCGTCGAGCACCTTCCGGATCGAGGCCTCGTCGAGGTCCTCGTAGAAATCGTCGTTGATCTGCACCACCGGCGCGTTCACGCAGGCGCCGAGGCACTCGACCTCCTGCACGCTGAAGGTCTCGCCGTCGGCGGCATGCTCGCAGGCCTTCATGATCGCGTCCGAACCGCGCAGCCAGCACGGCGTCGTGGTGCAGACCTGCAGCAGGTACTTACCCTTCGGCTTGAGCTGGAACATCGTATAGAAGGTCGCGATCTCGTAGACGCGGATCGGCGCCATATCGAGCAGCTTGGCGATCTCGTCCATCGCCGTGCGCGACAGCCAGCCCTCCTGGCGCTGCGCCAGGTCGAGCACGCCGATCACCGCGCTCGCCTGACGGCCCGGCGGATAGTTCGCGATCAGGGCTTTCACCTTCTCGAGGTTTTCGGGCGAGAACCGGAACTCCTCGACGTAAGGCACGTCCATCGGATCGGCGGTGATCATGGCCTGCGATCGTCTCCTAGCGGTCGATCTCGCCGAACACGATGTCGAGCGAGCCGATATTCGCCGACATGTCGGCGAGCTGGTGGCCCTTGGTCATCATGTCGAGCGCAGCGAGATGCGGGAAGCCCGGCGCGCGGATCTTGCAGCGGTAGGGCTTGTTGGTGCCGTCGGATACGAGATAGACGCCGAACTCGCCCTTGGGCGCCTCGACGGCGGTGTAGGTTTCGCCGGCCGGGACCTTGTAGCCCTCCGTGTAGAGCTTGAAGTGATGGATCAGGGCCTCCATCGAGCCCTTCATCTCGCCACGCCGCGGCGGGGAGATCTTGCGGTCGTCGACGCGCACCGGGCCGCTGACGGTGCGCAGCGCGGCGACGCACTGCTCCATGATGCGCGCGCTCTGGTACATCTCCTCGACGCGCACGAGGTAGCGGGCATAGCAATCGCCCGTCTTGCCGACCGGGATGTCGAAATCCATGCGGTCATAGACGTCGTAGGGCTGCGACTTGCGGAGGTCCCACGGCAGGCCGGACGCGCGGATCATCGGGCCCGAGAAGCCCCAGTCGAGCGCCTGCTGCGGGTTGACGACGCCGATATCGACGGTGCGCATGCGGAAGATGCGGTTGTCGTTCAGCAGCTTCTCGATGTCCTTCAGGAACGGATAGAACTGCTTGATCCATGCCTCCATGGAATCGAGCATGCCGTCCGGCAGATCCTGGTGAACGCCGCCCGGACGGAAGTACGCGGCATGCATCCGCGAGCCGCTGACGCCCTCGTAGTATTCCATCAGCAGCTCGCGCTGCTCGAAGCCCCACAGCGGCGGGGTGAGCGCGCCCACGTCCATGGCGAAGGTCGTGACGTTCAGGAGGTGGTTGAGGATGCGCGTGATCTCGGAGAACAGCACGCGGATGTACTGGCCGCGCTCGGGCACGGTGATGCCCAGCAGCTTCTCGACGGCGAGCGCGTAGGCGTGCTCCTGGTTCATCGGCGAGACGTAGTCGAGCCGGTCGAAGTACGGCACCGCCTGCAGGTAGCTCTTGTACTCGATCAGCTTCTCGGTGCCGCGATGCAGGAGCCCGATATGCGGATCGCAACGCTCGACGATCTCGCCGTCCATCTCGACCACCAGGCGCAGCACGCCGTGAGCCGCCGGATGCTGCGGCCCGAAGTTCATCGTCAGCGTTTTGATCTCGACGTCGGACATGACGCTAGCTCTTTGCCTTCTCGTCGGCCTTCTCGTCGCCCGGCAGCACTTGGTGCGCGCCTTCCCACGGGCTCAGGAAGTCGAAACGGCGAAACTCCTGCTGCAGCTTCACCGGCTCGTAGACGACGCGCTTCTGCAGATCGTCCCAGCGCACCTCGACGAAGCCGGTCAGCGGGAAGTCCTTGCGCAGCGGATGGCCCTCGAAGCCGTAGTCGGTGAGGATGCGGCGCAGGTCGGGATGGTCGGAGAACCACACGCCGTAGAGATCGTAGGTCTCGCGCTCGAACCAGCCGGCCGAGCTGAAGACCGGCGCCGCCGACGGCACGGGCGTGCTTTCATCGGTCGCGACCTTGACGCGGATGCGCTGGTTGTTCTTGAGGCTGAGCAGATTGTAGACGACGTCGAAGCGCTTCTCGCGTTCCGGCCAGTCGACGCCGCAGACATCGACCAGCTGCTTGAACAGGCAGCGCGGGTCGTCGCGCAGGAAGGTGAGCAGCGCGAGCAGCTTGTCGGGCGTCGTGTCGAGCATCAGCTCGCCGAGCCGGACGTTCGCGGCAACGACCGCGCCGGCGGTCGCCTGCTTGATGTGCTCGCCGAGTTCGTGAAGGGGTTCCGTCACCGGACGATCGTCCCAGTCCGGCGGACCTTCTTCTGCAGCTGCAGCACGCCGTAGAGCAGCGCCTCCGCGGTCGGCGGACAGCCCGGCACGTAGACGTCGACCGGCACGATGCGATCGCAGCCGCGCACGACGGAGTAGCTGTAGTGATAGTAGCCGCCGCCGTTGGCGCAGGAGCCCATCGAGATCACGTAGCGCGGCTCGGCCATCTGGTCGTAGACCTTGCGCAGCGCCGGCGCCATCTTGTTGGTGAGCGTGCCGGCCACGATCATGACGTCGGCCGAGCGCGGGCTCGGCATCGGCGCGAAGCCAAAGCGGTCGAGGTCGTAGCGGCTCATCCAGCAATGGATCATTTCCACGCCGCAGCAGGCGAGACCGAAGGTCAGGCCCCACATCGAGCCGGTGCGCGCCCAGGTGATCAGCTTGTCGAGCTGGGCGACGACGAAGCCCTTGTCGGCCAGCTCGTCGTTCAAGGCGCGCGACAGCGCCGCCTCGGCGGCGGGATTGGTCCGGGTGGCTGGGGTCGTCACTCCCATTCCAACGCTCCCTTGCGCCATTCGTAGATGAAGCCGACGGTGAGCACGGCCAGGAACAGCATCATCGACCAGAAGCCGAACAGTCCTATGTCACCTAACGCCACAGCCCACGGAAAGAGGAACGCGACCTCGAGGTCGAAAATGATGAAAAGGATGGCAACCAGGTAGAAGCGGACGTCGAACTGGCCGCGGGCGTCGTCGAAGGGCGCAAAGCCGCACTCGAAGGGCGACAGCTTCTCGGAGTTCGGGTTCTGGCGGGCGACGATGTAGGAGCCGCCGACCATGGCGCAAACCAGCGCCAGGGCGAGGCCGAGGAAGATCAGGATTGGCAGGTATTCCCTGAGAAGATCTTCCATCGCCACCCCTCGCTGCGTGTGGCGCCCGTTCGGGCTGCCAGCGTTGGGGCTGGCGCGAGCGACGGGACTCGAACCCGCGACCTCCGGCGTGACAGGCCGGCGTTCTAACCAACTGAACTACGCCCGCAACAAGTCCCCAACGGCGCGCGACAGATATAGGACACCCTATATAGTGTCAAGCTTACCGCAGTCGCGAAGGCGTGCGTAAGTGTCGGAAATATCGATGCTTTCTGCGCGTCGCCGGCGAACAGCGAAACTGCGGGCCGGCCTGGCCGGTCGGGCGTCGACGCGGCGGTCCAGCCCGCTTCGCAAGCGTCGGCTGGTGGGCGATGACGGGATCGAACCGCCGACCTGTCCCGTGTAAAGGGAATGCTCTACCGCTGAGCTAATCGCCCGGCGGCGTTGGTATCACAGCGCCGGCTGAAACGCGCTAGTTGATCGCGTCCTTGAGCTGCTTGGAGGCCTTGAAGCGCGGGACGTTGGCGGCCGGGATCTTGATCTTCTCGCCGGTCTGGGGATTGCGGCCCTCGGCAGCCTTGCGCTTCGAAACCTGGAAGGTGCCGAACCCGACGAGCAGGACTTTTTCCTTCTTTTTCAGGGATTTGGTGATCACCGTCAGCATCGCCTCGATCGCGCCGGCCGCATCGGTCTTGGACAGGTTGGTCGAAGCGGCGACGGCGGCAATCAAATCGTGCTTGTTCACAGGCAGACCCCCAAATGATCCGGCTGACGGCGAGAGGCGCAGTTTAAGGGCGCGCCGAAAACGGCGTCAACGTTGAATACCATATTTTGTAGCGAAGACGCGCTCATAACCGCATAGGTAGCGCCGGGACAGTCCAAAAACGACGAAGCCCCGGATTTCTCCGGGGCTTCGCCGATCAGTCAACACCCAAGGGTGTTCAGCGTCAGTGGGCGCGGACTTCGGCGCCTTCGGCCGGCTTGGCAGCCGCCACTTCGAGGTCGTTCGGCCACTCGATGGCGACCAGCGGCTTGACCAGCGCGCGGGCCAGCACCTCGTCGACCGTGGAGACCGGCACGATCTCCAGGCCCTTCTTCACATTGTCGGGGATCTCCGGCAGATCGCGCTCATTCTCCTTGGGGATGAGCACGGTCTTGAGACCGCCGCGCAACGCCGCCAGCAGCTTCTCCTTCAGGCCGCCGATCGGCAGCACGCGGCCGCGCAGGCTGATCTCGCCGGTCATGGCGACTTCCTTGCGCACCGCCACGCCGGTCAGCGCCGAGACGATCGAGGTGATCATCGCCACACCCGCCGACGGGCCGTCCTTGGGCGTGGCGCCCTCGGGCACGTGCACGTGGATGTCGCGCTTCTCGAACATCACCGGCTTGATGCCGAACGAATTGGCCCGCGAGCGGACATAGGCGTTGGACGCCTGCACCGACTCCTGCATGACGTCGCCGAGCTTGCCGGTGACGGTCACGCGGCCGCGGCCGGGCACCAGCACGGCTTCGACCTGCAGGAGCTCGCCGCCGACTTCCGTCCAGGCGAGACCGGTGGTGATGCCGACCAGATCCTCGAGCTCGGCCTCGCCGAAGCGGAAGCGGCGGACGCCGGCATACTTGTCGAGGTTCTTGGCCCGCACCTTCACCTTGGCCGTCCCCTTCATGAGGATTTCCTTGGTGGCCTTGCGCGCCAGGTTGGCGATCTCGCGCTCGAGGTTACGGACGCCGGCCTCGCGCGTGTAGTAGCGGACCAGGTCGCGCACGGCGTCGTCGCCGATGTCGAGCTCGCCCTCCTTCAGGCCGTTGGCCTCCACCTGCTTCGGGATCAGGTGCTTGCGGGCGATCGCGACCTTCTCGTCCTCGGTGTAGCCGGCCAGCCGGATGATCTCCATGCGGTCCATCAGCGGCTGCGCCATGCGCAGCGAGTTCGCCGTGGTGATGAACATCACGTTCGACAGGTCGTAGTCGACCTCGAGGTAATGGTCGTTGAACGTCGCGTTCTGCTCGGGGTCGAGCACCTCGAGCAGGGCCGACGACGGATCGCCGCGGAAGTCCGCGCCGAGCTTGTCGATCTCGTCGAGCAGGAACAGCGGGTTCGACGACTTCGCCTTCTTCATGCTCTGCAGGACCTTGCCCGGCAGCGAGCCGATGTAGGTCCGGCGGTGGCCGCGGATCTCGGCCTCGTCGCGCACGCCGCCCAGCGACATCCGCACGAAGTTGCGGCCGGTCGCCTTGGCGATCGACTTGCCGAGCGACGTCTTGCCGACGCCCGGCGGGCCGACCAGGCAGAGGATCGGACCCTTCATCTTGTCGACGCGCTGCTGGACCGCGAGGTACTCCAGGATGCGCTCCTTGACCTTCTCAAGGCCATGGTGATCGGCGTTGAGCACGTCCTCGGCGTACTTGAGGTCCTTGATGATCTTGGTGGGCTTGCGCCACGGGATCGACAGCAGCCATTCGAGGTAGTTGCGCACCACCGTCGCCTCGGCCGACATCGGGCTCATGGTCCGCAGCTTCTTCAGCTCGGCATTGGCCTTCTCGCGCGCCTCCTTCGACAGGCGCGTCTTCTTGATGCGCTTTTCCATCTCGGAGATCTCGTCGCGACCGTCCTCGGTCTCGCCAAGCTCCTTCTGGATCGCCTTCATCTGCTCGTTGAGATAGTACTCGCGCTGCGTCTTCTCCATCTGACGCTTCACGCGGTTGCGGATCTTCTTCTCGACCTGCAGGACGCCGATCTCGCCTTCCATCAGGCCAAGGATGCGCTCGAGGCGCTTGGAAACCGAGTCGAGCTCCAGCAGCTGCTGCTTCTCGGCCACCTTCAGCGCGAGATGTGCCGAAATGGTGTCGGCGAGCTTGGACGGCTCCTCGATCTTGTTGATCGATACCACGACCTCGGGCGGCACCTTCTTGTTCAGCTTCACGTAGTTCTCGAACTCCGAGACGACGGTGCGCGCGGCGGCCTGCAGCTCGGCGGCGTCGGCCGGCACCTCTTCCATCTCGACGGCGTTGGCCTCGAAGAACTCGGCCTTGCCGGTATAGCCCACGATCTTCACGCGCTTGCCGCCCTCGACCAGCACCTTCACGGTGTCGTCGGGCAGCTTCAGCAACTGCAGCACCGTGCCCAGCGTGCCGATGGTGTAGATGTCCTCGGGTCCGGGATCGTCCTGGCCCGCGTTCTTCTGGGCGATCAGGAGGATCTGCTTGTCGTCCTTCATGACCTCTTCGAGGGCCTTCACGCTCTTCTCGCGGCCGACGAACAGCGGCACGATCATGCCGGGAAACACGACAATATCGCGCAGCGGAAGAACTGGGTAAGTGGTGCCTAGAGTGGGGGCGTTCATATTTGCCTCGCTACATACGCTGTTAGAGCTACCCGTGCCTCGACCATGACCCCCGGAATGGGCAATTCATGGCCCGCCGGCACGCGTACTCGCTAGCAAAGATTGGCCTGAACAGAGGGTTGTTCAAGGCCACGGCAGGGCGCCGACGGAGGTTGCCGCCGGCGCAGCAAACGTCAGGCCGGGGCGGCAGCGATGCCTTCCTTGCGCTCACCGTGCACGTACAGCGGCTGAGCCCGTCCTTCGATGACCTCGCGGTTGATAACGACTTCCTCCACGCCGTCGAGCGACGGCAGGTCGTACATGGTGTCGAGCAGCACCGTCTCCATGATGGAGCGGAGCCCACGCGCGCCGGTCTTGCGCAGGATCGCCTTCTGGGCGACGGCGCGCAGCGCGTCCTCGGAGAACTTGAGCTTCACGCTCTCCATGTCGAACAGCCGCTGGTACTGCTTGAGCAGCGCGTTCTTTGGCCGCGTCAGGATTTCGATCAGCGCGCTCTCGTCGAGGTCCTCGAGCGTGGCGACCACCGGCAGACGCCCGACGAACTCGGGGATCAACCCGTACTTCAGCAGGTCCTCGGGCTCAAGGTCGCGCAGCACCTCGCCGGTGCGACGGTCTTCCGGTCCGCGCACCTCGGCGCCGAAGCCGATCGACGTGCCCTGGCGACGCATGGAGATGATCTTGTCGAGACCAGAGAAGGCGCCGCCGCAGATGAACAGGATGTTGGTCGTGTCGACCTGCAGGAACTCCTGCTGCGGGTGTTTGCGGCCGCCCTGCGGCGGCACGGAAGCCACCGTGCCCTCCATGATCTTGAGCAGCGCCTGCTGCACGCCCTCACCCGAGACGTCGCGCGTGATCGACGGGTTGTCGGATTTGCGGCTGATCTTGTCGACCTCGTCGATATAGACGATGCCGCGCTGCGCGCGCTCGACGTTGTAGTCGGCCGACTGCAGCAGCTTCAGGATGATGTTCTCCACATCCTCGCCGACGTAGCCCGCTTCGGTCAGCGTCGTTGCGTCGGCCATGGTGAACGGCACGTCGAGCATGCGGGCCAAGGTCTGTGCCAGCAGGGTCTTGCCGCAGCCGGTCGGGCCGATCAGCAGGATGTTCGACTTGGCGATTTCGACGTCGTTCGCCTTCCCGCCATGGCCGAGGCGCTTGTAGTGGTTGTGCACCGCTACGGCGAGGATGCGCTTGGCCTGATCCTGGCCGATCACGTAGTCGTCGAGGATCTGACGGATTTCCTTGGGTGACGGCACGCCATCCTTGGACTTGACCAAGGTGGTCTTGCTCTCCTCACGGATGATGTCCATGCAGAGTTCGACGCATTCATCGCAGATGAACACCGTCGGGCCGGCAATGAGCTTTCTGACCTCGTGCTGGCTCTTCCCGCAGAAGCTACAGTACAAGGTGTTGCGGGAGTCGCCCCCGGACTTGGCGGCTGGCATGGCCTTAACGCACCTCCGCTTGGGGAGCCCGCTGATATACGGGCCCGCACGCAAGACTATGTTAAACTCGCTCCCCGGACCGCGACAACCTCAAAATATGGTATGCCCGCGGCCGTTCGGGGAACAACCGGTCGCAGCTGCCCCCTAGGAGGCAGCCGCCTGGATGGTCGGCGTCGGGCGTTTCTCGAGGACGTCGTCGATCAGCCCGAACTCCTTGGCCTCGGACGGGGAGAAGAACTTGTCCCGCTCCATCGCCCGTTCGATCTCCTCGATCGTGCGGCCCGTGTGGGTAACGTACATCTGGTTCAACCGTGCCCGGGTCGCAAGGATCTCCCGGGCGTGGATCTCGATATCGGTCGCCTGCCCCTGGGCCCCGCCCGAGGGCTGGTGGATCATGATGCGCGAGTTGGGCAGAGCGAACCGCTTGCCCTTCTGCCCAGCCATCAGCAGCAGCGAGCCCGCCGACGCCGCCTGGCCGAACACCAGGGTCGAGATCTGCGGGCGGATGTACTGCATGGTGTCGTAGACGGCCAGGCCCGAGGTCACCACGCCGCCCGGCGAGTTGATGTAGAAGGAAATGTCCTTGGTCGGATTCTCGGCTTCCAGATAAAGGAGCTGGGCGCAGACCAGGCCGGCGACGTTGTCCTCGATCGGACCGTTCAGGAAGATGATCCGTTCCTTCAGCAGCCTCGACCAGATGTCGTAACCGCGTTCTCCGCGGGCCGATTGCTCGACGACCATCGGCACATAGTAGTTGTTGTAGATTTCCAGCGGATCGCGGTCGCGAGCCATCCCGGGCCCCCAATAAGTGACTGTTTACGAAAAGTGGCAGTGCCGATGGTCCGGTTCAAGACCATCGGCGGCTAATCCTCCCAAGCGGATCAATTGGCCGCTGGCTGTTCGGGCGTTTCCTCGTCGTCGGCCTCCTCGGCCTCACGAGCCGCCTTCAGCAGTTCCTCCGGCGTAACCGACTTCTCGCTGACTTTGGCCAGCTCGAGGATGAAGTCGACGGTCTTCTCCTCGAAGATCGGTGCGCGCAGACGCTCCTTCAGCTCGGCATTCTTGCCGTAGAACTCCAGCACCTGGCGCTCCTGGCCGGGGTAGCGCATGGCTTCGCGCATCACGGCCTGGTTCAGCTCCTCGGGCGTGACGTCGATTGCATTGGAGCGGCCGACATCGGCCAGCAGCAGGCCCAGGCGGACCCGGCGCTCGGCGATCTCGCGATACTCCTTGCGCATCTTCTCTTCGTCCTCGTCGATCTTCTGGCCGCCCTTCTTGGCTTCCTCGATGCGCTGCCAGATGGCGTTGAACTCGCCCTCGACCAGGCCTTCGGGCACCTCGAACTTGTGCGCGTCGGCAAGCTTGTCGAGAAGCTGGCGCTTGATCATGGTGCGAGAGACCTGCGCGTAGTCCTGCCCGATGCGGTCGGCGACCGCCTTGCGCAAGGCTTCGAGGTTGTCGAAGTTGTTCTTCTTGGCAAGCTCATCGTCGGCCGGCTTGTCGACGAACTCGTGGATCTCCTTGATGGTGCACTTGAAGACCGCGTCCTTGCCGGCAAGCTCGGCGTTGCCGTAATCGGCCGGGAAGGTCACCTTGACGTCGACGGTCTTGCCGACCTCGGCGCCGACGAGCTGGTCCTCGAAGCCGGGAATGAACGAGCCCGAGCCGAGCTCCAGCGTGTAGTCCTGCGCCGCGCCGCCGGGGAATTCCGTGCCATCGACCGAACCCACGAAGTCGATCTTGACGGCGTCGCCCTTTTGCGCCGGACGCGGCGGGTCGACCGGCTTCTGCTCGCGATTGGCCTTAGCGATGCGATCGATCGCCTCGTCCACGTCCTTGTCGGGCACGACGGCCTTCAGACGCTCGAGCTCGACTTCCGAGAAGTCGAGCTTGCCGATCTCCGGCAGGACCTCGATGGCGACGTCGAACTCGACATCCTTGCCTTCCTCGAGCTGCTTGAGGTCGACGCGCGGCTGCAGCGCGGGCTTGAGCCCGCGGTCCTCGATCGCCTTCGCGGTGCTCGAGTTGACCGCCTCCTCGACCGCCTCGCCGAACAGGGCCGGGCCATATTGCTTCTTCAGGAGTCCGACCGGCACCTTGCCCTGGCGGAAGCCCGGCATCTGGGCGGTCTTGGCGAGCTCCTTCAACCGCTCGTCGACCCTGGCCGACAGGTCGCCCGCCGGGACGACGATCTTGAATTGCCGCTTCAGCCCTTCGGCCGAGAGTTCCGTCACTTGCATCTCTTCACTTCCATTCCGTCTGGTGCGGGCGGAGGGACTTGAACCCCCACGCCTTGCGGCACGAGAACCTAAATCTCGCGTGTCTACCAATTCCACCACGCCCGCCCGATTGCCGCCCGTCACAAGCGACGGCCTTCGAGCCATGCCGCAGGGCCGAATCGCGCGCCTCTTAGCCCGCGCCGGCCAGACGGTCAATTCGCAGCTACGAGAGCCTCCAGCGCGCCCGGAATTTGCCCGACGAGGTCCTCGGCGATCAGGCCCGGACGACCGAAGCGCAGCGCGCAGTCGCCATGGAGCCAGGCCGCCGCCGCCGCCGCCGCGACCGGCGGCAGGCCTTGGGCCAACAGGCCGACGGCGATGCCGGCCAGGACGTCGCCCGCCCCTGCCGTGGCGAGGCGCGGCGAGGCATGGAC
>JAEWIV010000068.1 GCA_023386865.1 Pseudomonadota bacterium
GCTCGGCACGATGCCGGCCCTGATCGGTGTCGGCTGGCTCGGCGTGCTGCTGCGCCGCCGCCTGCGCGGCGCCGCGCGGTGGGTCGCGACGCCGCTGCTCGTCGTGAACGGGCTGGTGATGCTGGGGCTGGCGAGCCAGCGTCTTTGACGGCGCCCGCCGTCAGGCGTCGGCCGGCGGGAAGCGCACGATGTCGCGATAGGCATGCCAGCTTGCATGCGCCACCACCGGCAGGACGACGATCAGGCCGAGCAGGCCCGGTATCATCGCCAACGCCACCAGCACGACGATCAGGCCGGCCCACACCAGCATCGGCCGCGCATTGAGGCGCACGGCGGCGACCGACGTTGCAATCGCCTCGAACAGGTTGGCCTCGCGGCGATCGAGCAGGTAGGGCATCGAGAAGGCGCCGATGGCGAAGGCCATCGCCGCCAGCGCCGCGCCGATCGCGACGCCGGCCGCGAGGAACGGCAGGCTGCGCGACGAATACCAGGCGAGCTCGAGGAAGTGATCCCACGACGGCACGGTCCGCCAGGCGAAGAGGGCGAACAGGAGCTGGGCGGCGCGCATCCAGGCGAGATGGAACAGCAGCAGCACGGCGCCCATCAGCGCGATCTGGTCGGGATTGCGCCGCCAGGCGAGGAACGTCGCTTCGGCATCGACCATGAGGCCGTTCTCGAGCCGTCGGCTGATCTCGTAGAGGCCGACCGCCATGAAAGGCCCGACGAAGAAGAAGCCGGCGCTGAGCGGCAGCACGAGATACGGCACGTCGAGCCACATCAGCAGCGCAATGATCAGCCAGCCGGCGAGGACGGCGGCAGCGCCGAAGGCCAGGCTGTACAGCGGCGCCGAGGTGAGGTCGCGCCAACCGGCACCGAGCCACGACCAGGCGCGGTCGACGGCGACCTGGCGTATGTGCGGTCGTGCGCGGAACACGGCAATCGCGTCGCTCATGCTGCCCTCTCCTGTTGCCTGCGAATTCAGCCGCCCCACCTGCCGATGGGCCTTGACCCAGATCAAGGAGGCCGACGTCCGCGCCTCGTAGACCTCGCGCGACACAGTCTGCGGGAGAGAGGATGTCCAACCAAGCCGTTGCGCGCGCCGACCATCGCGGACCGCGATACGTCGAAGACGTCATCCGTGCCGCCGTCGTGCTCACCATGTTCTGGGGCGTCGTCGCATTCCTGGTCGGCGTCGTGATCGCCGCCCAGCTGGTGTGGCCCCAGCTGTCGTTCGACAGCGAGTACCTGACCTTCGGCCGCCTGCGCCCGCTGCATACGTCGGCGGCGATCTTCGCCTTCGGCGGCACGGCGCTGATCGGCACCGCCTTCCACATCGTCCAGCGCACCTGCCGCGCGCGCCTGTTCGGCGGCGCGCCGCTCGGCTGGTTCGTCCTGTTGGGCTACCAGTTCTTCATCGTCACGGCGGCAGCCAGCTATCTGCTCGGCATCACCCAGAGCAAGGAATACGCCGAGCCCGAATGGTTCGTCGACCTGTGGCTGACGATCGTGTGGGTCGCCTACCTCGTCGCCTATCTCGGCACCGTGATGAAGCGCGAGGAGCCGCACATCTACGTCGCCAACTGGTTCTATCTCGCCTTCATCATCACCATCGCGATGCTGCACATCGTCAACAACCTCGCCGTGCCCGTGTCGATCACCGGCAGCAAGAGCTACGGCGCCTGGTCGGGCGTGCAGGACGCGATGATCCAGTGGTGGTACGGCCACAACGCCGTCGGCTTCTTCCTGACCGCGGCCTTCCTCGGGATGATGTACTACTACATCCCCAAGGCGGCGAACCGGCCGATCTATTCCTACCGGCTGTCGATCGTCCACTTCTGGTCGCTGGTGTTCCTCTACATCTGGGCCGGGCCGCATCATCTTCACTACACCTCGCTGCCCGACTGGGCGCAGACGCTCGGCATGGTCTTCTCGGTGATGCTGTGGATGCCGAGCTGGGGCGGCATGATCAACGGCCTCATGACGCTGAGCGGCGCCTGGGACAAGCTGCGCACCGATCCCGGCCTGCGCTTCTCGGTCACCGCCGTCGGCTTCTACGGCATGGCGACCTTCGAGGGGCCGGTCATGTCGATCAAGGCGGTGAACTCGCTCAGCCACTACACTGACTGGACGATCGGCCACGTCCACTCGGGCGCGCTGGGCTGGGTCGCCTTCATCGTGTTCGGCACGCTCTACTACCTCGTGCCGAAGATGTGGAACCGGCCGGGCATGTGGTCGGTGCGCCTGATGAGCTGGCACTACTGGATCGCCACGCTCGGCATCGTCCTCTACATCACCGCGATGTGGGTCAGCGGCATCATGCAGGGCTTGATGTGGCGCGCCTACGACGAGCTGGGCTTCCTGCAGTACTCGTTCGTCGAGACGGTGGCGGCCATGCAGCCGTTCTACGCGATCCGCCTCCTGGGAGGCCTGTTCTTCCTGAGCGGCGGCCTGATCATGGCATACAACGTGTGGCGCACGATACGCGGCGAGGCCTCGGCCCCGGCTGTCGCGACGACCCAGGCGATCGCGGCTTAGGAGGCAGTCGATGTTCATGCGTCACGAGACGATCGAGAAGAACGTCATCCTGATGGTGGTCCTGACATTGATCACCGTCTCGATCGGCGGGCTGGTCCAGATCATCCCGCTGTTCACCATCGAGACCACGATCGAGCGCGTCGACGGCGTGCGGCCCTACACGCCGCTCGAGCTGCTCGGCCGCAACATCTACGTCCGCGAAGGCTGCTACACCTGCCACAGCCAGCAGATCCGCCCGTTCAAGGACGAGGTCGAGCGCTACGGCCACTACAGCCTCGCTGCCGAGAGCATGTACGACAAGCCTTTCCAGTGGGGCTCCAAGCGCACCGGACCCGATCTGGCGCGGGTCGGCGGGCGCTACTCCAACGACTGGCACGTCGCCCACCTCGTCTCGCCGCGAGCGGTGGTGCCGGAGAGCATCATGCCGGCCTACCCGGCGCTCGCCGAACGCAAGCTCGAGTACGCCGACATCGCCGAGCATCTCAAGGCGATGCGCGCGGCCGGCACGCCCTACACCGACGAGATGATCGCCAACGCGCGCGCCGATCTCGTGGCGCAGGCCGATCCCGACGCCGATCCGGCGGCATTGCTGAAGCGCTATCCGCGCGCCGTCGTCGGCAAGTTCAACGGCCAGTCCGACGGCCTCACCGAGATGGATGCGCTGGTGGCCTATCTGCAGATGCTGGGCACGCTGGTCCGTTTCGGCGACCTGCCGCCCGAGCGCCTGCGCCAATAAGGAGACGAGCATGACTCTGCAAGCCGTCAACGAAATCCTGGCCTCGGCCTGGACGGTGTGGGCCGTGCTGGTGTTCGCCGGCATCGTGCGTTGGGCCTGGCGGCCGGCCAATCGCCGGCGCTTCGAGCAGGACGCCAACATCCCGCTCAAGGACGAAGGCTGAAGCCGATGCCGACGAAGATCGAGAAGGACGCCCTTTCGGGCCAGGACACGACCGGCCACGAGGGGGACGGCGTGAAGGAACTCACCACGCCGCTGCCGACCTGGTGGGTCTACACCTTCTACGCCACCATCGCGTTCGCGATCGTCTACTGCGTGCTCTATCCGTCGTGGCCCTGGATCAACAGCCACACGCAGGGCCTGCTCGGCCAGACCAACCGCGCCGACCTCGTGCGCGAGCTCGACGCCCAGGCCAAGGGCCGCGCCGGCTTCGTCGACCGCATCCGGTCGGCTTCGCTCCAGGAGATCGCCAAGGACCCGGCCCTGCTCGCCTTCGCCATGGCGGGCGGCCGCTCGGCCTTCCAGACCAACTGCATGCAGTGCCATGGCGCCGGCGGCGCCGGCAGCAAGGGCTTTCCCAACCTGGTCGACGACGATTGGCTGTGGGGCGGCACCATCGACCAGCTCTACGCCACCATCCAGCACGGCGTCCGCAACGCCGACGACCGGTCGCGCCAGTCGATGATGCCGAAGTTCGGCGTCGATGGCCTGCTCACCGGCGGGCAGGTCGGCGCCGTGACCGACTATGTGCTCAGCCTTTCCGGCCGCGGCCAAGCCACGCCGGAAGGGGCCAAGATCTACCAGGAGCAGTGCGCCGCCTGCCACCAGGCCGACGGCAAGGGCAACCAGGAGCTGGGCGCGCCCAACCTGACCGACGGCATCTGGCTGTACGGCGGGGATCGCGACTCGATCTATCGTTCGATCTTCTATGCCCGCAACGGCAGCATGCCGGCCTGGAGCGGACGGCTCGACGACGCCACCCTCAAGATGCTGGCGATCTACGTCCACTCGCTGGGCGGCGGTCGCTGACGCGACGGGCGCGCGATGGATGCCGAGCTCAAGGACGACACGGCGGCCTCGCTGCGCCAGCGCAAGGCCGAGGTGCCGCTGTACCTCAAGCGCATCAAGGTCTATCCGCGCGCCATCGGCGGGCAATGGCGCCGCATCAAGTGGGCGGCCCTCCTCGTGCTGCTCGGCATCTACTATCTGGTGCCGTGGCTGCGTTGGAATCGCGGCCCCGGCGCGCCCGACCAGGCCATCCTGATCGATCTCGACGGTCGGCGCGGCTGGTTCTTCGATGTCGTGATCTGGCCGCAGGAAGTCTATTTCGTCACCGGCTTTCTGATCCTGGGCGCCATCGGCCTGTTCCTGGCGAGCTCGCTGTTCGGTCGCGTCTGGTGTGGTTTCGCCTGCCCGCAGACCGTGTGGACCGACCTCTTCATGCTGGTCGAGCGGCTGATCGAGGGCGACCGCAACCAGCGGATGCGGCTCGACCGCTCGCCGATGTCGGTCAACAAGGCGCTGCGCAAGGCATCGAAGCACGCCGCCTGGATCGCCATCGCCGCCGCCACCGGCGGCGCCTGGGTCTTGTACTTCGTCGATGCGCCGTCGACCTTGGCGAAGATCTTCGTCGGCACGGCATCCCTGGAGGTCTACTTCTTCATCGGCCTGCTCACCGCCACCACCTACACACTCGCCGGCTGGGCACGCGAGCAGGTCTGCACCTACATGTGCCCCTGGCCGCGCTTCCAGGCGGCCATGCTCGACGAGCAGAGCGTCATCGTCACCTATCAGAAGTGGCGCGGCGAGCCGCGCGGCAAGCACAAGGCGGGCGATGGCTGGGCCGGCCGAGGCGACTGCGTCGACTGTTCGCTGTGCGTGGCGGTCTGCCCGACCGGCATCGACATCCGCGACGGCCAGCAGATCGAATGCATCGGCTGCGGCCTGTGCATCGACGCCTGCAACCAGACCATGCGCAAGGTCGACCGGCCCCCCGACCTGATCCGCTGGGACACCCTCGCCAACCAGCAAGCCAAGGACAAGGGCGCCGGCGCGACGTGGCGGCCCTTGCGGCCGCGCACTCTGCTCTACGGCCTGATGCTCGCCGTGGCCGCCACGGCCATGGTCGCAGCCTTCCTGTTGCGCAGCGATGCCGAGCTGACCGTCCAGCGCGACCGCAGCCCCAACTTCGTGCGGCTCTCGGACGGCAGCATCCGCAACGCCTATACCGTGAAGGTCCTGAACAAGCAGCGCAGCGAGCAGACCTATGTGCTGGCGCTCGACGGCCTGCCCGAAGCGCGCCTGAGCTCGGTCGGCGCCGATCCGACATCCGGCCTCGTCGTCCATCCCGACGCCGTCGGCACGTTCCGCATCTTCGTGACCGTTCCGGCGTCCGCGGCGCCGGCCGGCTCGCGGGCGGTCGACGTCGCCGTTCGCGACGGCGCGGGCCAAGT
>JAEWIV010000221.1 GCA_023386865.1 Pseudomonadota bacterium
AGCTGCTCAAGTGGGCGCCCTCCATCCGTCTCGAGGACGGCATGGAGAAGACCTACAAGTGGATCCACGACGAGATGACCTCCGGAAAGGCCTCCGTCGTCAACGCACTCCCCCGCGCCGTCGCGGCTCAGTAGTCGGTCGTCGTCAGACCGCGTCCGGGCTAACGCCCGACGCGGCTGATCTCCCGGTTGCTGCGCAGGAGACCGTCGAAATACTCGATGGTCTTCTTCAGCCCCTGCTCCAGCGGCACCTTGGGCTCCCACTCGAGCTTCTCCCGGGCGAGCGTGATGTCGGGGCAGCGTTGCAGCGGATCATCGACCGGCAGCGGCCGCGCCATGACCAGCTTCGACTTGCCGCCGACCAGCTCGATCACTTTCTCGGCGAGGTGCTTGATCGGCATCTCGACCGGGTTGCCGAGGTTGACCGGCCCGGTGAAGTCGTCGGGCGTGTGATCCATCAGACGCAGCCAGCCAGCGATCAGGTCGTCGACGTAGCAGAAGGCGCGGGTCTGCATGCCGTCGCCGTAGATCGTGATGTCCTCGCCCTTCAGCGCCTGGACGATGAAGTTCGACACCACGCGGCCGTCGTTGGGATGCATGCGCGGGCCGTAGGTGTTGAAGATGCGGGCGACCTTGATGCGCAGCTTGTGCTGGCGCCAATAGTCGAAGAACAGGGTCTCGGCGCAGCGCTTGCCCTCGTCGTAGCAGGCGCGCGGCCCCAGCGGATTGACGTTGCCGCGATAGCTCTCGACCTGCGGGTGCACCGTCGGATCGCCGTAAACCTCGCTGGTCGACGCCTGGAAGATCTTGGCGCGCGTGCGCTTGGCCAGACCGAGCATGTTGATGGCGCCGTGCACCGAGGTCTTGGTCGTCTGCACCGGGTCGTGCTGGTAGTGGATCGGCGAGGCGGGGCAGGCGAGATTGTAGATCTCGTCGACCTCGACATAGAGCGGGAAGGTCACGTCGTGGCGCATCAGCTCGAAGCGCGGGTTGTCCAGACAGGCGACGATGTTCTGCTTGGTGCCGGTGAAGTAGTTGTCGACGCACAGCACGTCGTTGCCGGCCGCCAGAAGCCGCTCGCAGAGGTGCGAGCCCAGGAAGCCCGCGCCGCCCGTGACCAAGATCCGCTTGCTCATGTTTCCTCTGATCACCTGCTCGAAAAACGCGGCCGACAGTAGGCGATCGATCCCTTGAAATCACTTCAAAACCGCCGAAGATGCGCCGCCTCGCGTGTTCAATGCGGGGCGAGAAGCTCGAGGAAGCGTTCAAGATGGCCATCAAGATCACCGGCCTGGCCGACATCGTGCGGTGTCATGCGGCCGAGCGGCCGCAGGCTCCCGCCTTGGTGCACAATGGCTGCACGACGAGCTACGCCGAGCTCGATCGCGCAGCGAGCCGCGTCGCCAACGGCCTGATCGCCGAAGGCATCCGGCCGCAGGCGCGCATCGCCCATCTCGACAAGAGCAGCGACATCTTCTTCGAGTTGCTGTTCGGCGTGGCCAAGGCCGGCGCAGTGATGGTCTCGGTCAACTGGCGGCTGGCCGCGCCGGAGGTTCTGCACATCGTCAACGATGCCGGGGCCGAGATCCTGTTCGTCGGCGAGGAGTTCTTCCCCGTCATCGACAAGATCCGCGACCAACTCGCAACCGTGCGGAAGATCGTGGCCTTCGGCGCTACCCATCTCGCGTGGGATTCCTTCGCCGCTTGGCGCCATCGCCATCCCGATACCGACCCGCACCTGCCGGCAAAGCCGACCGATACGGCGGTTCAGTTCTACACCAGCGGCACCACCGGGCTGCCCAAAGGCGCCGAGCTGACCAACGCCAACTTCGCGTGGATGCTGCCGCTGTGGACCCGGACCTGGCTGCTGACGCCGGGCGTGCCCAACCTCGTCTGCCTGCCGATGTTCCATATCGGCGGGGCCGGCTGGGGCATCGCCGGCCTGTTCGGCGGCGCCGTCAACCATGTGGTGCGTGAATTCGTGCCCGCCGACATCCTGCGGACCATCGAGCGCGAGAAGCTGCAGGTCATGCTGCTGGTGCCGGCGATGATCCTGTTCCTGGTGCAGGCGCCGCAGATCCGCGAGACCGACCTTTCGAGCCTGCGCCTGATCGTCTACGGCGCGGCGCCGATTCCCGCCGATCTCCTCAGGCAGGCGTTGGCGATCTTCCCCTGCGGGTTCCAGCAGGTGTACGGCCTCACCGAGACGACAGGCGCCATCACCCTGCTACCGGCCGACGACCACGACCCGGCCGACGTCAGGAAGCTCCTGTCGTGCGGCTACGCACAGGAGGGCGTCGAGCTGCGCATCGTCGGCGACGACGGCAAGGATAGGCCCACGGGAGAGGTCGGCGAGATCGCCGTCCGTTCGCCGCAGATCATGGGCGGCTATTGGAACCTGCCCGATGCCACCCGGCGAGCCATCCAGGGCGACTGGTTCTTCACCGGCGACGCGGGCTATCTCGACGGCAAGGGCTATCTCTACATCTACGACCGCGTGAAGGACATGATCGTGTCGGGCGGCGAGAACATCTATCCGGCCGAGGTCGAAAGCGCGCTGTTCGGCCATCCCGCCGTCGCCGACGTCGCCGTCATCGGCGTCCCCGACGAGCGCTGGGGCGAGACGGTGAAGGCCGTCGTCGTCAGGAAGCCCGGCGCCGACGTGAGCGCGGGCGAGCTCATCGGCTGGGCGCGCGAGCGCATCGCCGGCTACAAGCTGCCGAAGTCGGTCGACTTCGCCGACGCCCTGCCGCGCAACCCGACCGGCAAGATCCTCAAGCGCGAGCTGCGCAAGCCCTACTGGGGCGACAAGCAGCGCCAAGTGAATTGAGGGCGTGAATTGAGGACGCGCCACGTACACGGCGCGCCCCATTCCAAGACCCGGCTATCGGCTGCGCGATCGCTGGCCGCCCGACGGCGGCGCATAGGACGGTCGCGGCGCCGTGGGTGCGCTCATCTGCTGCGGACGCGGTGCCTGTTGCGGCATGCTGGCCTGCTGCATGCGCCAGCCGCCGTTGCCACCCCAGGTCTGCTGGGGCTGACGCGGCGCCTGCTGCGGCATGCTGGCCTGCTGCATACGCCAGCCGCCGTTGCCCCAGTTGGACGACGGCTGCTGCGCGGGTGCGGCGGGCTGCTGGACGCGGTCGTTGTGGCGCGCGTTGTAGATGCGCTGGCTCTGGTTGTTCTGCATCTGGTCGATGCGGCCGCGCTCGTACGGCGTCACCCGGCCGTCGGCACGGGCATTCGCCTGGTAGCGGTCGATGCGGTTCTGGTTGTGATCCAGCCGGCCGGCCTCGCCGCGCGTCAGCGATCCATCGTGACGGCCATTTTCGATGCGGCGGTCGTTCCACGCATCGCGGCGTTCGACGCCGGGCGGCCGGTTGCCGTCCCAGCCATTGTGCTGGCCGTTGGTCCAGCCGTAATGCCGTCCCTGATCACCGCGGTCGCTCCAGTTGTGGTTGCCGCCACCGCGGTCGCCCCAGCCGTGGCTGCCCCAGCCGTCGCGGCCCCCGTCGCGACCAGCGTAATTGTAGCGATCGCGCCATCCGTCATACCGCCCGTCCGTGTGACCCCAGTTCTGCCCGCGATCCCACGCCTGCTGTCTGTCGTGGCTCTGGCGATAGATCTCGCGCCCCTGGCGGTCGACCATCTGGTCGATGCGGTGGCGCTCCTGCTGGGTAACGACGCCATCGGCTCGAGCCCGGGCCTGGGCGCGGTCGATCGCCCGCTCGCCCTGCTCCAGGCGCCAGGCCTCACTTTGTGTGATCTGGCCGCTCCGGATGCCCTGCTCGATGCGATTTTGCTGGTAATCCTGGCGCTGGTCGATGCTGTACATCGACTGCGCGTACGCGCTGCCGCCGACGAGCAGGCTGCTCGCCAAAACGGCGTAGGGAATGCTGCGGAATTTCGACATCGTTGTCCTCGAACGTGAAGTGACGGCGGATGTACCGTCATCAGTCGCTACGCCCGGCGGTTTTGTGGCATCCCTCGTCATTGGCCGGCTTGGCCTGTAAAACCGTCACGACCACAGCAATGTCACGAGCAGCGTCCAACCGATGTCCGAATTACCCGACAACCTCACTCCCGTTCGCGCCAACCACATCTTCGACGAGGCGCGGCTCGCCGACTACATGAAGACCCATGTCGACGGCTATCGCGGCCCTATGCGCGTGCTGCAGTTCGAGGGCGGCCAGAGCAACCCGACATTCCACATCACGGACGGTGGCGGCCGCATGTACGTCCTGCGCAAGAAGCCGCCGGGCAAGCTCCTGCCCTCGGCCCATCAGGTCGATCGCGAGTATCGCGTGATCAAGGCGCTCAGCGACCACACCGATGTGCCCGTCCCCAGACCGTACGCCCTCTGCCAGGACGACGGGGTGATCGGCACCGCCTTCTACATCATGGAGTTCACCCCGGGCCGTGTGCTGGCCGACGTGAAGATGCCGGGCATCTCGCCAGCCGATCGCGGCAAGATCTTCGATTCCATGAACGACGTGCTGGCCCGCATCCACAATGTCGACTATCGCGCCGTCGGCCTCGGCGATTTCGGCCGCGAGGGCCAGTACATCCAGCGCCAGATTGCGCGCTGGTCGAGCCAGTACGACCTTGCCCGCACCGAGCACATCGAAGCGATGGAAGCGCTGAAGCAGTGGCTGCCAGCCAACATTCCGCCGGGCGACGAGACGCGCATCAACCATGGCGACTACCGGCTGGGCAACACCATCGTCCATCCGACCGAGCCGCGCATCGTGGCGGTCCTCGACTGGGAGCTTTCGACGCTCGGCCACCCGCTGGCCGACCTCGGCTACAATTGCATGATGTACCACTTCGGCGAGGGCTTCGGCGCCTCGGGCGGCTATGCCGGCGTCGATCTCCGGGCGTTCGGCATCCCGACCGAGGCCGAGTATCTCGCGGCCTACGCCCGGCGGACCGGCCGCAAGGAAGTGCCGTCCTTCGACTTCTATCTCGCCTTCTCGCTGTTCAGGCTCGCCGCCATCGTGCAGGGCGTCTACAAGCGCGGCCTGGACGGCAATGCATCGTCCGAGACCGCCACCAAGTACGGCAACCGCGCCAAGGCCATGGCCGACATGGCATGGTCGATGGTGGGGAAAAGGGCCGGGCTGTAACCTGCCTGCGAGCCGCCGGGTCCGTGACCCGGCACGACTATTCGTCGGTGAGCGGCACCATCGAGGCGTCGTTGCCCTTGGGGCAGTTCTCGCTATCGATCACGGTGTTGGCCGGATTGCGATAGCGCTCGATGTTGTAGGGCGCGTCGTCGGGCGCCGGGCGCGCCGGCGGCGTGCGCAGCGTCCAGCCCACCAGTCGCTTGATGACGCTGCCCAGCGCCTGGTCGAAGGCGTCGACGACCTTGGGGACAGAGTCGGCGCGCGCCCGCACGCAGCGCTCGAAGGAGGCGACGCCGATGATCTGGCGGTCGGGCATGCGCACCAGCTTGGCGATGACGCGCACGCGCACGATCGGTGGCTTGCCGTAGTAGTAGAGCGCCTCGAAGTTGCGCAGATCGGGCTGCAGAACGTAGTTGGCGCGGATGCCGATCGATTCGCGGGCCACCGCGACAATCTTGCGGGTGTTCTCGAAGGAATCGACGATGCGCGTCTGTACCATCAGCGGCGCCCGGTCGGTCCACGCCGCCTTGGCATAGTAATCCGTCGAGGTCGGCGTCATGGCGATGGCGATGCGCCCGGTGTTCAGGTTGGCCGCCGCCGCCGGCGCCTCGACCGCAAGCTGCCAGTAGACCGACGGCAGGTTGGAATCGAAGGTGCTCTTGGGCGTGACGGTGTAGAGGTCCTGCGGCTCCGTGGCCGCGTCGACCGCACTGATGAATTGGCAACCGGCGAGCAGGACGACCGCCCCCACGAGGGCGGCCAGGCGAAGTATCATTTGGGCGTGTATCCCTGCTTGCCGCTGAACACGAAGCCCGACGGGTCGCGCTCGAGCCGGGTAGCGATGACGTTCAGGTTGGCGGTGAGCTGACGCAGCTCACGGATGGTCATCGACAGCTCGTTGAGTCCGGTCTCGGTGAAGTTCTTGACCGGCCCCTTGCTGTCGCCGACCAGCTTGCTGAGCTGGCCCGCGGCGTTGTCGATGTTCTTCAGCGCGACGCGCGCCTCGGTGATGGTCTTGGAGAGCTCGCTCGGCTGCTTGCCGGCCAGCGCCTTCTTGCTGGCGGCGTCCTGTGGCCCGAGCTCGAGGGCGATCACGTTCAGCGAATCGGCCAGCGTGTTGACCTTGTCGAAGGTCTTGCGGAACTCGGCGATGGCGATCGGCAGCTCGGCGAGGGTCGACTGGATCGCCGCCTCCTGCTTGGCGAGCACCGTCGTCACCGTCGAGAGGTTGCGCAAGGTGTCGCCGACCGCGCCGACATTGTCGGGACTGAGGAGCTCGTTCAGGCGATCGACCGTGACGCCCGCCTTGGTCAGGAGCTCTTGCGCCGACGTCGACGTGGCCTGCAGGAACGACGCGCCCTCGCGGATCTCGGGGTAAGGCTTGTCGCCCAGCCTCTTCTTCGGCTTGATCTGGTCGACGTCGAGCCGGCCGACGATCTGGATGAACGGCGCGCCGGCGATGAACGGCTTCTCGAAGACCGCGTAGGAACGCTCGCGGATGTCGATGTTCCAGTCGACCGCGACCGTGACCTCGATCTTCTCGCTGAGCCGCTCGCGCCCCGTCGAGCGCTGGGTGTCGACGCGCGAGGTGAGCTGGATGCTGGCGACCCGGCCGACGCGCAGGCCGCGATAGAACACCGGCGAATCCGTGGTGAGGCCCTGCACGTCGCCCGAGAACAGGATGTCATAATAGGCGTAGGCCGTGCGGTCGCCCGCGCGCAGCTTCCAGATGACGAAGCCAGCGACGGCCGCAATGAACAGGATCATCGCCGCGCCGATCAGCACATAGGGCGATCTTCTTTCCATTTGCCGCCGCTTACTCCTGCCGGGCCGCCGCCCGCCCGCGCGGTCCACGGAAGTATTCCTGGACCCAGGGATGATCGAACTGCAGCAACTCGTCTATGGTACCTACCACGACGCGCTTGTCGAGCAAGACGGCAATGCGATCACACACCGCATAAAGGCTGTCCAGGTCGTGCGTGACCATCAGGATCGTCACGCCCAGGCTCTTGTTCAAGCCCTTGACCAGCTCGTCGTAGTGCGCCGCTCCAATCGGGTCGAGACCGGCCGTCGGTTCGTCGAGGAACAGCAGATCCGGGTCGAGCGCCAGGGCGCGGGCGAGGCTCGCGCGCTTGCGCATGCCGCCGGAGAGCTCCGAGGGCTTCTTGTCGCCGGCATCCGCCGGGAGGCCGACCATCGCCACCTTGAGGGCGGCGATGTCGCGCATCGTCTGCTCGTCGAGGCCGACATGCTCGCGCACCGGCACGATGATGTTCTCCGTGACACTGAGCGACGAGAACAGCGCGCCGTCCTGGAACTGCACGCCGGTGCGCGCTTGCATCTGCCGCTCGGCCTGGCCGTGCAGGGTCGAGGTGTCGACGCCCAGCAACTCGATGCTTCCACGGGAATGCCGATTGAGGCCGATGATGGTGCGCAACAGCACGGACTTGCCGGTTCCCGACCCGCCGACCAAGCCGACAATTTCGCCGCGAAATACGTCGAAATCGAGGTTGTTGTGGATGATGTTGTCGCCGAACTGGGTGCGCACGCCACGCAACTTCAGCACGACGTCGCGGCCGTCGCGGTGATCGACGAGCTGCCCTCCCTCGGCGAGCTTGGGAAGCGCGGGTTTCTCGGCATGTTCGCGGGCCGAGGTCGCGGCGTCGGCCATCACACGCCAGCCAGCAGGAAGATGATCGAGAAGATGGCGTCGAGCACGATGACGCAGAAGATCGATACGACCACCGACTTGGTCGTGAGCTGGCCGACGCTCTCGGCGCTGCCGCGGACCTGCAGCCCCTCGAAGCAGCCGATGATGGCGATCACGGCGCCGAAGACCGGCGCCTTGATCATGCCAACATAGAAATGCCAGGGCCCGACCGTGTCGCGCAGCCGCTCGAAGAACTGAACGAACGTGAAATCGAGGTAGAAGGTGCAGGCGACCGCGCCGCCCAGCAGGCCGGTCATGTCGCCCCAGAAAGCGAGCAGCGGCATGGAAATCACCAGCGCCGAGATGCGCGGCAGGACCAGCCATTCGATCGGGTTCAGCCCGATCGTGCGCATGGCGTCGACTTCCTGGTTGACCTGCATGGTGCCGATCTGGGCGGTGAAGGCGCTGCCCGAGCGGCCGGCGACGATGATGGCGGTGAGCAGCACGCCGAGCTCGCGGAACATGCCGATGCCGACCGCCTCGACGGTGAACGTCTCGGCGCCGAACTGGCGCAGTTGCTGCACGCCCTGGTAGGCGATCACGACGCCGATCAGGAAGCAGAGCACGCCGACGATCACCAAGGCGCGGATCCACACCTCGTACATCTGGCGCACCACCGCGTTGGGACGGAATCGCTTGGGATTGAGGCAGGCTTCGACGAAGGTGACCATGATCTCGCCGAAGAAGGAGCAGAGGTTGATGCCCTGGCCATAGAGATGAACGGTGTTGCGGCCGACCTCCTCCAGCCAATGAGCGACCCAGCTCGGATGGCGCTCCGGCGGCGCCTCGCACATGTTGTCCTGCACGACCTTGAACAGGTCGGCATGCGCCTTGTCGGCGGTCTCGACCCGGGCCGCGGGGCCGCCGGCCAGCAGCAGGATCTCGAGCGCGCCGGCAGTGTCGAGCCGCTCGACCTTGTTGGCGTCGACGATGCGCTCGCCCTTGCCCGCGCCCGCCGCCTGCAGCGCCTTCTCGGCCATGCGCCGGATTCCGCGCAGGCTGAACACCGTCCAGGTGCCGGCGACCTCGATGACGGGTTTTCCCGCGCGCTGGGTGTAGCGGAAGGTGGGTTGGGCGTCGGCCATCGGCGACGATTAGTCGTCGTGCGGCTTCGCGCTGTCAATCTTTCGTCGACCGATGGCTGCGCCTTGACCGCGATTGCCTCGGGACTCCGGCACTGGCACCATCCGCGACGCGGAGGAACCGATGGGCAAGTGGCCGAGCCTCGACAAGATCGAGATGGACGACGACCCGATCGACAAGGACGACTACGAAGACAAGCTCGAAAAGCTCCAGCAACGGCTGCTCGACCTCCAGATCCACAATCTGCGCACCGGCGGGCGGCTCCTGATCGGCATCGATGGATGGGATGCCGCCGGCAAGGGCGGCATGATCGAGCGCATCGTCAACCAGCTCGAGCCGAAGTCGGTCCAGGTCTGGCGCATCGGCCCGCCGACGCCCGAGGAGCAGGGCCGGCACTACCTCTGGCGTTTCTGGCAGCGCCTGCCCGCGCCGGGCAACTGGGCGATCTTCGACCGCACCTGGTACGGCCGCGTGCTGGTGGAACGGGTCGAGAGTTTTTGCGGCAGTGCCGCGTGGAAGCGCGCCTATCGCGAAATCAACGAATTCGAACGCCAGCTCACCGATGACGGCGTACGCATCGTCAAGCTCCTCGTCCATGTCAGCGCGGAAGAGCAGAAGCAGCGCATGATCGCGCGGCTCGAGGATCCTCACAAGCACTACAAGATCGCGCTGGAGGATTTCCGCAATATCGCCAAGCGCAAGGAGTACATCGAGGCATACGACGACATGCTGGAGCGCACCGACACCGAGTACGCGCCCTGGCACCTGATCGCCTCGGACAACAAGATGCGCGCCCGCCTGAGGGGCCTCGAGATCATCGAGAGCGTCGCGGGCAAGGGGATCGACCGGCTCGAACAGCCGCTCGACCCGAGGATCACCGAGGCCGCCCATCAGTTGTGGGGCTGGAAGCCGGGCGACAAGAAAAACAACAACAAGCACCACTGATGGTCGTGCCCTGCCGACGGCACGCGTCTTGCGCGCCCACACGGACATGTCGTCCCCTGCCCGCCGGTTTCTCGGCATGACCGAGATCAGGCGACGCGTCTTTGCCGGCTGGTGGGTGGTCGCCGGAGCCTTCCTCTGCATGCTGACGGGCTATGCCGTCGCCTACTCCTTCGCCGCCTTCTTCGGCGCGCTGGAAAGCGAGTTCGGCGCGCGCCGCGGCGAGACCGCGCTGGTCTTCTCGATCTCGGCCTTCCTCTATTTCCTGCTCGGCTTTCCTGCCGGCCTGATCGCCGACCGCACCGGGCCGCGGCCCGTCGTGGTCGGCGGGCTGCTGCTGATCGCCGTCGGCCTCGTCGCCGCCGCCCAGGCGACGAGCCTGTGGCAGATCTATGCAGGTTACGGGCTGGGGGTCGGCGTGGGCATCGGCCTCAGCTACGTGCCGAGCGTGGCGGCCGTCCAGCGCTGGTTCGTGCGCCGCCGCGGCACCGCCAGCGGCATCGCCGTCGCGGGCATCGGTGTCGGCACGCTGGTCGGGGCGCCGCTCGCCCATCAGCTGATCGCCCATATCGGCTGGCGTCAGACCTATCTGGTGCTCGCCGTGCTCACGGTCCTGGGCGCCGCGATCTCCGGAGCGCTGGTGCGGCCTGCGCCCGAGCGCTACGGCCTCACACCGGACGGCGATCCGCCGCACCCGTCGGGAGTCGCCGCCATGCCCGCCGGGCTCACCCTCGGCGAGGCCGTGCGGTCAGGACCGTTCTGGGCGATCTATGCCGGCGCGCTGCTGATGTCGTTCGGGCTGTTCGCGCCCTTCGTCCATCTCGCGCCCTACGCCAAGGACGTGGGGCTGGGCGAGGCCTTCGGCGTTCTGCTGATCGTGCTTCTCGGGGTGGGCAGCACGGTCGGGCGCTTCCTGTTCGCCAGCATCACCGGCTGGATCGGCCGCAAGCATTCGTTTGGCCTGATGTACATCGGCGCCGCCGCCATGCTGGCGATGTGGTCGGTGTCGACCAGCGCCGTGGCGCTGGTGGTCTTCGCCCTGGCCTTCGGCGCCTTCTATGGCGGGTTCGTCGCCATCGCGCCCTCGCTCGCCGCCGATTATTTCGGTGGCAAAGCGCTCGGCTCTATCATCGGCGCGCTCTACAGCGGAGTAGCCTTCGGCGCCCTGCTCGGCTCGCCGGTCGCGGGATACGCCTACGACTTCTTCGGCTCCTATGCCGGCGCCATCCTGGCCGGCGCCGCCCTCTGCCTCGCTTCGTTCGTCATCACGCTGATGACACCCGATCCTCGGGAATGGCTGGCGCGGCATCGACCGCCCAACTGACACCCGGCCCGAGCTGGCCGGCGATCCACGGCAGGGCCTCGCGCATGGCCTCCTCGAAGCGCCAGGGCGGATTAATCACCGCCAGCCCGCAGGCCGCGAGCTTGCCGGGTGCGATGCCGTCGAGACGCAATGTGAGAACCAGCGGCTTGAGCGCTGCCAGCTCGCGCACGAACGCATCCGCCATCTCGTCCTTGATCGGATACCAGACAGCGTAGCAGCCCGTCGCAAAGCGCCGCACGCCCTGGCGCAAGGCGCGCAGCAGACGCTCGTACTCGTCGGCCGCCTCGAAGGGCGGGTCGATCAACACCAGGCCGCGCCGTTCGACCGGCGGCAGCAGGGCCTTCAGCACCTTGTACCCGTCGGCCTGGCGCACCTCGACGGCGCGGTCGCCGGCGAACTCGCGCTTGAGCGCCAGCGCCTCCTCCGGATGCAGCTCGCAAGCGATGAACCGATCCCCCGGCCGCAGGGCCGCCCGCACCAGCCGCGGCGAGCCCGGATAGCGTCTCGGCCGATCCTTGGCGGGCCCGAACTTGCGGTCGTAGGCCGCCACCGCTGCGAGGTAGCGGGTGACGGCGGGCGGCATGCCGGCGCGCGCAGCCGCGGCGAGCCGCCCGATGCCGCTTTCGGCCTCGCCGGTGCGACGCGCCTGGCTGCCGGCGAGATCGTAGCCGCCCGCGCCGGCGTGCGTGTCGAGCACGAACAGCTTCTTGTCCTTGGCCGTCAGCAGCCGCAGCAGCTCGCACAGGGCAGCGTGCTTCAGGACGTCGGCGAAGTTCCCGGCGTGGTAGCCGTGGCGGTAGTTCATGGCAGGCCTATAGCATCAGGGCCATGGTCTGTGCTTCAACCGTAAGCCATAGGGGAGATATATGGCCAACCACGAGCTCAATTCCTCGCCAGAGACCTGCCATTGGGGCTATTTCGACAGCCAGCTCAAGCCCGCGCTGCGCATCAAATCGGGCGACATCGCCACCATCCATTGCGTCTCGGGCTCGACCGAGATCCTGCCGGGCGATCCGTTCAACGTGCTGCCGGAGCATCGCGAGATCCTGGGCGCGCTGAAGCCGCATCTCGGGCGCCACATCCTGACCGGGCCCGTCTATGTCGAAGGCGCCGAGCGCGGCGATGCGCTGGCGGTCGAGGTCCTCGACATCAAGTTCCGCACGAACTGGGGCTGGAACGTGCAGCGGCCGCTGGCCGGCACCCTGCCCGAGGACTTCCCCTTTTATCGCCTCACCCACATCCCGATCGATTCCAACCGCGGCGTCTGCACCATGCCGTGGGGCCTGGAGATCGAGCTGAAGCCGTTCTTCGGCATCATGGGCAACGCGCCGCCGCCGGAATGGGGCCAGTGCAGCTCGATCGAGCCGCGCGCCTTCGGTGGCAACATCGACAACAAGCACTTCCAGGTCGGCAGCACGGTCTACCTGCCGGTGTTCGCCGAGGGTGGACTGTTCTCGACCGGTGACGGCCACGGCGTGCAGGGCGACGGCGAGGTCAACCTCACGGCGCTCGAGACGTCGCTCTCTGGCACCTTCCGCTTCACCGTGCGCAAGGACATGAAGCTCAACAACCCGCGCTGCGAGACCGCGACGCACTGGATCACCCACGGCTTCGACCACGATCTCGACGACGCCGCCAAGGAGGCGCTCCGCGACATGATCCGCCTCATCTCGGCCAAGACCGGCCTGTCGGCCGCCGACGCCTACATGCTGTGCAGCCTGCAAGCCGATCTGCACGTCACCCAGACCGTCGACGGCCACAAGGGCATCCATTGCATGATCGCCAAGAAGGTGATCGGCGGCTGACGATGGCGCACGATCTGGTCGGTGCCTGGAGCCTCGAGAGCTGGTCCCTGGAGTACGAGGACGGCCGGACACCCGAATTCCCGCTGGGATTCGACGCCCGCGGCATGCTGCTCTACACGTCCGGCGGCCGGGTGAGCGCGACCCTGATGGGAACAGGCAAGCAGCCCGGCAGCTTCGCCTATGCGGGCCGCTATGACGTGCAAGCCGGCGCCGTCCGACATTCCATCGAGATCTCGACCGATCCGACACTGGTCGGGGCCACGACCACCCGGTACATCGCACGGGAGGGCGACGTGCTCACTCTTTCCGGGCCCGACTTCCGCGCCGGGACGGGGCGCAGCCAGAAGATCGTCTGGCGGCGCCTGCCATGAGCACGCCGACGCTGCTCGGCGAAGCGGCCGGCCGGCACGACGAGGCGGCCTGGTCGCGGCACGCCATCGAGCTGATTCAGAACGACCAGCGCCGCTCGGCCGACACCCATCTGCTGAAGCTCTACCTGCCCGCCTTCGACGGCATCGACGTCTATCTCAAGGACGAGTCGACCCACCCGACAGGCAGCCTGAAGCACCGGCTGGCCCGCTCCCTCTTCCTCTACGGCATCTGCAACGGCCGCATCCGGCACGACACGCCGATCATAGAAGCCTCGTCGGGCTCGACGGCGATCTCGGAAGCCTATTTTGCGCGCATGCTCGGGCTGCCGTTCCATGCCGTCATGTCGGCCAGCACGTCACAGGAGAAGGTCCACGAGATCGAGCGCCAGGGCGGCAATTGCCACCTGGTCGCCGACGGCAAGGGCATCTACGCCGCCGCCGACGAGCTTGCGACCAGGCTGGGCGGCGTCTACATGGACCAGTTCACCTACGCCGAGCGCGCCACCGACTGGCGCGGCAACAACAACATCGCCGAATCGATCTTCGAGCAGATGAGCCGCGAGGAGCATCCGGTGCCCGCCTGGATCGTCATGAGCGCCGGCACCGGCGGCACGACGGCGACGCTCGGCCGCTATATCCGCTACAGGCGGCTGGCGACGCGACTCTGCGTCGCCGATCCCGAATACTCCGCCTTCTTCGAGGCCTTCGACGCCGGCAACATGGCGGCGACCTGCGAGCGCGGCTCGCGCATCGAAGGCATCGGCCGCCCGCGCGTCGAACCGTCGTTCATCCCCAAGGTGATCGACCACATGATGCGCGTGCCCGACGAGGCGGCGCTGGCCGCCATGCGCGTGCTGTCCCGCCGGCTCGGGCGTCGCGTCGGCGGCTCGACAGGCACCAATTTCTTCGCGCTGTGCATCATGGCGTCGCGCATGAAGGCCGAACGCGCAAAGGGCTCACTGGTGACGCTGATCTGCGATTCAGGCGAACGCTACGGCCACACCTACTACAGCGACGACTGGATCGCCGCGCAGGGCTTCAGCCTCGCGCCGCACGAAAAGGCCCTCGATGCTTTTCTGGACGGTGCCGGCAATCTTTAGTCTTCGGAGCGCGAACCTTCAGCTCCGAGCTCCATCAAGGGGCCGGCTCGACCGCCAGTTCCGTCCCGTTGACCGCCGCGACGCGCACGCGCGCTCCGGCCGCCATGTCGGGGCCGGTCACGCTCCAGCTTCCGTCGCCGACCTTCACGCGTCCGCGGCCCTGCAGGATCGGCGCGTCGAGCACGATGATCTTGCCGACCAGGGCATCGCCGCGGGCGTTGATGGTGGCGTCCTGGGCGCGCCCCTGTTGCAGGCGCTTCAGGGTCGGGCGCAGCACGACGGCCGAGGCCACCGAGACGATGGCGAAGACGAAGAGCTGCAGCTCGAGCGACAGGTCGGACATGACCAGCATGAACGCACCGACCGCTGCCGCGCCGATCGCCAGGAACAGGAAGACGATGCCCGGCAACATCATCTCGAACACGAGCAGGACGGCGGCAAGCGCCCACCAGTACCAGAAGATGATTTTGAAGCTCATGTGTTCCGCCTGCTCCCTCAGCCGCTCGACGGCACCGAGCCGCGCGCGCGGGCAGCCTCGGTCGCGGCGCCGCGGGCCTGTGCCTCCTTGGCGAGCTCACCGATGCCGGCGATGGAAGCCATGACGCCCGCCGCTTCCACTGGAAGGAAGAAGACCTTGGCGTTGCTGCTCGAGCCCATGCGCGACAGCGCCTCGACGTACTTGGTGCCGAGGAAGTAGTTGGTCGCCTGGACGCCGTTGCCGGCGATCGCCTCGGCGACCACGGCGGTCGCCTTGGCCTCGGCCTCGGCCAGGCGCTCGCGCGCCTCGGCGTCGCGGAAGGCGGCTTCGCGGCGGCCCTCGGCGGTGAGGATGGCCGACTGCTTCTCGCCCTCGGCGCGCTGGATGCTCGATTCGCGCACGCCCTCGGCCTCCAGGATGGTGGCGCGCTTCTCGCGCTCGGCCTTCATCTGCCGGCCCATCGCGACCACGAGATCCTCGGGCGGCGCGATGTCCTTGAGCTCGATGCGCAGCACCTTGACGCCCCATGGGCTGGTAGCCTGGTCGATCACCGCGAGCAGGGTATTGTTGATGTCGTTGCGCTTGGACAGCACCTCGTCGAGCGCCATGTTGCCCATGACGCTGCGGATGTTGGTCAGCGCCAGGTTTTGCATCGCCAGATGCAGGTTCTGCACCTCGTACGCGGCCCGCGCCGCGTCGATCACCTGGTAGAAGGCAACGGCATCGACCTGCACCGTGGCGTTGTCCTTGGTGATCACCTTCTGTGCCGGGATGTCGAGGACGTTCTCCTGCATGTTCATCTTGCGACCGACGGTGTCGATGAACGGCATGATGAGATGCAGGCCGGGCGGGAGAGTCCGCGTGTAGCGGCCGAACCGCTCGATGGTCCAGTTGCTGCCCTGCGAGACGGTCTTCACGCCGGCAAACACCAGCACCAGCGCCACGACCACCAACGCCAGGACGAAGATCAGAGCACCGGACATTCTCGCGTCTCCCACGCTTCGAAAGACGGCAGCCTAACCTAACCCGGTGTGGGGAACCATCTCCCGCCGTCAGTCGGCCGCGAGCGCGAGCCCGGGCGCGGCGCTGCGCTGGTCGGTCGCCAGCCAGCGGTCGAGGAAACCGTCGATCCATCGGTCGAGCGGCGGATCGTAGAGCGCATGCATGCTCAGATGCACGCCGCGCTGCTGGATGCCGGGTTGTTTCAGACGCTCCGAATTGAGCGTCCAGATCTGCTTCATTTCCAGAGTCACCTCGGGATGGAACTGGAAGCCGAAGGCGTTGGCGCCGCAGCGGAAGCCCTGCACCGGATAGGTGTCGTTGGTGGCCAGAAGCTCGCAGCAGCCAGGGATCCGCATGCCCTCGCGATGCCACTGGTAGACCTTCATCGGTCCCTTGAACCAGGCGCGGCCCGCTTCGGTCGGCTCGATGTCGACATAGCCGACCTCGACCTTGCCGTCGGGATGGGGGTCGACGCGGCCGCCCAAGGCGCGCGTCAGGAGCTGGGCGCCGAGGCAGAGGCCGAGATAGGGCACGCCCGCTTCGATCACCTTGGGAATCCACTCCAGCTCGCACTTGATGCCGGCCAGGGTGCCGCAATCGTTGGCCGACATCGGCCCGCCGAAGATCACCACGCCGGCATAGTCCGACATGTCTTGCGGCAGGTTGCAGCCGAGATTGGGGCAAAGGCGATGGAGCTCGTATCCACGCTGTTCCAGGAGGGCTCCGACCCGGCCGGGCCGGGAATGCTCCTGATGAACCACGATCGCTACTTTCTTGGGCTTTTCAGCCGGTACCATCATGGATTTGCAAGATACGCATGGGTTGTGGCAACGACAAGGCGAACCGTCGGTGGAGGGACGAAATGGCGCGCCAACTCGAATTCTACTTCGACTGCTCGAGTCCATGGACGTACCTCGCCTTCCACGCCGTGCAGCCGCTGGCCGCCGAACTCGGCGCCGAGATCGTCTGGAAGCCGATCCTGGTCGGCGGCGTCTTCAACGCGGTGAACCAGACGGTCTACGACAGCCGCGCCAAGCCCAATCCGCTGAAGCAGTCCTACATGCTGAAGGATCTCGCCGACTGGGCCCGCCTCTACGGCCTGCGGATCGTCTTCCCGCCCAAGGTCTTCCCGGTGAACAGCGTCAAGTGCATGCGCGGCGCGTTCCACGCCCTCGACGAGGGCAAGCTCGCGCCCTACTCGACCGCGGCCTTCGAAGCCTACTGGGGCGACGACCGCGACATCGCCCGCGAGGAGGTGCTGGCCGACATCGCCGCCAAGGCCGGCCTCGACCGGCAGCGCTTCTTCGCCGCCATCGAGACCGACGCCTGCAAACGGCGGCTGCGCGCCAGCACCGATGAGCTGATCAGCCGCGGCGGCTTCGGCAGCCCGACGATGTTCGTCGGCAACTCGATGTTCTTCGGCAACGACAGGCTGCCCTTGGTGAAGGCGGCGTTGATGTCGGCATAGACCGATGTCGTCCTCAGGGGAGCCCACATGAGCGCCAACAGCGATCCCGATTTCTGGCGAAAGGCCCACGCCCACCTCGTACGCTATGGCGGGGCGTTCGCGCCGGTGATTGCCGAGAGTGCGGACGGCACCTACTTCACCGATGCCGACGGCCGCCGCATCCTCGATTTCACCTCGGGTCAGATGAGCGCCATCCTGGGCCACAGCCATCCCGAGATCGTCGCGGTCGCACGCAAGTTCATCGGCGAGCTCGATCATCTCTACTCGACGGTGCTGTCGCGGCCCGTGGTGGAACTGGCGGCGCTGATCGCCGAGATCTCGCCCGGCAAGCTCGATCGCGTGCTGCTGGTCTCGACCGGCGGCGAATCCAACGAAGCCGCGCTACGCATGGCGAAGCTGGTGACCGGCCATCACGAGATCGTCGCCATGAGCCGCTCCTGGCACGGCGTCACCGGCGGCGCGGCATCGGCCACCTACTCCTCGAGCCGCAAGGGCTACGGCCCGACCCAGCCCGGAGCGCTGGTCCTGCCCGCCCCCGACAGCTATCGCTCGCGCTTCGTCGATCAGGACGGGATCTACGACTGGCGTGCGGAGCTCGAATTCGGCTACGACCTGATCGACCGCCAGTCGACCGGCGCGCTCGCCGCCTGCATCGTCGAGCCGAGCCTGAGCTCGGGCGGCGTGCTCGAGCCACCCGAAGGCTACATCGCGGCGCTGGCCGCAAAGTGCCGCGAGCGCGGCATGCAGCTCATCTTCGACGAGGCCCAGACCGGGCTCGGGCGGACCGGCCACCTGTTCGCCTGCGAGCGGGACGGCGTCGTGCCGGACTATCTCACCCTGTCCAAGACCCTGGGGGCCGGCCTGCCGCTCGCCGCCATGCTGACGACGCCCGAGATCGAGGATGTCGCGGCCGAGCGCGGCTTCCTGTTCTACACGACTCATGCCTCCGACCCGCTGCCGGCGGCGGTCGGCCTGAAGGTCGTCGAAGTCATCCTGCGCGAGCGGCTCAACCAGCGCGCGAGGGTGCTCGGTGAACGCCTCAAGACCGGCCTCCTGGCGTTGCAGCAGCGCTACGACTGCATTGGCGATGTGCGCGGCCGCGGCCTGCTGCTCGGACTCGACCTGGTCAAGGACCGTCGGACCAGGACGCCGGATCCCGAGCTCGCCCAGCGCGTGGCACGCGAGTGCCTCGACCTCGGCATGATGACCAGCGTGGTGCGCGGCGGCTTCGGCATATTCCGCATCGCGCCGCCCCTCACCGTCACTGAGGGCGAAATCGACCTCGGGTTGGACATCTTCGATCGTGCCCTTGCCCGCGCCGTGCGCTGATTTCCCCAGGGGTGCCGGCAGGTCCACACGGTAATTGGATTTGAAAGAGGCCCCCAACTGTTGTACCCGCAAGCGGTTTGCGGCCAATGCGTTGGGAGTGTGGTGGATGATCAAGAAGCTCTTGCAGGCGGCAGTTCTGGTCCTGGGCGGCCTGGCCTTGGGCGGCTGCCCGCTCCAGCAGCAGGCCAGGACGTCGGCACCGTCCAAGCCGCCGGCAGCGGACTACCAGGCCCCGGTCGGAGCCGCCCCGCCAGCGGGCAGTGTCCGTGGCATCTGCTACAACGACGCCGACCTCGCGACCTACCGCGGCCGCATGGTGCAGCAGGAGTTCGTCGTCGGCACCTTGCAGTGCCAGACCGCCGGCGGTGCCCGCGCCTACGAGAGTCAGTACGCTTCCTTCCTCAGCAAGTTCCAGAGCGAGCTCGGCACCAACGCCCGCAACCTGCAGACGCTCGGCCGCTCCAAGCGCTTCAACGTAGACGTGGTCGTGACCGAGTTCGCCAACCGGACCGCCCAGCGGGCGCCGACCGACAAGGAATTCTGCTCCCGCTTCAAGCGCGCCTTCGACTGGGCGCTGTCGAGCCAGGTCAGCTCGCTCGCCCAGGTGCCGCCGCCGTACGATCTCGGGCCCGAGATGAATGTCCATCCCTGCCCGAAGCAGTAGAGCTCGGTGAACACCAAGAGGGCGGCCGCGGGGCCGCCCTTTTTCTTTGTCAGATGTGCTGCGCCGTGCCGGCCGGTCGCGAGCCGCGATGCGAATCGGCGGGCCGCGACGTCGCCAGCCGCAGGACCGCCCGATAGCCCGGCTGCAGTTCCATCCTGTTCGTCCAGCCGCCCGCTTCCATCGCGCGATGGGCGGCAGGCAAGCGCCAGCACGGCACGAACATGAACAGGTGATGCTCGAGGTGATAGTTGACCCGGTACGGCGCCAGCAGGAGCCGCTCCAGCGGGTTGGCGTGGGTCGTGCGCGTGTTGCGCAGCGGATCGTCGTTGTCGGGCACCACCGCGTGCTCGGCGATGTTGCGGATGCGGCTCACCAGTTGATACCAGGTGGCCAGCGGCAACAGCCACATCACCGGGTACAGCCACCAGTAGCCGGCGGCCGACAGAATCCCGAGCAACATCAGGTTGGCGACAAGCGGGCCCCTCTCCTTGCGCCACAGGTTCGCGAACTGAGTGGCGAGCGGCGCATCGGCCGGTCCAAGGGCTCGGCGGAGCTGGTCGCCGCGACGCTGGTAGGCGGTCTGGCCGGTGAGATCGCGCACGATCTTGCGGCGCAGGCTGGCGCGGCTGATCGGGAACGGCGCCGACAGGGCGAGATCCGGGTCCTCGAGCTGCTGCGTGAAGCGATGGTGCTGCAGATGGTACGGGCGATAGAGGGCGAGGCTGGTGAATACCGGATAGGCGCAAAGCCAGGCGCCCACCCAGTCGTTGACGCGGCGATGGGCGAACAGCAGGCCATGTGCAGCGTCGTGCATCAGGATGGCGATGCCGAGCTGACGGCCGCCGACCACCATCACGCCCAACAGAAAGGTGAAGGGATTGGGCCACCAGGCGAAGAGCGTCATACTGGCCGCAATCAGAGCCCAGGCATGCATCACCAGAAGTGCGCCCATGAGGTTGGATTTTCGTCCGAGCTCTCGCGCCTGTTCGGCGCTCAAATACCTCCCCATCGTCTTCGATGGCGAGGTGCCCGTGGAGCGGGCGCAGGGGTCATGAGCATCAGTCGTGTTGCCCATGACCCCGCCGGCCCTGCAGGCCACCTCCAAAGTCATGCATTGCCGTGCCGCAGCAGCCGGCCGGAATGGGTGTTGGTCGGCTGGTCGTTGCGGATCGTGAGCTCGCCGTTCACCAGCACGTATTTGTAGCCCTGGGCGCGCTGCACGCGCCGCCATTCGTTGCCCGGCAGGTCGTGCACGATCTCGTCGGGCATGACCCTGAGCCCGTCGAAGTCGTAGACCACGATATCGGCCGGCGCGCCCTTCTTCAGGACGCCGCGCCCGCGGAAGCCTGCGACCTCGGCCGGCAGGGCCGACAGGCGCCAATGCACGTCCTCCAGGCTCAACATCTTGTGCTCGCGCACCACCTTGCACAGCGTCTCAGTGGGATAGCGCCCGGCGGTCAGGAACTTGGTGTGGGCGCCGCCGTCGCTGACGCCGAACAGCACGTAGGGATCGTCGACCAGCTCCTTCAGGTACTCGATCTTTCCGTTGGGCGGGGCGGCGAAGAACTCGGTCTTGAGATCCTCCTCAACCGCCATGTCGAGCATGACGTCGACCGGATGCTTGCCCATCTTCTCGCCCGCATGGGCCAGCGTGTAGTCGAGCCACTTCCTGTTCTTGTCGAGCTTCGGCCCGACGATGGCGATCTGCGGCAGCGGCCCCGTCGCGGTGATCGGCAGGTTGTCGCGCAGGGCGGGACGGCGCGCGGGATCGGCGAGCTTGGCCAGCCGCTCCTCGCGCGTGCCCGTCGTGGCGTCGCACCAGACCTGCGAATCGTCGAACAGGTTCCAGTCCTCGAAGGTGAAGGTGAAGCCCGCATCGGTCGTCAGGCCCTGCCCGACAACGCGGATGCCGCGCTCGCGACAGCTCCGGAGCCAGTCGAGCACGCGGCGATGGATGTGCGGCTTGTGATCGAAGGCCTGCACCACGTTCATGATGACTGGCCGGCCGCTGATGGTGGCGACCTCCTCGTAGAAAGCCTGATCGCGAGCGTTGTCGCCCGACACCAGCAACATCTGCATGAAGCCGTCGTTGCGCTCGGCAAGTACCCGCGCGAGCTCGCGGCAGGTCTCGTCGTGCATCACGTCGGTCGGCATCGCCGAGCCGTCATGATCGCGTTGCACCGCCGCCGGCCCGGTCGGCAGCATGCGCTGGGCCGACCACCCGCAGGCGCCCGCATCCATCGCTTCGTGCAGCAGGCGCCTGATCTCGGCATGCTGCTCGGGCGTTGGCAGCTTACCCGCCTTGGCCGCCTCGAAGCCCATCACCCAGATCAGCAGCGGCGAGATCGGCATATAGGGAAGGACGTTCACCGCCTTGGGAGCCGCCTCGACGCTGTCCAGGAACTCGGGAAAGGTCACCCAGTTCCACGGCATGCCGGCCTTCATCGAGGCCATCGGGATCGCCTCGACGCGGGTCATGGTGAGCATGGCGCGGTCGCGCTCGGCCGGCCGCACCGGCGCAAAGCCGAAGCCGCAATTGCCGATCACCACAGAGGTGATGCCGTGCCAGCTCGACAGCGTGCAGTAGGGGTCCCAGAAGAGCTGCGCGTCGTAGTGGGTGTGCAGGTCGACGAAGCCCGGCGCCACGATCAGCCCGCCGGCGTCAATCGTCTCGTCGGCCTCGCCGGCGCCGATCTGGCCGATCTCGGCGATCTTGCCGTCCTTGATGCCGATGTCGCCGCGGAACCGCGGCAGCCGGCTACCGTCGACGATCATGCCTCCGCGGATCACGCGATCGTACCGGGCCATGTTTCCTCCGTTTCGTCGAGCGTGGGCGTGACCCGCGACTCTGTCAACGCGCCGCGTTAAGCTCGCAGGATGAAACAGGATCGCGTCCGCACCGACGTGCTCGAGATCGCGTACGAAGAGCACGGGCCGGAGAATGGCCCGCCGGTGATTCTCCTGCATGGCTTCCCCTATGACGTGCGCGCCTACGACGAGGTCGCGCCGGCGCTGGCGGCCAACGGATGCCGGGTGCTGGTGCCCTGGCTGCGGGGCTATGGACCGACTCGCTTCCTGACCGCGTCGACCTTGCGCTCCGGCGAGCAGGCGGCCTTGGGCCACGATCTCTTGCAGTTCATGGACAAGCTCGGCATCAGGCGCGCGGCTCTGGCCGGTTACGACTGGGGCGGACGCGCGGCCTGCGTCGTCGCCGCGCTGAAGCCCGAACGCGTCCGTTGCCTGGTGAGCAGCACCGGCTACAACATCTTCAACACCGCCGCCTTCCAGAATCCGGCCCCTGCCGCGCAGGAACACCGCTTCTGGTACCAGTACTACTTCCATACCGAGCGCGGCCGGGCTGGCCTGACCAAGAACCGTCGCGACATATGCCGGCTGCTCTGGACGCTGTGGTCGCCTGAGTGGCGCTTCGATGAGGCTACCTTCGAAAGGACCGCCGCCTCGTTCGACAATCCCGACTTCGTCGATGTCGTGATCCAGTCCTATCGCCATCGCTACGGCTATGCGGCGGGCGATCCGGCGCTGGCCGGCATCGAGGCCGAACTCGCGAAGCAGCCCAAGATCTCCGTGCCGACGATCAACCTGCACGGCGGGCACGACGGTGTCGGCCCCGCCCCCGAACACGACAATCAGGCGAAGAACTTTACCGGCGCCTACTCACGCCGTCTGCTGCCGCGCATCGGCCACAACGTGCCGCAGGAGGCGCCGGCCGACACAGTCACCGCCTTGCGCGATCTCATGAGGGAAACGACTCGATGAACATCGTCCTGGCCGGGGCGACCGGCAATATCGGCAGTCGCATCCTCGACGAGGCGCTCCGCCGCGGCCATCGCGTGACCGGCCTGACGCGCGACCCGGCCAGGCTCGTCGCGCGCAGCGGCCTGCAGGCGAAGAAGGCGAATAGCGCGGAGGTCGCGGCCTTCGCGGATGCCCTCGCAGGCCACGACGCTGCGATCCTGGCAGTCAAATGGAACGAGAACGACGTCCACCAGGTGCTCGACGCGCTGCGCAAGGCGGGCGTCAAGCGGTGCCTTTTCGTCGTCGGCGCCGGCAGTCTCTTGCGCAAGGACGGCCGTACACACTTCGATCACATGGCGGAGAAAGGTGTCCAGCCACCGACTTCCAAGCCCGCAGCGCTGGCCTTGGCCGAGGTCCAGAAGGTGACCGACCTCGACTGGACCGCGATCTCGCCGCCCGCCTCGATCCAGCCCGGCCAGCGCACGGGCAAGTTCCGCCTGGGTCGCGATCAGCTGCTCGAGGACGACAGTGGCAAGAGCGAGATCAGCCGCGAGGATTTCGCCATCGCCATCCTCGACGAGATCGAAAGTCCCCGGCACATCCATCAGCGCTTCACGGCAGCCTATTGATGAAAGAGACGGCGCGGCAATCGCCGGAAGAGACGGCTCCCGTCTGACCAAGACACTTCCTGCAGCCCCGACCAATCCCTACTTTAGGCATCATGCCGACCACCAATCCACAGCTTGTCCGCGCCGAGGCGTTCTGCGCCGCCTTCGGCCTTCGCGTTCCTATCCTGCTCGCGCCGATGGCCGGCGCCTGTCCGGCGGCGCTTTCGATCGCCGTCGCCAATGCCGGCGGCCTGGGAAGCTGCGGGGCCCTTCTGATGCAACCTGCCGCCATCAAGGCGTGGGCATCCGACGTGCGCGCGGGCAGCAACGGCGGTTTCAATCTCAACCTGTGGATTCCCGATCCGCCACCGACGCGCGACGCCGCGACCGAAGATGCCGTTCGTGCCTTCCTCGGAAACTGGGGACCGGAGGTCGCGCGCGAGGCGGGTGACGTCTCACCTCCCGATTTCGCTGCCCAGTGTGAGGCTCTGCTCGAAGTCGGGCCGACGATCATCTCCTCGATCATGGGCGTCTATCCGCCGGAGTTCGTCGCGCGCATGAAGGCCAAAGGCATAAGGTGGTTCGCCAACGCCACGAC
>JAEWIV010000315.1 GCA_023386865.1 Pseudomonadota bacterium
GCTGAGCGCCGGCTGGCCGGTCTGGATCGGCCGGTTCATGTCGAGCGACAGGTAGTTCGGCGCCGGCTGCTGGGCGGCCAGGGCGGCGATGCCGGTGGCGACCACCGACACGCGCATGCGGCCCTGCTTCGTGGCGTCGAAGGTCGAGCCGAAGATGATGTTGGCGTCGGCGTCCACTTCCTCGCGGATGCGGTTGGCCGCCTCGTCGACCTCGTGCAGGGTCATGTCGAGGCCGCCGGTGATGTTGATGAGCACGCCCTTGGCGCCCTTCATCGAGTGATCTTCCAGCAGCGGGTTCGAGATCGCGCTCTCGGCCGCGACGCGCGCCCGGTCCTGGCCCTCGGCCTCGCCGGTGCCCATCATCGCCTTGCCCATCTCGCCCATGACGGTACGGATGTCGGCGAAGTCGAGGTTGATCAGCCCGGGCATGACCATGAGGTCGGTGACGCCGCGCACGCCCATGTGCAGCACGTCGTCGGCCATCTTGAAGGCGTCGGCGAAGGTCGTCTTCTCGTTGGCGATCTTGAACAGGTTCTGGTTGGGAATGACGATCAGCGTGTCGACCACCTTCTCGAGCTCGGTGATCCCCTGATCGGCCGACTGCATGCGGCGGCGGCCCTCGAAGTGGAACGGCTTGGTGACGACGCCGATGGTGAGGATGCCCTGCTCGCGCGCCGCGGCGGCGATGACGGGCGCCGCGCCGGTGCCGGTGCCGCCGCCCATGCCGGCGGTGACGAACACCATGTTGGCGCCGTCGAGCAGCTGCAGGATCTCGGGCAGCGCCTCCTCGGCAGCCTGGCGACCGACTTCGGGACGGGCACCCGCGCCCAGGCCCTGGGTGATGGTGATGCCGAGCTGGACGCGGCGGTCGGCGAGCGACTGGCCGAGCGCCTGGGCGTCGGTGTTGGCGACGATGAACTCCACGCCTTCCAGCGCGGCGCTGATCATGTTGTTGACGGCGTTTCCGCCCGCGCCACCGACACCGATGACGGTGATACGCGGCTTAATCTCGGACTCCTTTTGGGGGAGGCTGAGGTTGATGGTCATACGGCTTCTCCACGCAAACGAGGGGTTATCTGCTCGGAGCAGCGGCGTGGACCCATGTCTCTGGCCGGACCCTTCACCGCCACCGGCTTTTTCTTGATTCTTTATCAATAGCCTGTGGGGATTGCCTTTCCCCGCACAACATATTGCCTAAAAGTTCTCCCGAATCCAACTGCCGATCCGCCCGATTCGACTCGAAGGCGTTTCCGTCGGCACCGCTTGAGCCTGACCGGCGGCGTGGTTGTTGAGCGCGAAGGCAAGCAGACCGGCAGCAGCGGAAAATGCCGGGCCACCAGTCGAATCCGCGAGTCCGGCGAGCCGCAGCGGTCCGCCGGTGCGCACTTTCTTGTTGAGGATCGACGCTGCGACTTCGGGCACGCCGTCGAGCTGACAGCCGCCGCCGACCAAAACCGCGCGTCCACCGGCCAACTTATCCACACCGCTGGCCTCGAGTCGACTGCGCACGAGCTCGAACGTCTCCTCGATGCGCGGCCGGATGATGCCGACCAGGATCGAGCGCGGGATGTGGTTGGGCCGCGTGCGATCCTCCTCGCCGATCAGCGGCACGTCGATGATGTCGTACTCGTCGTTCGGCTTGGCGACCGCGCGGCCGATCTGGGTCTTCATGCGCTCTGCATGGGCAAGCGGCGTCGACAGCCCGCGGGCGATGTCGCGGGTGACATGCTCGCCGCCGACCGGGATGCTGTCGACGTGCACGAGATGGCCTTCGTAGAAGACGGCGATGGACGTCGTGCCGCCGCCCATGTCGATCAGGGTGACGCCGAGATCGCGTTCGTCGGAGACGAGCGAGCTGAGCCCCGCGGCATGCGCGGCGACGACGCGGTCGGCGATCTCGAGATGAGCACGACGCACGCAGACCTGCAGGTTGCGCATGGATCCGCTCGCGGCGGTGACCAGGTGAACCTCGACACCCAGGCGCTCGCCGAACATGCCGCGCGCGTCCCGCACCGGCGTGCCGTCGACCGAGAAGCCGATCGCCTCGGAGTGGATGATGTCGCGGTCGGCGGTCTCGGCCGGCAGGTGGATGTGCTGCTGCACGCGGCGCACGTCGCGCTCGCCGATCTCGTGATGACCGATGGCGACGTCGAGGCTCTGGTTGTGCGAGGCGGCCGACCCTCCGCTGACGCCGACGATGACCTCGCGGACATGCTCGCCGCACATCTCTTCGGCGGTCGACACCGCCGAAGAGATGGCCCGCGTGGCGGCCTCCATGTCGACGATGTTGCCCGACCGCATGCCTTGCGCCGGCTGATGACCGATGCCGACCACCCGCAACCCCTGGCCGTCGACCCGCGCCACGAAGCAGACGACCTTGCTGGTGCCGATATCGAGAGCCGCAATCACGCCGTGTCTTGTCTTAGCCACGATCTCCCCCGTCGCTACGCTTTACACCAAAGCTTCACCGAGCATTGTCACGCCGGCCCTGGCGTCGCTTCGCCGGGTCCGCGTTTCCTGAGATATAGCTTGTCCGGCAACCTCAAATCGACGACCCCGAACTCGCGCGAGAGCAATTTGTGCTTGTCGTCGAGCTTGACGAGCTGCTGGAGGGCGGCGACCGCGTCCTCCTCGGGCAGCCAGATCTCGACGCCGTTGTTGAGAACCAGATTCCAACGACGCTGGCCGACCCACACGGCGGCGCGCAGGTCGCGGGTCACGGCGGGCTCGTAGGCCAGCAGCAGCAGCAGCTCGCCGACATGCTCGGGAGCGCCGGGGCCGCCCAGCAGCAGCAGCTTCTCGGCGCCCGGCGGCATGCGGCTGGCGCGCACGGTGCGGCCGTCGCGGTCGATCAGGGTGTACTCCTCGCCGTTCTGCCAAATGGCGACGGCGCGGCGCTCGACCAGCGTGACGTAGAGCGTATCCGGCAGGCGGCGCTCGACGGTGGCGCTTGCCACCCAGTCGATCGCCTCGAGCCGCTGGCGGGCGGCCTGCAGGTCGATGCCCAGCAGGGAATCGCCCGCCTTGACCCCGAGCGCCCCGAGGATGGCGCTGCGCTCGACGTAGTCGCGGCCCTCGACGGTGACGTCGACCAGCTTGAACGGCGTGACGGCGCCGACGATGGCAAGCCCGATCGCGTCCACCCGGTTGCGCGCCTCGACCAGCCAGCCCTCGTGCCACGCCCACCAACCGCCGCCGCCGCCGGTGCCGAGCAACAGAACGGCCAGGCCCAGCATCAGCGGCTGGCGCCACAACGGGCGGCCGATCTTCTTGATCGGTGCGCGCTTCTTGCGGCGATCGTAGTCGCGGCGGCGAGGGGCTTCCCGGGGATCCGCCTTCATGTCGGACGCCTCGCATTGTCGACCATCCAGGTCATGAGCTGCGGCCACGAGATGCCGGCCCACTTGGCCTGCTCGGGCGCCAGTGACAGCGGCGTCATGCCCGGCTGGGTGTTGATCTCGAGCACCACCAGGCCGCTGGTATTCGGCTGGCTATCGTCCCAGCGCAGGTCGGTGCGCGTCAGCCCGCTGCAGCCCAGCGCCTCGTGCGCCATCAGCGCCCAGTCCTTGGCGAGGTCGTAGATCTCGGCCGGGATCGGCGCCGGTACGAGATGCTCGGTGACGCCTTCGGTGTACTTGGCCTCATAATCGTAGAAGCGCGTGCGCGGCCGGAGCTCGGTGACGGCGATCGGCTTGTCGCCCATCACCGCGACGGTGAGCTCGCGGCCCGGCACGAACTTCTCGACCAGGACCCGATTGCCGAACTTCGCCTCGGCGAGCTCGACCGCGGCGAGATTGTCGCCCTCGCGCACGATGTACACGCCCACGCTGGAGCCCTGGTCGATCGGCTTCACGACGTAGGGCCGCGCCATGGGATCGCCCCAGGCCAGCGACTGACGATCGATCACCCGGCCCTCGGCGACCCGCATGCCCAGCGAGGTGAAGACGTGGCGCGCCATCGGCTTGTCCATGGCGATGGCCGAGGCCAGCACTCCGGAATGGGTGTAGGGCACCGCCAGCACCTCGAGCACCCCCTGGATGCAGCCGTCCTCGCCGTACTTGCCGTGCAGGGCGTTGAAGACGACGTCGGGGCCGCCGCCGGCGGCGGGGCGGAGGAACTCGACCAGCGCGCGCAGGTCGCGCTTCACGTCGTACTCGATCACCTCGTGGCCGCCCTCGCGCAATCCCTCGGCACAGGCCTTGCCGCTCACCAGCGAGACCTCGCGCTCGGGCGACCAGCCGCCCATCAGGACCGCAACCTTGCGACTCATCCTTCGGCTCCGCTCAGGACAGGTGCCCACTCTCCGAGGCGCCGGATCTCCCACTGGAGCTGCACGGCACTCTTGTCGAAGACGCGCCGGCGCACCTCCTCGCCCAGCTTCTCGATGTCGGTGGCGGTGGCGGCACCAGTGTTGATCAGGAAATTGGTGTGCTTCTCCGAGACCTGCGCGCCACCGACCCGCAGGCCGCGGCAACCGGCCTGGTCGATCAGCTGCCACGCCTTGTGGCCCGGCGGATTGGCGAAGGTCGAGCCGCCGGTGCGGCTGCGCGGCTGCGATTCGGCGCGCGCCGCGTCGATCTCGGCAATGCGCCGCGCGATCTCCAGCTGCTCGCCGGGCGCCGCCCGGAGCCGCGCCGAGGTGAAAATCCAGTCGGCCGGCGCGTCGCTGTGCCGGTAGGAAAGGCCGAGCTCGCTCGGCGTCACGGTGAAGATCCTGCCGGCGCGATCGACTGCCTCGGCCGAGATCAGCACCTCGACGAGCTCGCGGCCATAGGCGCCGGCATTGGTCGGGAACGCGCCGCCGATCGTGCCGGGGATGCCGCTCAGGAACTCCAGGCCGGCCAGCGAGTGCTCGCGCGCCGTCAGCGCGACGTTGAGATCTGGGGCACCGGCGCCGGCCACCACCTCGTGGCCTTCGACGACGATGCCGGTGAAGCCGCGCAGCAACCGAACCACCACGCCCCTGATGCCGCCGTCGCGGACGATGACGTTCGAGCCCACGCCCAGCACCGTGACCGGCACCTCCGACGGCAGGTCGGCAAGGAAGGTCGCGAGATCCTCGACGTCGGCCGGCCGGAACAGCACCTCGGCCGGGCCGCCGGTGGCGAACCAGGTCTGCGCCCCCAACGGCGCATCGGCCGTGAGCCGGCCGCGCGGCCTGGGCAACCGGTCGATCAGGTGAGGCCGGGCCGCCAGAGCCATCATGCCACCGACCCGCTGTTGCGGGGGCCGGGATCGTTGGCGACCGCGCGCGGGCCGGCCTGCTCGGCGGCGATCTGCTGGAGCTGGCCCGGCAGCGCGTGCGCCCAGGCGGTGATGTTGCCGGCGCCGAGGCAGACCACGACGTCCCCCGGCCGCGCCATCTGCCAGATCAGACCGGGCCGGTCGCCTGGTCCGCCGAGCGCCGTCAAGTCGCGATGGCCGGCACGCTGCACCAGGCTCACCAGCATGTCGCGGTTCACGCCTTCAATCGGCGCCTCGCCGGCGGCATAGACGTCGGCGATCACCACGGCGTCGGCATCGGCGAAGCAGGTCGCGAACTCGCCCTTCAGCGAGGCAAGCCGCGTGTAGCGATGCGGCTGCATGACCGCGATCACCCGGCCCGAGCCGCCATAGGCCTGGCGGGCAGCGCGCAGGACGGCGGCGATCTCGACGGGATGGTGGCCGTAGTCGTCGATCACGGTGATGCCGTGCGCCTCGCCGGTCTTGGTGAAGCGCCGCTTGACGCCGGCGAATCCCGCCAGCGCGCGACGGATCGTCTCGTCGGACAGGCCCATCTCCTGGGCCACCGCGACGGCGGCCAGCGCATTCTGCACGTTGTGCTGGCCGAACATCGGCAGGCGCAGGTCGACGATGGTGCGCGATTCGTTGGTGGCGCGGTTGGTGATCGTGACGTCGAAGTCGGCGCCGCCGCGATCGAGGCGAAGGTTGACGGCACGGACGTCGGCGTTGGCGCCGATGCCGTAGGTGACGATGCGCCGGTCGAGGATGCGCGGAATCAGCGCCTGCACCTCGGGATGGTCGGTGCACAGCACGGCGAAGCCGTAGAACGGGATGTTCTCGACGAAGCGGACGAAGGCGTCGCGCAGGGCATCGAAGGTGCCGTAGTGGTCGAGATGCTCGGGGTCGACGTTGGTCACGATGGCGATGACCGCCGGCAGGCGCAGGAACGAGCCGTCCGATTCGTCGGATTCGACCACCATCCAGTCGCCGCCCCCGAGCCGGGCATTGGTGCCGTAGGCGTTGATGATGCCGCCGTTGATCACCGTGGGATCGAGCCCGCCGGCGTCGAGCATGGCGGCGACCATCGAGGTCGTCGTCGTCTTGCCATGGGTGCCGCCGATCGCGACCGACCATTTGAGGCGCATCAGCTCGCCCAGCATCTCGGCGCGCCGCACGACCGGCAGCAGGCGGGCGCGGGCGGCCAGCACCTCGGGATTGTCCTTCTTGACCGCGCTCGACACGACCACGACCTGGGCGTTGGCGATGTTGTCGGCGCGATGGCCGATCGCCACCTTGATGCCGATCTCCTGCAGCCGGCGCGTATTGGCGCCGTCGGCGATGTCGCTGCCCTGCACCTTGTAGCCGAGATTGTGCAGCACCTCGGCGATGCCGGACATGCCGATGCCGCCGATGCCGACGAAATGGATCAATCCGAGGTCGAGCGGCATTGCCCTCATGCGGCGGCTCCTGCAGGCGAGAATGGCTTGATCATGTCGCCGACCAGGTCGGCGAGGCGCGCGGCGGCATCCGGCCGACCCACGGCGTGGGCCGCGGCGGCCATGGCGGCGAGCCGTTGCGGCGCGCCGAGCAGCGCCGACAGG
>JAEWIV010000317.1 GCA_023386865.1 Pseudomonadota bacterium
CACCGCGTCGTCGTCCAACGCTGGTCCTTGTCGTGGATAATACGCAGCTCATTCCGCCACGGGGGCGTAATAGCTGGGGCGGGCCCGAAACGGTTCTAGCCGTTGGGATGTCACTTGGAGCAGCATACGCCCTGGGCTTGCTGTTAGCTGCTTCGTTCGGCTGAGCGGATCAGCTAGATTTTTGGGAGTTCTGGTTGACCAACAGATCGTAGCGCTCGCGACCGATCGGCGTCAGAACCCACCGCAACCCGTTCCATTGGATGAGATTGAGCTGGATCAGGCGCCGGACGTGTTCGGGAGCCAGCACATCGTCACTGCCAAACCCGACCTTGCGCAAAGCCGCTCCTTCGAAACGGCTCAGCGGCGCGATGCTGCCCCGCATGGCCGCCCTCCATGAGCGAAGAAGAACACCCTTTTGGCTTGCTGGCAATGATCCGTCGGTGACGACTAGACCCCCCACCCCCTTACGTCAGATGAGCAACTGACAGCGCCACCGGCTGGCCGCGGCTGCGTTCACGACTGCGAAGGCCGGCCGGCCAAAGCCTTGTGGCGAAGCATTGCCCCGGCCTTGCCTCGGACCCCGGCCGACGCAACCATCCAAGAACTACAGCGTTATGCGGGGTTAATCGGGAGCACGCGGATGTCAGACGCGAGAACCACGCAAGCACGGGAGAAGCGAGACCTCGCTCGCCGCGCGAGGCGCTTAGCGCACACCCAGGTGGCTGACGTCGACAGGGCAGAGCTGCTTGATTTTGCTGACGAGCTCGACAAAGAAGCGGAGGTGCTCGAGCAGCAGCCTGCCGCAATCTGGCTACCACCCGGAAACGGACACGACCAGGTACCGTGCCAGCACCCGCCATCGGTCGAAGCTGCGAGCCAGCCTCCTCTCGCTGAGAAGAAGGACGGATAGCCGAAGCCCGAGAGACGCGGCGCGATTGCACGCTCATCCCATGCAAATCCTCCCGCCTTTCAACGGATCCACCGCAACTGAGCGGAGACTATCTTGCCGGCCTATTGGTGTATCGATTCGCGTGCGCGGCTTGTGACTTTGACGGTAGAAGGACGCACGACTCTGGACGAGCTGACGAAGTATGTAGCCGCTGTGGCCGGGGCCGGCGCGATTGCATATGCGAAGATCTATGACGGCACAGCGAGCGAAGGCGGCCTTGATAGCGCCGATATGCTCGCCTTAGGCGCTCGCTTCAGGGAGTTCCACACGGAAACACTGGGCCCCCTGGCCATCGTGGGTCCCGAGAGCATGCGCGAGCGTCTTCTGCCTGCGCTCGGCGCCTTGGCCGCCGGGAAGAGGGCGTTGCGCTTCTTCACAACCATTGATCAGGCGATGGAGTGGATTGATACAATCCGTCACCTTCCGTGAACCGGGCTTGGCCGACCACGACGTGCTAGCTCAACCTGGTGGCGGAGGGCCCGGCGGCGGCTCCCGAGGAGGAGGCATAGGCGGTGGCGGCGTTGGTTTGGATCCTGACGGCGGCTCGCGCGGCGCCTCGTTAGGCGGTCTAGGAATGCGTGCCATAATCAGCCTTCTCAGCGCTCCCCTCTGGTGGACCGTGCCATTGCTTCCCACAGGGACGCAACCAGCAACATTGTCCGGCGAGCCTCCAGGTCTTTCATGCCGTGCGCCTTCGCGCGAGCCTCGGCACCCATGTGTTCGTAAAATTCGGCCCGCTTGATGCTACTTTCATCCATGCCGGCAATAACGCCGGACAGCGCTGGAAGTCACCGAGGACTGCGATCTTACGACCGACCTCGCCGCGGGTGTGGAACCGGCCGCACGACCTGCCAGGCTGGCTTGTCCTCCCGTTGGCCCTGGTAGGAAACTTGGCGCAGTAGGTTGTCCTCGGTCCAAGTGAGATAGCTCACCTCGACGACCAGCTGCGGCCGCACCCAGTGGACCCGCGCCAGCTTGAGCGGCGAGCCGAAGCGACTGTCCCGCGGCGGCGGCTCTGCCAGCGGCATCTTCGCGATCTGCAGCGGCTTCAGCACGCCGGCCAAGCGCTTCAGTTCCTTGTCGTTGATGCCGGTCCCGGCGCGCCCGGCATAGTGCAGGCGGCCGTCTTCGGTGTAGTACCCGAGCAGCAGGGCGCGGAGGTGCGGCCGGCTGCCTTCCGGATCCGTCCAGCCGACAACCACAAACTCTTCGCGGTTGAGGCACTTCGATTTGACCCAGATCCCACGGTCGCCGGGCGCGTAGGGTCGATCGGCGCGCTTGGAGATCGCGCCCTCGAGGCCGAGCTTGCAGGCCTGGGCGCGAAAGCGCGGGCCGTCGCCGGCGACGTGCTCGCTGTAGAGCAGGCCGTCGATCTTCTTCCGAAACAGCCTTTTCAGCTTCTCCTTGCGCTCGAATAGAGGGAGCTGCGCGGTGCCTGCGCCATTGAGGAACAGGAGATCGAATGCAAAGAAGACGAGCTGGTCGGTTCGGCCTTCGTCCATAGCCGCCTGCAGCCGGCTGAACACTGGCACGCCGTCGGCGTTGACGGCGCAGAGCTCGCCGTCGATGTAGGCCGACTTCACCTTCAGGGATTGCAGCGCCTCGATCGTGCGCCGGTAGCGATGCGACCAGTCGAGCCCTGTCCGGGTCAGCAGCGTGGCTTTGCCGCCGTCGATGCGGGCGTGCATGCGGTAGCCGTCGTACTTGATCTCATGCAGCCAGCCGTCGCCCGCCGGCGCCTCGTCTACCAGGCGCGTGAGCTGCGGCTTGATCCACCTGGGCGGCCGAGATGTCGTTCCCACGACGGTCAGTGGAACACATGCGCGCAACGTCGGGAAGCCGGGGCGCGACCGCGCGCCGTTCGGGGCGGCTGGCTGCGACGACGGCGAGCGGCATGCACGCGCGGATCAAAGCTGCTTAACCCACAACGGTAGCGTCCTAATTTGATTTGGAGCAGTGAAAGGAGAGCACTAACGCGGCAATGGCAGAATCCTCTGCGTCGCGAGCTAATGCGCTTTGATTGTCCTTCAGGTACTCCATCCAGATCGCCCTGAATCTTTCACCACTAACGCCGCCTTTCGGAAGGCATACGATGCGACGACCGTCTTGGGCCGCCCCCATTCCGAACCCGGCAATGAAGCCAGCTGTGAACCCGGTGCAAATGAGATCACCCGGCGTTCCGCGTGGCTGGCTGCACAGCCTGTAAAGATCGCTCGAATCGGCACGCGCGGCGCCTGTCACCGCTAGGACAAAGACTATCGCGACGACCCATCTCATTTGGTGGTGCACTCCGCTGATCTTGCAGCGACCATAGGCCCCGGTTTCGACAGTTTCAGCCTTTGCCGCGCTCAATTCTAAGGGCTGGGCCCCATAGCCCGCCTTTCACTAGCCCGGCGGTGGATATGGGTCCTTTCCGTAAGTCCACTCGGTCCGGAATCTATTGTCCTCGCCCTGCACCAGAACCTGCGCCCCATCAGGGTTCGACGCTCCCGCCTTCTGAGCGGCGTCAACCGCAGAACGGATGGCTTCCAGTTGCGTGCGGTACGGTCCGTAGTGCTTGCCAGCCAAGCTGATTCTCCACTCGCCTTGGTGCCGGACAACTACGTACTGCGATCTTGCCAAGCCTGCCCCCTATCGTGCTCTGGTGGCACGTGGTTGCAGAGTGGCATACTTCCGCAAGTTAGCAAGGGCCGTAGAGCCGACGACTATGGATGCGATGCCAGAGCTGGCACGAAGGCGCCAGTCGACGCTGGGCGGCTAGGGGAATGGGCGATGCTGTTCAAGAGACAAGGCGACAGGAAGCCGAGATATCCAACCGTCTCGTCAGTTTGGGACGACGAGAAGGTCCAAAGCATTGCGAGCTGCGGATGGTTCGAGATCAACCTCACGAGCTTCGTTGAGGAAAAAGGCTTTGGACGATCTGCAAACGGCTGGCCGATCGACGACACGCAGGCAGGGTATGGCTTCACAACCGGCCCGTTCAACTTAGTTGCGATTACGTTCGCGGACGAGCCGTTCGAGGCTCACACGCCGCCGAGACCTCCGACCATTGGTAGTTGGATGTACGACGTCTGGGGAAACGACCGCAAGGGCCACATCGGCAGCTTGAATTTCACGGTCTTTGATCAAGAGCGCACGATCCGGGCGGCACTGAAGCAGGCCCACGCGGCTTCATTGATCAGCGGCACGGGTATCACCAGCCTCGTCATCCTCAAGGAAGAAGGCGTCGGCGTGTTCAGCGCCATGGATCGCGAGTACGGATACTCCCATGACAGCCGCTTCCCGTTCTGCGGCATGCGCGTCGTGGATAAACATCAGTCCAGCCATCTGAAGAAATGGGCTGTCCCGCGCCTCGACGCGGATTTTTCTCTCGATGGCGCGCCAATATAGGGCAACGCAGCAAACCCGAAGGGCCTCGTCGACCGCCGTTCCGGCATCGACAGGCCGGCAGCCCGGGGGCGGCTTTGACTTCCTTTTGCTTCTCTTCCTCGCCTGTCGGAAGGCGCGCGACAATTTGGCTCTGTGTGGGAGCGAGCTGTGGGACGACGCTGCATCCGAACGTACACGCAGAAAATGCAAACAACTTCAATTTGTTAAGTGCGACACCCCGCATCACCGGCCAACGTCGACTTCGCATTGAACAAAGCAGCACCCGCGCACACTCGAACCGCGAATAGTTCCAACGTTTTTCGGCGAACCGACCACTTCGGCACTCCTCCGCCGATTTATCTTCCTCTTCTAGGGTCGAAACCCAATAAAGTTGTTGAGGGGAGAATCGCTTAGTGATTCTGTGCTGGCAAGGAGCATGGAAGATGCGAAGCAACTTGTTCTGGCTGGACGACGAGCAGTGGTCACGGATCGAACC
>JAEWIV010000325.1 GCA_023386865.1 Pseudomonadota bacterium
CTCTTGCTCATGGGCGAGCCCCGGCTCGCGGTCCGCAAGACCATGAAAGGTCCCGCCCATGCTCGCCTACATCATCCGCCGCATCGTCTACCTGGTGCCCGTGCTGCTCGTGCTGACGCTGGTCGTCTTCACCTTCGTCGAGATGCTGCCCGGCAACATCATCGACACTCTGGTCGGCAACGAAGGCGTGAACGACCCCGAGGTGCGCAAGATCCTCGAGAAGGAGTACGGGCTCGACCAGCCCGTGTACGTCCGCTACGCCAAGTGGCTGTTCCGCGCGGTGCAGGGCGACTTCGGCATGTCGCTGGTGACGCGGCGTCCGGTCGCCGTCGAGCTGATGACGGGCATACCGGCCACGGTCTACCTGGCCGTGGTCGGCATATCGCTCAGCATGCTGATCGCCGTGCCGCTCGGCACCATCGCCGCCGTCAAGCGCAACACGCCGATCGACTACACCGCGCAGGTCACCTCGCTGATCGGCATCTCGATCCCCGAATTCTGGTTCGCCATCCTCTGCGTGCTGTTCTTCTCGCTGTACCTCGGCTGGCTGCCCTCCTCGGGCTTCGCCAACCCGTTCGAGGACCCGTGGGCGAGCCTCAAGTTCCTGATCCTGCCGGCGGCCGCGGTCGGCTTCCGCCAGGCCGCCTACACCACGCGCCTGACGCGCTCCTCCATGCTCGACGAGATGAACAAGGAATACGTCGACACGGCGCGCTCGGTCGGCCTCAGCGAAGGCAAGGTGATCTTCAAGTACACGCTGCGCAACGCCATGATCCCGACCATCACCATCTCAGGATTGCAGCTCGCCAACCTTCTCGGCGGCACGGTGGTGCTGGAATCGATCTTTGCCTGGCCGGGCATCGGGCGGGCGATCTTCGAGGCCATCCTCCAGCGCGACTATCCGCTGGTCCAGGCCGGCGTGCTGGTGCTGGGTTGCATCGTCGTGGTCATGAACCTGCTGGTCGACCTCACCTACCGGCTGCTCAATCCACGCGTGAAGCTGGGCTAGGGGACGCACCATGACCGAACTCGAAGCCCGCAAGTTCGCCGATCTCGAGGCGATCCGAGCGCCCACGCTCGGCGGCCGCCTGGTACGCTGGCGCACGGCGCTCGGCAACGCCTGGCATGAGCTGCGCAAGAGCCGCACCGCCTCGATCGGAGCGGTCATGCTGGTGCTGCTGTTCGGCGCCTGCATCGCCACGCCGTGGATCACCACCTACGACCCGATCAAGCAGAATTACCGCGAGCGCCTGCAGCCGCCCTCCGAGAAGCACCTGCTCGGCACCGACCGCATGGGTCGCGACATCTACTCGCGCCTGCTGTGGGGCGGCCGGCGGCTCGTGACCATCGCCCTCCTCGCCGTCACCTTCGGCCTCTGCCTCGGCATTCCCTACGGGGTGCTGTCGGGCTATTTCGGCGGCAAGGTCGACACCGTGGCCATGCGTTTCGTCGACGGTCTCCTGGCCTTCCCCGGACTGCTCCTCTACCTGCTGATCGTCACCCTGGCGCGGGAATGGAAGGTGGAGGGCATCTACAACGACATGGTGCTGATCTTCGCCCTGGGCTTCGCCTTCACGCCGGAGGTGGCGCGATTGTCGCGCGGCTCGGTTCTGGTCGAGAAGCAGAAGGAATACGTCGAGGCGTCGCGCGCCGTCGGCGACAGCAGCCTTGCCATCGCGCTTCGCCAGATCCTGCCCAACATCATCTCGCCGCTGATCGTCAACGCCACGGTGCGGCTGGGTTACGTCATCCTGATCGTGGCGGCGCTGTCCTTCCTCGGCCTCGGCACGCCGCCGCCCACCCCCGACTGGGGCTCCGACCTCGCCGCCGCCCGCGACTACATGGAGACCGCACCCCTGATCGCGGCCTTCCCCGGGCTTGCCATCTGCTACACGGTGCTCGCCTTCAACCTGTTCGGCGACGGCCTGCGCGACATCCTGGATCCACGACTGGCGGAGCGCTGAGATGGCCGAGACGGTTCTGGAGCTCGACGATCTCACGGTGCGCTTCCACCTGCGGCGCGGCGATCTCACCGCCGTCGACGGCGTGTCCTTCGCCATCCAGCGCGGCCAGACGTTCGGCCTGGTGGGAGAATCGGGCTCCGGCAAGTCGGTGACGGCCAAGGCGATCATGCGCCTGATCCCCGACCCGCCGGGCGAGGTCCCGCGCGGCCGCGTGCTGTTCGAGGGCAGCAACATCCTGGACAAGAGCGACGCCGAGATGCGCGCCCTGCGCGGACGGCGCATCGCCATGGTGTTCCAGGAGCCGATGAGCGCCTTGAACCCGGTGTTTACCGTGCACGACCAGATCTCGGACGCGCTGCGCACCAACCTCGGTCTCCCCAAGGCCGAGGCGCGCGAGCGCGTGGTCGAGTTGCTGTCGCTGGTCGGCATCCCCTCGCCGCAGAAGCGGCTGGACTCCTACGTCCACGAGTTCTCCGGCGGGATGCGCCAGCGCGTGATGCTCGCCATGGCGCTTTCCTGCAATCCCTCGTTCCTGATCGCCGACGAGCCGACCACGGCTCTCGACGTCACGATCCAAGCCACCATCCTCGAGCTGATCACCGGCATGATCGAGCGGCTGGGCATGTCGCTGCTCTTCATCACCCACAATCTCGGCGTCGTCGCCCATGCCTGCGACCGCGTCGGCGTCATGTACGCCAGCCACATCGTCGAGCTCGCCGACAAGCGCGAGATCTTCGCCAACCCTCAGCATCCCTACACGGTGGGCCTGCTGAACTCGATCCCGCGTCTCGACGGGCAGGCCAAGTACCTGACGCCGATCGCAGGCTCGGTGTGCAACATGATGCAGCCGCCGGAGGGCTGCAAATTCCACCCGCGCTGCGCCCACGCCATGGACGTCTGTCGCCGCGAGATCCCGCGACTCAAGGAAATCGCGCCCGGCCACCTCGCGGCCTGCCACCTGCACGACAGGGGGACGGCATGACGATGGTGCAGACGGCCGACGATACCCTGCTGCGGGTCAAGGGGCTCGCCAAGCACTTCACCCTGCATGGCGACGTGTATTCGAAGCTCGCGGGAGAAAAGGCCCAGGTCCTGAAGGCGGTCGACGGCATCGACTTCCACATCCAGCGCGGCGAGACGCTGGGCCTCGTGGGCGAAAGCGGGTGCGGCAAGTCGACGACAGCGCGGCTGGTGACACGGCTGATCGAGCCCACGGCCGGCGAAGTGACCTTGAAGGGCGAAGATCTGCTGGCCTTCTCGCGCAAGCGCCTGAAGGAGGCGCGCAAGGAAGTCCAGATGGTGTTCCAGGACCCCTACAGCTCGCTCAATCCGCGCAAGACGATCATGCACATCCTGAGCCGGCCGATGGAGATCCACGGGCTCGCACGCTCATGGGCCGAGAAGCGCGAGCGGGTGCTGGAGCTTCTGCGCCGCGTCGGCCTGGGAATCGAGCACGTCGACCGCTATCCCCACGAATTCTCCGGCGGCCAGCGCCAGCGCATCGCCATCGCGCGCGCCCTCTCGGTCGATCCCGAGCTGGTGATCGGCGACGAGCCGGTGTCGGCACTCGACGTCTCGATCCAGGCACAGATCCTGAACCTGTTCCGCGAACTGCAGAAGGAATTCGGGCTGACCTACCTCTTCATAGCGCACGATCTCAGCGTCATCCGCCACATCAGCGACCGGGTGGCGGTGATGTATGTCGGCAAGATCGTCGAGACGGGACCGGCGACGGCGCTGTTCGCCAAGCCGCTCCACCCCTACACCAAGGCCCTGCTGGCGGCCGTCCCCGAGGCCGACCCGGCCAAGCCGGCGCCCCGCCTCACCCTGCAGGGTGAGGTATCGACGCCGATCGATCCGCCGCCCGGCTGCCGTCTATGTGGCCGCTGCCCGCGCGAGAGCGCGGTGTGCGCCGAGGTCTCTCCGCCGCTGGTCGACGTCGGCGGCGGCCGGCAGGTCGCCTGCCACAACCTCTGACGTCAGGGATTGCAGTTCGCCTGGGCGATGACCACGGCGTCGAGCCCCTGCATCTGCTCCTGCGTGAGATTGGAAGGGTCGAGCAGGTTGCCGCCGGGCGCCATCGCCTTGTTGGACTTCAGCATCCCTTCGATGGCGGCCTGCCGCTTGTCCGCCGGGATCTTGGCGGAAATGCACTCGCACATTTTCTGCGGCGTCGTCATCGTGCAGGCTTGCATGAAGGCGTCCTGCGCCTGCACACCGCTTGCCAGAGCCACGATCGAGGCCATACCGCACAGGCCGATGACGAAACGCATGGAAAGTCCTCCTGGAAGCCCGGGCGATACTATCAGAACAGCCAGCCGCGCAGCAGGCCGAACAGGCCGGTGGCGAACAGGATGCCGAGCGCCACATTGCGGTAGAGCCGTTCGCTGGCCAGGCCATGGAAGGCGCGACCGCCGGCCCAGGCGCCCAGCACCATGACCGGGAACAGCACCATGGCGCGGACCAGGGCATCGAGGCCCGCCACCCCGGTCGCCAGCACGATGACGATCAGGAGGAACTGCGTCAGGAAATAATAAGTGACGATATTGGCGCGGTTGACCTGCGGCGGGTCGTTGCCCGACAGGAGGTAGAGCAGTACCGGCGGGCCGCCGACGCTGGTCGTCGCCATCATGGCGCCCGATACCGCCCCGACGGTGACGGTGGCGGCCGTCGAGCGCCGGCCGGTGTACTTCCAGCCGGTCCACATCAGCACGACGAAGCCCACGATCACGGCCGACACCGCCGTCACGATGGTGTTCTTGTCGACGCTGGCCAGCAGCCAGACGCCGAGCGGCATGGCAGCGCAGGCGGCGATGCTCATGGGCGTCAACACCTTCCAGTCGGCATGCTGACGGACCTGCGGAAAGAGCTGCAGGGAGACCACGAGCTCGATCGCCACAACGGTCACCACCATGTCGGCCGAGCCGAACAGGATGGCGAAGATCGGCGCCATCAGCATGGCCGAGCCGAAGCCCGCGAAGCCGCGCATCAGGCCGGCGACCAGGGTGACGCCTATCGCGGTCCACAAACCGACGCCGGCGAACAAGGACGAAATATAGGGGATCATGAAGCGACTTCTCGAGACGAACCGGGCACGACGACAGGCGATCCGCGGTCCGGGCGGGCCGGAGCGGGATCAGCGCTTAAGTCGGAGGGTCTGCCGCTTCATGAGGCGCGAACCTTGGTCGATCCTCGTCGCACAATCAAGCGGCAAGCTTGGCGCGCACGAAGTCGACGCGGTCCTGCCCCCAGAAGAGCTCGCCGTCGACGACGAAGGTCGGCACGGCGAATACGCCCTGCTGCTCGGCGTCCTGCCGGTGGCGCTCCAGCTCGGCCGGTCCTTCACCCTCGGCGAAAGCCTCGAAACCGGACGCATCGACGCCCGCATCGGTGAGCAGCGTCGTGACCGCGAGGCGATCCTCGTAGTCGAGCTCGCGCTTGAAGAAGCGCGGATAGGCGAGATCGATCAGGGCGCGGCCGTGACCCCTCTTGTCGGCATAGAGCCAGGCGAGATGCACCACGGTCGGATCGAAGATCTTCCTGGGTCCCAACAGGGTGATGCCGCGGCGATTGGCGAAGCGCCGGGCGTCGGCATAAAGATACTTTATCCGGCGCATGCCGCGGGCGACGGCCTGCGGATCGTCGAGCTTGACGGCGCCCATGATGTCGAGGGCGAACGGTCGCAGGCGAAGCTCGACCTCGAAGTCGCGCTCGAGGTCGTAGGCGGGGTCCTTGGCGAGATAGGAATATGGGCTACGCAGGTCGAGCCAGAGATCGACCTTCCTTCTCATGCGCGCCGTGCCTGCCCTTCGCCGGTCTTGTCGCGCAGACGACGCATGCCGCGCAGCCAGCGGTCACGATCGAGCTTGCGCGCCATGTACTCCTTCACTTCCGGGTGCGGCAGGATGAGGAAACGCTCCTCGTCCATTGCCTCGATCACGGTCTGCGCGACGGCGTCGGCATGCAGCACGCCGTCGACCGACGCCGCGGTGGCACCCGCCATGCGCAGCATGTCGGTGTCGACGGCTTGGGGACAGAGCACCGAAACACGGATGCCGCGATCGCCGTACTGGATGGAGAGATGCTCGGCCAGCGCCACGGCCGCGTGCTTGGTGACGCCGTAGGGTGCCGAGCCCATCGACGCGAGCAGGCCCGCCGCACTGGCGGTGTTCAGGAGATAACCCGACTTGCGCTCGAGCATGCCGGGCACCAGGGCGCGCGCGGCGTAGACGTGGCTCATGACATGGATCGCCCAGCTGTCGGCCCAGTCCTTGTCGCTCGCATCCTCATGGCCGCCGCGGCCGATGCCGGCATTGGAAAAGAAGACGTCGACGGGTCCGAAGCGTCGCTCGGCCTCGGCCACGAGGTGACGGATGTCGGCTTCCTTGGCGACATCACAGGCGACGGCCAGGCCTTTGATGCCCTTGGCCACCGCCTCCAGCCGGCCGGCGTCGCGGTCGGCCACGACCACGCCCTTGGCGCCTTCCTTGGCGTAGCGCCGCGCGATCGCCTCACCGATACCGCCTGCGGCGCCCGTAACGACGCAGACCTTGTCCTTGACCTTCATCCCCACGACTCCTCGATCAACTGCACGTACTGCGCCTGGGTCGGCTGGCGCGGCGTCGACTGATGGCAGTGATCGCCGAGCGCGCCGTCGGCGATCTTCTCGACGGTATCCTGGGCCAGCCCCATGGCCCCCAAGCCCTTGGGAATGCCGAGCCGCGCGTTGAGTGCGGCGACGGCATTGGCCACGCCCGTGGCGTTGGCCTCGCTCGCCGGCAGGCCCATGACCTGCGCCACCTTCTTGTATTTCTCGCCGACCGCCGGTTCGTTGAACCGCAGGACAGCAGGGAGATAGACCGCATTGAGCGTGCCGTGATGCAGGCGATAGCCTTTCAGTCCGCCTGTCGGATGGCTGAGCGCATGCACCGCGCCCAGGCCCTTCTGGAACACCATGGCGCCTTCCATGGCGGCCATCGCCATGTTGTAGCGCGCCTCGCGGTCGGAGCCGTCCTTGGTGGCGCGCTCGACCCAGGTCCACGCCTTCTCCAGCCCGTCGAGCGCGATCGCATCGGCCGGCGGGTTGACGGCGTTGGACAGGAAGCATTCGATGTTGTGCGTGAAGGCATCCATGCCCGTGCCTGCCGTCAGGTGCGGCGGCAGGCCAAGCGTCAGCTCGGGATCGATCAGCGCCAGCTTGGGGATCAGGTGCGGGCTGCCGATGGCGAGCTTGCGGCCGGAATCCATGATGATGACGCCGCCGCGGCTGACCTCGCTGCCGGTGCCCGAGGTCGTCGGAATGGCGACGATCGGCGCCACCGCCGCGGTGATCTTGCCGGCGCCGCCTTCGACGAAGGAATAGGGCTGCAACGACGTTCCCGGATGGGTCGCCATCAGGCCGACCGCCTTGGCAAGATCCATCGGCGAGCCGCCGCCGATGGCGATGATGCCGTCGCAGCCCTCCGCCTTGTAGATTTTCAACGCATCGCGCATCGCCGCTTCGGTCGGGTTCTCCGGCGTGCCGTCATAGAGCGTGATCGGCATGTTGCCCGGCAGCTGCTCCTTGAGCTTGGCCCACAGGCCGGCGGCGATCACGCCCTTGTCGGTGACGATCAGCGGCCGGCGGATGCCGAGCAGCTGCAGCTCCGATTCGAGAAGCTTCAGCGCCCCGAAATCGAACTGGATGCGGGTGAGATAGGTGATGAGCGCCATGTCTTTTCCTATGCGCGATGGAACGGCTTGTCGCCCTTGACGGTGACGCGGTAGCCCAGCCGCTTGTGCGGGAAGTAATCCCACATCGCGTGATGCATGGCGGCGCGATTGTCCCAGAAGGCGACCGAGTTGGGCTGCCAGGCGAAGCGGCACTGGAACTCCGGCGTCTCGCTATGGCGATAGAGCATCTCCAGCAGCGCATCGCTCTCGCCCCTGCGCAAGCCCACGATATGCGTGGTGAAGTTGCGATTGACGTTGAGAGCCTTGCGGCCGGTGACGGGATGCGTGCGCACCACCGGATGCTCGTTCCTCGGGAAGCCACCCTCCTTCGGCTTCTGGCCGAAGCGGCCGCCATAGACCTGCGCACCGTCATGGATGGCTGTCAGGCCCTCGCACAGGCGCTGGATGGGAGCCGAAAGCGTCTCGTAGGCACGATACATGTTGGCGAACAGCGTGTTGCCGCCGCCGTCGGGCGGCAGCTGCTTCATGTAGAGGATGCTGCCCATCGGCGGCTCGGGGTCGCACGAGACGTCGGAGTGCCATTCCTCGCCGGCCACGAACTTGGAATGCTCGTCGGCCTTGATGACAAGGATTTCGGGATGCTCCGACTCGGTGCGGATCGACGTCGGATGGATATGCAGGTCGCCGAAGCGGCGGCCGAACGCCTTGTGCTCCTCGTGGCTGAGCTCCTGGTCGCGGAAAAAGATCACCAGATTGTCCATCAAGGCGTCGTGGATCTCCTGGAAGACCTGGTTGCCAAGCGGCCGAGCGAGATCGACGCCGAAGATCTCAGCGCCGATCGCAGGTGTGAGCTTGCGTACCTCGATGGTCTGGTATCCCATTGGCCTTTCCTCACCGATGAGGCAAGCCTACGCGAGAAACCCACCATGAGCGACACCCTTGTCCTGCGCGCCGCGACGGCAGCCGATGCCGCGGCCATCGCCGCCACCATCGCCGCGGCCTTCGAGCAGTATCGCGGCAAGCTCGAGCCCGAGTCGGGCGCGTTCGGCGAGACGGCGGAGGGCATCGCCGCCGAGCTGGCCCACGAGTGCGGCGCCATCCTCGCGGAGCGGAACGGCCGCATCGTCGGCTGCGTCATGGTGCAGCTGATCGACGACGATCTCTATTTCGGCCGCCTCGCGGTGCTGCCCGAGGCGCGCGGACAGGGCATTGCCCGTCGCCTGATCGAGGCGGTCGAGGACGAGGCCCGGCGCCGCGAGCTCGCCGGCGTGCGGCTGGGCGTGCGCATCGTGCTGACCGAGAACCAGAAGCTGTTCGCCTCGCTCGGCTACGTGGAAATTTCACGCGAAGCGCATGAAGGCTTCGACCATCCGACCTCGATCAACATGCGCAAGACGCTATAATGGTTCCATCATGAGCACTCGCACCCCACTCAGCGGTCCTTGCGTCTGGACCGGCGACGAGATCAAGAATTCCAAGCGCTGGATCCGCGACTTCCCGGCCTCCGGCGCCGCCGCCCTCGATGCAGCCCTCGCCGCCGTGAACAAGGCCGGCCTCGAATGGTCGCAGATCACGCGCAAGGATTTTCCCCTGAGCGGCCTCGACGCCCTGCTGGCCGACATCGGCGACGAGCTGGAGAACGGCGTCGGCATCATGAAGCTGCGCGGCTTCCCGGTGGATCGCTACAGCGAAGACGACCTGCGCAAGATCTACTTCGGCCTCGGCACCCATCTCGGCACGCCGGTGTTCCAGAACCGCAGCGGCGAGCTGATGCGCGCCATCCGCGACGAGGGAGCCCATGTCGGCCGCACCTATGGCCAGACCAAGGACCAGGCCGGCGGCACCTTCCTCTCCTCCTACGCCCGCACCCTGACCAACGGCGGACTGCGCTTCCACACCGACCGCACCGACGTGGTGGGCCTCCTGTGCGTGCGCCAGGCGATGAAGGGCGGCATCAGCACGCTCGCCTCGACGCCCGCCATCCACAACGCGATCCTCGCCAAACGTCCGGACCTGCTCGACGCGCTGTTCACCGACTACTGGCGCAGCCGATTCGGCGAGGAAGGCACCGGCAAGGACGGATCGAGCACGACCAAGGCCACCGCCTATCCACTGCCGATCTTCGGCGTACGCGACGGCAAGTTCACCTCGCACTATTCACTGACCTTCATCGAGGCCGCCCAGCTCGCGCCCGACGTGCCCAAGCTGACGGCGGCGCAGAAGGAAGCCATCGACATGCTGATGGCGACGGCTCAGGAGCTTTGCTTCGAGATGACGCTCGAGCCCGGCGACTTGCAGCTGATCAACAGCCACGTCACCTATCACGGCCGCACGCCGTTCGAAGACGACGCCACGAGCGGCCATGATCGGCTGCTGCTGCGGCTGTGGCTAACCATGGCGAACAACCGTCCGCTGCCGGCCGGTCACGAGATCCTGTGGCGCAACATCGAGGCCGGCCAGCCGCGCGGCGGGATTCAGCAGATCGCGATCTGATTTTCAGTCGGCGATCGCCGCCTGCACCATTGAGCGGAACTGGTTGCGCAGGAACCGCGTGTCCTCGGCGTTCGCCTGCACCATGTAGATGCCGACCAGCTGCTCCTTGGGATCGACCCAGAAGGTCGTGCCGGCGGCGCCCGACCAGCCATACTCGCCGACCGAGCCCATCAGGGCCGAATCGCCGCCGAGCTTGGTGTGGACCTCGAAGCCCAGACCGAAGCCGAAGCCGTCGGGACGGCCCGGTCGGTTGCCGACGTGGTCGGCGGTCATGAACTCCAGCGTCTTGCGGCCGATGAGACGCTTGCCCTGGAACACGCCATTGTTGGCCAGCGCCAGGCTGAAGCGCAGGTAATCCTCGGTCGTACCCAAAAGGCCGCCACCGCCCGATTCGTATCTGGCGCCGTCGTCGACCTTGAAGCGCGGCGTCATCGGCAAGCCATTGGGCTTCTGGCCGGGCTGGGCAGCACGCGCGAGCTTGGCGGCCGGCACCTGGAAGGCGGTGTCGACCATGCCGAGCGGCTGGAAGACGCGCTCGTTGAAGGCCTCCATCAGCGTCTTGCCGGTCAGCACCTCGATCAAGCGCCCCTGCACGTCGACGGCGACGCTGTATTCCCAGCGCTCGCCCGGCGTGAACAGCAGCGGCACGCCGCCGAGACGCTTCACCATCTCCTCGTTGGTCGCGGTGCGATCGCCGATCTTGGCGTCGCCATAGGCCTTGTGGACGAGCGACGTGCCGCGGCTGCCGTAGGTCAGGCCGGCGGTGTGCCGTAGCAGGTCCTGCACCGTCATGGCCCGTTCGGGATCGCTGAGCCGCAGGGTCGGACGGCCGTCGACCGCGACCTCGGTGCCGACCTTCACCTTGCCGAGTTCGGGCAAGTACTTCGCAACCGCATCGTAGACCTGCAGGCGGCCTTCCTCGACCAGCTGCATCAGCACTAGGGTCGAAACCCAATAAAGTTGTTGAGGGGAGAATCGCTTAGTGATTCTGTGCTGGCAAGGAGCATGGAAGATGCGAAGCAACTTGTTCTGGCTGGATGACGAGCAGTGGTCACGGATCGAACC
>JAEWIV010000333.1 GCA_023386865.1 Pseudomonadota bacterium
CGGTTTCGAGGTTTGGCTTCTCTTGATCCGACATGGAGAGCCCTGTCACCGTTGCTCGGTACGTTTACGCAAGTAGATCGGACCGAAGCGCTCGGTCTGGCGCAGCTCGAGCTGGCCGTCCTTGGCAAGCTGCAGCCCCGCAACGAAGGTCGAGGCCATCGCCGAGCGTCGCTTGGTCGGATCGGTCAGTCCGGCCGGCAGGAAGGCTTCGAGCGCCTGCCAGTCGATGGCGATGCCCAGCATGCGGCCCAGCCTCTCGGCCGCTTCCTCGACCGAGAAGAACTGCATGGGCTCGATCTGGTAGGTATCGGCATCCTTGGGCCTCACCTGGTGACCGTAGGCCGCGAGCAGGTCGTAGAGCTTCACGTCCCACACGGCGCGGCGCACGACGACCACGCCCTCGGGCTGACCGCGGGAGAAGATGTCCTTGCCGAGCTGAGGGCGCGCCATCAGGCGCACGCCCGCCTCCTGCATGGCTTCCAGGCGACGCAGCTGCCATTGCAGGGCGTCGGCCATCTCCTGACCCGACGGCTCCTCGCCGGCCGGCGGCTCGGGCAGCAGCAGGCGCGATTTCAGGTAGGCGAGCCAGGCCGCCATGACGAGATAGTCGGCGGCAAGCTCGAGCCGCAGCCGGCGAGCCTGCGCGACATGCGCCAGGTACTGGTCGACCAGGGCCACCATGGAGATGCGCCGCAGGTCGACCTTCTGGTCGCGCGCCAGGGTGAGCAGCAGGTCGAGCGGACCCTCGAAGCCCTCCAGATTGACGATCAGCTCGCCCTCGCCGGGTGCGATCACATCCGGACCGGCGGCGGCAAACTTGTCGTTGGGCGGGCTTTCAGCGTCACTCATGTGAGACCGGTTTATGCCATCGGTGGCGTGCACCGCCACTGGATTTGGCCCCGCCTTATCCCCATTCCCCCAACATGGTCGCGAGCTTGCGCGCCGCGTCGGCAAGACCGGCCTTGCCGGCCGGATCGCGATGCCGAGCCAGGACGGAACGCCCGGCGGCGAACCGGGCTGCCGCCTTCGCGGTCATGGCGCCGGCACAGGCAGCGATGGCCGTCATTTCGTCCATCCGGCCGTTGCAGTGCAGGGCGATGTCGCAGCCCGCGGCCAGGGAACGCTCGGCGCGCTCGGCCAGGGAGCCGCCCAGCGCCTCCATGGAGAGGTCGTCGGACAGCAGCAGCCCGTCGAAGCCGATATGGCGACGGATGATCTCCTTCACGCCCCGTGCCGATACAGTGATGGCGTGCGCCGGGTCGACCGCGTCGAACAGCAGGTGGCCGGTCATCGCCCACGGCAGGTCGGCCAGCAGCTTGAAGGGCAGGAAGTCGGTACGCTCCAGCTCGGCGCGCGAGGCGACCACGCGCGGCAGCGCCTCGTGGCTGTCGACGGTGGCGCGGCCGTGGCCGGGGATGTGCTTGATCACCGGCAGGACGCCTTCGGCCAGAAGACCCTCGGCGGCGGCGCGGCCCAGCGCCGCGACCGGCTCGGCGCGATCGGCGTAGGCGCGGTCTCCGATCACGGCATGGGTCTCCGGCCAGGCGATGTCGAGCACCGGCAGGCAATCGACGTCGACTCCGATCGATGCGACGTCGGCCGCGAGCAGGCGCGAGTTGAGGCGCGTCGCCTCCAGGCCGCTCTCGGGGTCGCGGGCATAGAGCTCGCCCAGGAGCCGTGCCGGCGGCGCCTTGCGCCAATATGGCGGGCGCAGCCGCGCCACCCGGCCGCCCTCCTGGTCGATCAACACCGGCGCATCGGCGCGTGCCACGGACGAACGCAATTCGCCGACCAACCGATGCGCGCGCTCGGGCGTGTCGACGTTGCGGGCGAACAGGATGAAGCCCAGCGGATCGGCGTCACGGAAGAACGCGCGCTCGTCGGCCGTGAGGTCGGGACCGGCGCAGCCGAAGATGACGGCTTTGGGGTTCATGTCATCCTGAGCGCAGCGAAGGATCTCATGGCGATCGCCACGAACGTGCTCGCAAAAACGCCATGAGGTTCTTCGCTTCGTTCAGAACGACAAAACCTACCGTGCCGGCGGCACCAGCACGCAGTCGGCCTTGCGGGTTTTCAGCGTGCTGCAGACGCTTTGCGCCTGCTTCTCGTCCAGCGGGCCGCCCTGGACGCGGTACCAGACTCCCTTGTCGCCGAGATCAACGCGCACCGCCGTCATGCGCAGGTTGGCCATCACGTCGCCGTGCGCGCTCTGCAGGCGCGCCCAGGTCGACTTGGCGACATCCTCGTTCTTGACCGAGGCGACCTGCACACGCCAGCCGCCAGCGGGGCCCGCCATGTTGTCGATCAGGCTGGCGATCGAGGGGCCGGTCTCCGTCGGCGCGGCAGGCTTGGGCTCGGTCACCGCCGGTGCGGCAGCGCCGGGCGTCACCGAGGCGGGCGTCGCGGCCTGCAAGGGCGTCGGCGTCTTGCCGGCGACCTCGGTGTCGGGCGGCTTGGGCGCGGCCGGCGTGGGCAACACCCCGCCCGCCGGCAGCTTGGGATTGGTCGGACCGGGCAGCAGCTTCTCCGGCTGGGCCGGCACGGTGTTGGGCTGCAGGCGGTTGAAGACTTCCTTGTCCTGGTTGGGGACGTTGAGCCCGCCGGCGTTCTCGGGCTTGACCCGGGAGGGTGTCGCCGGCGCCTGAACGACCAGGGGCTCCAGTCCCCGGCCACCAGCCTTCACGTCCTGGTTGTGCGCCCACCATACGACCGAGCCGAAGCTCGCGATGGCGGCGATCGAAACCATGACGGTAAGGATCTGCCCACGCCGTCGGTTGACGCGCATGAGCAGAGAATCCCGCGGCGGCGGCGGAATCGAATCGGGTTCGTGCGCGACGGGCCGGGCCGGCGGATCGAGCCGTACTGAGGCTACCGACTCAGCTGGCCGGTAGATGGTTGGACCGTCGCCGGAGGGGGACCGGCGGATGTGCATTTTCCTTATCTCATTTCTTCGACGGGTGTTACGCCGAAGACCTTTAATCCCGATCCTATCACAAATCCGATTCCCTGTACCAACGCCAGTCGTGCCCGCGTGAGCTCGGCATCGCCCTCGATGACGAACCTCAGTCCCGGTTCTTCTCGGCCGCGGGTCCAATGGGCATGGAAGGCGGCAGCCAGTTCATAGAGATAGAAGGCAATCCGGTGGGGCTCGTGGGCGGCCGCTGCAGCTTCGACCTGGCGCGGCCACTGGGCGATCAGGCGGATGAGGGCCAGCTCGCCGGCGTCGCCCAGACGATCTAATGGAGCGCTGTCCAGCCCATCGATCGCGACGCCGGCGGCGGCTGCCTGCCGCAGCACGGAGCGGGTCCGCGCATGACCATACTGAACGTACCAGACCGGATTATCGCGTGACTGTTCTGTGGCCTTTGCCACGTCGAAGTCGAACGGCGCGTCGTTCTTGCGTGTCAGCATGGTGAAACGCACGACATCTGGTCCGACCTCGTCGAGCAGGTCGCGCAACGTAACAAATGTACCAGCGCGCTTGGACATGCGGACCATCTCGCCGTTCTTCATGACGCGCACGAGCTGGCACAGCTTGACGTCGAGCGCGCCCTGCTTTCCCGTGATGGCGCTGACCGCCGCCTTCATGCGCTTGACATATCCGCTGTGGTCGGCGCCCCACACGTCGATCATGTCGGCGAAGCCGCGGCGGAACTTGTCGAAGTGATTGGCGATGTCGTTGGCGAAGTAGGTCCAGCTGCCATCCGATTTTTTCAGAGGCCGATCCACTTCATCGCCGAAGCTGGTGGCGCGGAACAGCACCTGCTCGCGATCCTCCCAGTCGTCGGGCTTCTGGCCCTTGGGCGGCTCGAGGCGCCCGGTATAGATCAGGCCCTGGCGGCTCAACTCCTGGAAGACGCGGTCGACGCCGCCGGCATCGACCAGCGCGCGCTCGGACGTGTAGACGTCCATCTTGACGCCGAGGGTTTCGAGATCGGCCTTGATCTCCGTCATCAAGGTTCCGATGGCGAAATCGCGCATGGCCGGCAGCCAGTCCGACTGCGGCTTGTCGATCCAGCGCGCGCCGTCGCGCTTGGCGATCGCCGCGCCCACCTCCTTCAGGTACTCGCCGGGATAGAGTCCTTCGGGGATGTCGCCGATCGCATCGCCCAGCGCCTCCTTGTAACGCAGGAAGGTCGACTGCCCGAGCTTGTCGACCTGTGCGCCGGCGTCGTTGATGTAATATTCCTTGGTGACGGCGTAGCCCGCCTTGCCGAGCAGGTTGGCGAGCGCATCGCCCACCACCGCCCCGCGCGCATGGGCGACGTGCAATGGCCCCGTCGGATTGGCCGACACGTACTCGACGTTGACCTTGGCGCCCTGCCCCATTGACGAATCGCCGTAGGCGATGCCGGCCTCGAGACAGTCGCGAAGTCGGTCGCGCCAGAAGCCGTCCGAGATCTTGAGGTTGATGAAGCCCGGTCCGGCGACCGTGCCCTCGACCACGTCCGGGTTGGCCGCGAGGCGGGCCAGCAGCGGCTCCGCGATGTCGCGCGGCTTCTTCCGGGCGGCCTTGGCCAGCACCATCGCGGCATTGGTGGCGATATCGCCATGCGCGGCATCGCGCGGCGGCTCGGCCGTGATCGCGGAGAAATCGAGCTCGGGCGGCAATTCGCCGGCCGCCTGCATGGCGCGCAGAGCGGCTTCGATTTCACCGATGAAATGGCGGTACGGGTTCATGGGGCGGGGGTATTGCCTATTCAGGCTGGTTTGCCAACCCGTCGTCCCGACCGGAGCGCGAAGCGCTGAGCGGAGGGACCTTCTCTCAACGACCAGCCGGCTGATTGTCGAGAGAAGGTCCCTCGACTTCGCCGCCCTGCGGGCGGCTCCGCTCGGGACGACGGAGGCTAGGGTCGAAACCCAATAAAGTTGTTGAGGGGAGAATCGCTTAGTGATTCTGTGCTGGCAAGGAGCATGGAAGATGCGAAGCAACTTGTTCTGGCTGGATGACGAGCAGTGGTCACGGATCGAACC
>JAEWIV010000398.1 GCA_023386865.1 Pseudomonadota bacterium
CGTCTGACGCGACCTTCTCGTGCGCTCATGATCATGTGGGACGCAAGAACGCGCGCGATCCGGAAGAGCATGAGCGGGCCTGGAGGCCCGCGGTCCGATGACCGCCCGGACGGCCGATGTCGTCGTCATCGGCGGCGGCCTGCATGGCTGCTCGACGGCCCTGCATCTGGCGCTGCGCGGCCTCAGGCCGATCCTGGTCGAGAAGGACTATGCCGGCCGCCACGCCTCGGGCGTCAATGCCGGCGGCGTGCGCCAGCTCGCGCGCCATATCGCCGAGATCCCGCTCTCGATCGCCTCGATGGCGATCTGGGAGAAGATCGAGGAGCTGGTCGGCGACGATTGCGGCTTCGCGAGCCAGGGCGGCACGGTCCTGGTGGCCGAGAGCGAGCAGGAGCTGGCGGCGTTCAAGGCGCGTGTCGACGATCTTCGCCTGAAAGGTTTCACGCACGAGGAGCTGATCGATCGCACCGAGCTGAAGCGCCTGGTGCCGGCCGTCTCCGATCACTGCCCCGGCGGCGTCGTCTCGCGCCGCGACGGGGCGGCCGATCCCTTCCGCACCACCCAGGCCTTCCGACGCCGCGCCATCGAGAAGGGCGCCGAGGTGATCGAGGGCGTGCGGGTGACCGACATCGTGCGGAGCGGCACGGTCTGGCGCGTCGAGACCAGCGAGGGGGCGATCGAAGCGCCCAAGGTGGTGAATGCGGCCGGCGCCTGGGCCGACCGCATCGCCGCGCGGCTCGGCGAGCCGGTGCCGCTGGAGGTCATCGCGCCCATGTTGATGGTGTCGAGCCGCGTGCCGCCCTTCATCGAGCCGGTGGTGATCCTGCGTGGCCGCAAGCTCTCCTTCAAGCAATTGGCCAACGGCACGGTGGTGATCGGCGGCGGCCATCTTGCCCAGCCGTACCGCGACGAGAACCGCACCGTGCTCGACTGGACCAAGCTCGCGACCAGCGCGCGCACGGTCTGGGAGCTGTTTCCGGTGATGCGCGAGGCCACCATCGTGCGCGCCTGGGCCGGCATCGAGGCGCGCATGCCGGACGATATTCCCGTGGTCGGCCCGAGCAGCACGTCGGAGGGCGTCTTTCACCAGTTCGGTTTCTCCGCCCACGGCTTCCAGCTCGGCCCGGCGACGGGTGCGGTGATGGCCGAGCTGGTCGCCACCGGCGCCACCAACGTGCCCCTCGACGGGCTTGAGATCGATCGGTTTCAGGCGCGTACGCCGCGCCAGTCGTAGCCCAGCCGCGGGAAGTGGATGCAGACCCGGCCGACCGCCGGGTCCTCGCGCAGCAAAGCGATCTCGTGGGCATCGATGAAAGTCACCTCGCCCTCGACCCAGTCGCGTGCATTGTCCGCCGGGCGCACGCTGGCGCGGCCGCCGGGTTCTGGATCGCCCTCCTGCGGCTGCGAAGGGCGCGCTGCCATGGGGTCGGCGTCGCGCGCCTCCGCCAGGGCCACGGCAGGCTCGATGTCGGTGCGCTGGCCATGGCCGATCGCGGCCATGCGATCGCGCCAGGCGAGCAGACGCGGGAAGGGCTCGAGTTCGTGGCGACAGTCGATGTGACGGCCGCGGAAGAACCAGACGACATGATAGGCCGCGAAGTCGGCGATGCAGGGCGTGTCGCCCAGGAGGTACGGCTTCCTGTCCTGCAGCATGTCGTCGAGCCAGGCGAGCTGTGGTCGCACCAGATGGAGGTTGCGGGTCGCGGCCTTGCGTACCGCCTCGATCGAGGGAGGCGGCAGGCCGTGCAGGCGGGCGCGATCCTCGTGCAGGCCGGCCGGCATGTGGTCGGCGTTGACGCCCGATACGAACAGCGCCACCGGGCGCATGAACTGATGCTCGGCCCACCAGGCGATGGCATCGGCCGCGCCGCGCGTCGCCTGGGGAAAGAGCGTGGGAGAGGGCACGCGCCGCTCCAGCTCGCGGGCGATCAGGCGCGTGTCGCACCACAGGTCCGCGCCGTCCTGCAGCACCGGGATGCGGCGATAGCCGCCGGTCAGCGGCACGAGGTCCGGCTTGGGCAGGATCGGCGGCTGCTCGACGCCACGCCACGCCAGGCGCTTGAAGCCCAGCATCAGGCGCGCCTTCTCGGCGAAGTTCGAGAAGTCGTAGTGGTGGAGGATCAGGCCCATCTGCGCGTCAGGTCACGCCGCCTTCAGCACGCCCTCGTCGTCCTCGATCGGCAGCGGAGTCCAGTTGCGCGACACGACCCAGTCGGGCCGCGGCTTGTCGCCGAGCTGCGGCTTGTTGGCAACGGTGTTGCACGACACGTAGATGTGCCAGCGGTCGTCGGCCGAGAGATTGTGGCCCGAGGCGTGCAGCACGTTGCAGTGGAACAGCACGCAAGTGCCGGCACGGCCGGTGACGGCGACCGGCTCGGGCGATCCCTTCAGGATCTCGATCATGCGCTGCTTCGGCATCGCCCAGAACTTGTAGGACGTCGATTCGTCCCAAACCGGCTCGATGCGGCCGAGCTTGTGGCTGCCCGGGATCAGGTAGAGGGCGCCGCCCATTTCGGTGGTGTCGGTCATCATGACGTTGAAGGTCGCCATGTCGGGCCGGGCGCAGCCGTCGCGCATCCACGAGCCGTAATCCTGGTGCCATTGCCACACCGTGCCCTCGATGGCGGGCTTGGTGTTGATCTTGGTGTGATAGACGTAGACCGCGTCGTCCTTCAGCACCTGCTGCACCGGCCGCAGCAGACGCGGCGTGCGGACCAGGGCGCGGAACGGCCGCGACCGGGTCGCGCCGTCGGTCTCGTGGACGCGGAAGATGGTGCGGACGCCGCCGGTGTGCTCGCGCACGACCTCCTCGCTCTGCACGCCGCTCAACCGCGCCACCTCGCGGCGCAGGACCGCCACTTCGTTGCGCGAAAAGAGGTCGGGAAAGACCAGGAAACCGTCGCGATCGAACTGTTCGAGCTGCTGGGCGCTCAGTTCCATGAGCATGTCCTCCTGGAAGGAACGCTAACTCACACATCCATCACGTAGTAGACCTTTTTGACGCGCCGCATGCCCAGGCGGTCATAGAAGCGTTGCGCCCCGGTATTCTCCTCGCCAGTCGTCCACAAGACGCGGGTCTCGCCGCGCTTCTTCGCCAACGCCCGGATGCCGTCGATCAGCATTTCGCCGACTCCGGCGGAACGCGCATCCTCGGCGACATACAGTTCCTTCAGGTGAAGCCCGTGCGTCAGTCGCGGTGCGGGAAAGTAGGGAATGAGGATGGCGAAGCCCGCCAGCTTGCCACCGTCCTCCGCGACCAGGCAAAGCGCGCGGCCGCCCGGCGGATCGATCAGGAAGGCCGCGCCTGGCGCGCCGGCGCCCGCGGGCACCGGCTGTCCGTAGTGGCGTTCGTGGTCCTCCAGGAGGGAGGCCAGCTGGGCCTCGTCGCCCGCTTTTGCGTGCCTGATCTGCATGGCGGCTCGTCTAACACCGCTGGCAGATGGCGGCAAAGACCGTAAGATCACGCGCAACAGGAGTGAAACGCAATGCAGGGCGTCGTCAACATCGAGGATCTGCGCAAGCTCGCCAAGAAGCGGCTGCCCAAGATCGCCTACGACTTCATCGAGGGCGGCACCGACGACGAAGTCGGGTTGGTGACCAACGAGCAGGCCTTCCGCAAGGCGCGCATCGTGCCGCGCTACCTGGTCGACGTCTCGGTGCGCGACCAGTCGACGACCTTGTTCGGCCGAACCTATTCCAGCCCGATCGGCATCGCGCCGACCGGCCTCGCCGGGCTGTTCCGCCACGGCGCCGACCTGATGCTGGCCGAGGCGGCGCGCGACGCCAACGTGCCCTTCATCATGTCGGGTGCCGCCACCGGCTCGATCGAGGATCTCGGCCGGCTGGCGCCCGACCACGGCTGGTACCAACTCTATTCGGCCAAGGACCAGGCGGTCTCCGAGGACATGATCAAGCGGGCAGGCGATGCCGGGCTCAAGACGCTGGTCTTCACGGTCGACGTGCCCGAAGGCTCCAACCGCGAGCGCAACATCCGGAACGGCTGGGGCCGGCCGCTCAAGCTCACCTGGAAGACCAAGTTCGAGGCGGTGCGCCATCCGGGCTGGATGATGCAGTGGATGCGCCACGGCACGCCGTTCTTCAGCAATTGGGCCAAGTACGCCGACGCCGGCGCCTCGGCCGAGAAGGTGGCCGACATGGTCGCCTACCAGAACCGGGCGCCGATGACCTGGAAGCATGTCGAGCGCTTCCGCGAGCTGTGGAAGGGCAACTTCGTGCTGAAGGGCATCATGCATCCCGACGATGCAATCCGTGCCCATTCGCTCGGCGTCGACGGCCTCATGGTGTCCAACCACGGTGCGCGCCAGCTCGACAATGCGCCGTCGCCGCTCGAGGTGCTGCCGGCAATCAACGCCGCGGTCGGCGACAAGATGACCCTGATGCTGGACGGCGGCGTGCGCCGCGGCCTCGACGCCCTGATCGCCATCTGCATGGGCGCCAGGTTCGTGTTCGTCGGCCGGCCGACGCTCTATGGCGTGACGGCGGGCGGCGTCCCGGGCGCCAAGATGGCGCTCAACATCTTCCGCCGCGAGATCGACATCAGCATGGCCCAGATGGGCGCGCCCAAGATCTCCGACCTCGGCCCGCAATTCCTGATGTGGAAGGACGAGGAGGATCTGCGCCGCAATCGGCGCTGATGCGCGAGGTCGACTTCTATCTGGGACTGGGCAGCCGGTATTCCTATCTGGCCGCCAGTCAGGTCGACCGCATCGAGAAGATTCACGGCTGCCGCTTCGTCTGGAAGCCGATCGCCAGCGGCGCGCTGATGGACCGCCGCGGCGGCAATCCGTTTCGCGGCGAGCCGCTGTCGGGGCAGTACGACTGGGGCTATCGCGAGTACGACGCCAGATGTTGGGCGGACTACTACGGCATTCCGTTTCGCGAGCCCGTGGCGTTCAGGACCGAACCCGCGATGCTGGCTCTGGCCTGCCTGGCGGCGGACGGACAGGGGGCGTTGGTTGCCTGTTGCCGCCTGCTGCAACGACTGATCTTCGTCGACGGCGTGGCGATCGATGACGCCGTGATCGCCGGCCTGCCGGCGCAACTCGGCCTGGATGCCTCCGTGTTCCGGGGAGACCTTGAAACGGCCCGCCCTCGTCACGAAGCCTTGCTGGACGAGGCGAAGAGGCGCGGCGCTTTCGGCGTGCCGACGTTCTTCCTCGGCAATCGGATGTTCTGGGGCAACGACCGCCTCGTGCTGCTCGAGGCGGCGTTGGCGACTTGAGGCCTTGAGGCAATGAAGGGGGAAACGATGTCTCAGCTCTTTGCCGGCCAAGTGGCGCTGATCACGGGGTCGGGGCACGGCATCGGCCGCGCCACGGCTCTGCGGCTCGCTTCACTCGGAGCCACGGTGGGCATCAACGACCTCAAGCCGGAGTTCGTCGAGAAGGTCGTGGGCGAAGTGGGGGCGGCCGGCGGCAAGGCGCTCGCCATCACCGAGAACGTCGCCAGCCGCGACGGCATGCGCCGGGCCGTCCTCGGCCTAGCCGAACGCGCGGGTCGCCTCGACGTCCTGGTCAACAACGCCGCCTGGGTGCGCTACCAGGCGATTCCCGACGTCGCGCCCGCAACTGTCGACCGCATGGTCGAGATCGGCTTCAAGGCCGTGATCTGGGGCATCCAGGCTGCCGCCGAGGCGATGCATCCCGAGCGTGGTGGGACCATCGTCAATCTGGCGTCCGTCGCGGGCATCGTCTCGCAGCGCAACAGCATCGTCTACAGCGGCATCAAGGCCGGCGTCATGGGCATCACGCGCGCGGCCGCGGCCGAGCTTGGTGTGCGACGGATCCGCGTCAACGCCGTGGCGCCGGGGGCCGTGCCGACCGAGGGCACCGAACGCAACCGCAACGCCGAGCGCGATGCCAGTCGCATCGCGCGCACGCCGCTCGGCCGCCTCGGCACCGTCGACGACATCGCGCGCGTCGTCTGCTTTCTCGCCAGCAGCGAGAGCGGCTTCCTGACCGGCCAGACGCTGACAGCCGATGGCGGCTTCACCACGGCCAACCTTTGACCGCGCTCAACTGAACGGCCAGAAGGTGCGCTTGAAACAGGTCGACGACGAGCCGAGCCTCTCTCGACTGTTGTCGAAATAGGGCAACGCTTTCGCTCCCAGGGTCCGTGCCCAGTCGCGGACGGCGGCGACGCTTTCCGGATTGCTCGCCAGCGGCAGGGTGCGGTGCATGACGATCCAGGCGTCGACCAGGCCGAAGATGTCGTCAGGCTCCGTCGTCAACTGCTTCACGAATTCGGCGATGGTTCTGGGTGTTGCAAGACCGGGGTCGTTCAGCGGGACAGTGGAAGGAACGGCTTTGCTCTTTGCAGCGACTTCGGCGGCATCGGATGGATGCCACTTGCGCAACAGCTGTTTGAGCTCCGCCACAAGCTCATTCGGCACCCGTCCCTTGAATTCGCTGAACAGGTAATGGCGATCGGGATCGAGGACGAGCTGGTAGGTGCCGGCCTGGGCGTTGTTCGCGAGAGTGACGCCGTAGATGCCGCCGACGCGGAACACCAGCTCTTCGGACAGGCGGGCGAAGCGAGAGGAATCGATCGCGAGGCTGGCGCGACAGGCCGAGTACTGGCTGTAGGTGAAGGTCAGGATCCCGACGGCAACCGTGCTGAGCAGCCACAGCGTGATCGGGCGGTTCACCCAGCTCCAGTGTCGCCGGCCTCGTTCGGCCGCTTCCGCTTCCTGCTCGGCGGCCTTGAGCTCCGCTTCGAGAGCGGGCTCATCAAGGTTTGGCCCGGCATCCATGGGGATGCCGGGTTGAGTGTCGGGTGCCGGCTCTCCGGGCAATCCGTGCCTACTGCACGACCTCGAACAGGCCGGCCGCGCCCATGCCGCCACCGATGCACATCGTCACGACGACGTTCTTGGCCTTGCGGCGGCGGCCCTCGATCAGGGCGTGGCCGGTGCAGCGCGCGCCGGTCATGCCGAAGGGATGGCCGATCGAGATCGAGCCGCCGTTGACGTTCAGCTTCTCGTTGGGGATGCCGAGCTTGTCGCGGCAGTAGAGCACCTGCACGGCGAAGGCCTCGTTCAGCTCCCAGAGATCGATGTCGTCCATTTTGAGGCCGAAGCGCTTCAGCAGCGTCGGCACGGCATAGACCGGGCCGATGCCCATCTCGTCGGGCTCGCAGCCGGCCACGACCAGGCCCTTGTAGATGCCGAGCGGCTTCAGCCCGCGCTTGGCGGCCTCAGCGTCGCTCATGACGACCGCGGCCGAGGCACCGTCGGAGAGCTGGCTGGCATTGCCGGCAGTGATCCACTTGTCGGGGCCCATCACCGGCTGCAGCTTGGCGAGGCCTTCCTTGTTCGTGTCGGGACGGTTGCCCTCGTCCTTGGTGAGCTTCACCGTCTTCTTCGACACCTCGTTGGTGTTCTTGTCGGTGACCAGCATCGTGGTCTCCATGGGCACGATCTCGTCGTCGAACTTGCCGGCCTGCTGGGCTGCCGCGGTGCGCAGCTGGCTCTGCAGCGAGTACTCGTCCTGGTATTCGCGGCTGATCTTGTAGCGCGCCGCCACGGTGTCGGCGGTCTGGATCATGCTGTGGTAGATGCCGGGCACGTGCTCCTGCACCCAGGGATTGATCAGGCGGTTCTTGTTGCCGCCCGGCGGGCTCTGGATCAGCGACACCGATTCGAGGCCGCCCGCGACCATCACCGGCACCTTGTCGACCAGCACGCGCTGGGCGGCCATCGAAATGGTCTGCAGGCCCGACGAGCAGAACCGGTTCACGGTCACGCCCGAGACGCTGACCGGCGCGCCGGCGCGCATCGCCGAGACGCGGGCCACGTTGGAGCCCTGCGTGCCCTCGGGCGCGGCGCAGCCCAGGATCACGTCCTCGACCTCGCCGAGCTCGACCTTGGCGCGTTCGGCGGCGTGCTTGATCACGTGCGCGCCCATCTCGGCGGCGTGGGTGTCGTTGAAGGCGCCGTGGAAGGCCTTGCCGATCGGCGTGCGGGCGGTTGAGACGATGACGGCGTCAGCCATGATTCTTCCTCCTGATGAAAGCCATTACTGGTGCCTTCCCCCTCCGGCCCCCTCATCGAAGAATTGGGGGCCACCTCCCCCGTCTGCCGGGGGAGGTGGGGAGGGGGCGGGCCCCAAACGTTGAATCAGACGCTAGAGAACTTCTTGCCTTCCTGCACCAGCTTCTTGAGCAGCGGTGCCGGCTCCCAGAACGGGTCGCCGGAGGCGTCGCGGTACTTCAGCAGGGCGTCGTGGATGGTCTTGAGCCCGACCACGTTGTCGGCCCACCACATCGGGCCGCCGCGATAGACCGGCCAGCCGTAGCCGTTGACCCAGATCACGTCGATGTCGAGCGAGCGCTGGGCCATGCCCTCGGCCAGGATCTTGGCGCCCTCGTTGACCATGGGATAGAAGCAGCGCTCGAGGATCTCCTGGTCGGAGATGGCGCGCCGCGTGATGCCGAGCTTCTTCGACGTCTCCTCGATGATCTTCTCGACCTCGGGATCGGGGATGGGTGTGCGGTCCGGCAGATTGTACTTGTAGTAGCCCGCGCCGGTCTTCTGGCCGAAGCGGCCGAGCTCGCAGATCGCGTCGGCGATGTAGCCCGTGTAGCGGACGTTGCGCTGCTCCTTCTCCTTCTTGCCCTGGCGGATGCGCCAGCCGACGTCGTTGCCGGCGAGGTCGCTCATCGCGAACGGGCCCATCGGGAAGCCGTAGTCGTAGACCACCTTGTCGACCTGCTGCGGCAGCGCCCCTTCCTCCAGCATGTAGGCCGACTGGATGCCGCGCTGGCGCAGCATGCGGTTGCCGACGAAGCCCTCGCAGACGCCGACCAGCACCGGGATCTTGCCGATCTTCTTGCTGAGCGACATCACGGTGGCGATGACGTCCTTCTGGGTCGCCTCGCCGCGCACGTTCTCCAGCAGCTTCATGACGTTGGCCGGCGAAAAGAAGTGCATGCCGATCACGTCGCCCGGCCGCTTGGTATAGTTGGCGATCTGGTTGACGTTCAGGCCTGACGTGTTGGTGGCGAGGATGGCGCCGGGCTTGGCGACGGCGTCGAGCTGCTTGAAGACGCCTTCCTTCACTTCCATGGTCTCGAACACCGCCTCGATGACGACGTCGGCGTCCTTGAGGTCGTCGTAGGAGAGCGTAGGCTTGATCAGCGCCATGCGCTTGTCGACGTCCTCGGCCTTCATGCCGCCGCGCTTGGCGGTGTTCTCGTAGTTGGTGCGGATGGTCTTCAGCCCGCGGTCCAGCGCTTCCTGTTTCACCTCCAGCAGCGTGACCGGGATGCCGGCATTGGCGAAGTTCATGGCGATGCCGCCGCCCATCGTTCCGGCGCCGACGATGCCGGCCGTCTTGATCTCGCGTTGCGGCGTGTCGGCCGGCACGTCCTTGACCTTGGCCGCCTCGCGCTCGGCGAAGAAGTAGTAGCGCTGCGCCGCCGATTCGGACGAGGTCAGCAGCTCGACGAACAGCTCGCGCTCGCGCTTCATGCCCTCGTCGAACGGCAGCTCGACGGCGGCCTGCACGCACTTGATGATGCTCCACGGGGCCTTGAAGCCGCGGGCGCGGCGGGCGATCGCCTTCTCGGTCTCCTTGAAGAGGTCAGGCGATTCCAGGGTCGCCGTGAGGTCGCGCACGCGCCGCCGCGGCGCGCCCTGCGCCACCAGCATCTGGGCATGGGCGACGGCGCCCTTCAGGAGGTCGCCCTCGACGATCGCATCGACGATGCCCTTGCTCTTGGCCTCGGGCGCGGGGATGTGGCGGCCCGAGATGATGGCGTCGAGCGCGTACTTCGCTCCGGTGAGGCGCGGCAGGCGCTGGGTGCCGCCGGCGCCAGGCAGGATGCCGAGATGGACCTCGGGCAGGCCGACGCGAGTCGAGGCCAGCGCCACGCGATAGTGCGCTCCGAGCGCGGTTTCGAGCCCGCCGCCCAGCGGCGTGCCGTGCAGCGCCGCGACGATGATCTTGGGGCAGTTCTCCATGGTGGCGATGACGTCGTTCAGGTTGGCGCCCGACGGCGGCTTGCCGAACTCGCGGATGTCGGCGCCGGCGATGAAGGTGCGGCCGCCGCCGATCAGGACGATGGCATCGATGTCGGAATCCTTGGCGAAGGCCTCGACGCCTTGCTTGATGCCGTCGCGCACGGCGGCGGCGAGAGCGTTCACCGGCGGGTTGTTGACGGTGAGGATGCCGATCCGCCCCTCGGTGGAGCGAAGCACTGCGTCGGTCATGGCATTTTCCCCGAATCGGAGTCGTTGAAGTTGGCTTCTCTTAGCAACAGGAACGTGCCCCGCCCAGCGGTCAAAGGTTCCGCCGTGCGGAGGGGCCGAAATCGCGCAGGACCAGGCCCTTGGTCTCGTCGGTCGCGCGCGCCGGGTTCGGACCCATCGCCCGACGTCCATGCTCCATCACGCAGACGTGCGAATAGAGGTTGGCCAGCCACAGCCGGCCTTCCGCCGTCATGTTGAGGGCGTGGATGGCCTCGCCCAGGTACGGCTCGACCTTGGACCAGAAGAAGCGGGGATAGTGATCGGCGACATCGGCGGGCGTGGCATAGCCCAGCGTGGCGTTGACGCCGATCTCCTCGAACTCGTGGAAGAGCGCGTTGAGCTTGCGCGGATAGAGCGGATCGCCGAGCTGGCCGATCAGGTCGGCAGCGCGCACGAACGCCGCTTCGGTGTCGGTTTCGGCGTGATCGTCGTCATCCGGGACAGGAAAGCGCGTCAGCTCGATGTTGCGAGCCAGTCGATCGGGCTCGACCAGGGGATTGAAGGCGAACCGCTCACGCACGCAGACCTTGCCGCGATCCACATGGTAGGGCGCGAGGGCGGCGTCCGAGGCGCCGCGCGGCAGCTCGATCGTGTCGCCCATCTCGTTGGCCACGAATCGGTTTTCCGTGTCGGCCCGGCAGATGCCGCGCAGATAGCCGATGTCGTGCGTCAGCGCGGCGAGCACGACGTGCAGCCACATGTCGGGCGGGACGTCGGTGCTGAGGCGCCGCCCGCGCAGGATGTCCTGCGCCACCAGCGTCACCAGAGCCGTATGTTCGGCGGTGTGATAGAGCGCGTCGCTGAGCGACAGGCGCTCGATCGCCAGCCGCGCCGCCTCGCCCAGAAGCTCGGCCTGCTGCGACACACCGCGTCCGTAGCTGCGCACGAACGTCTCGACGAGGCGCTCGGCCAGCGAGTCGGCCAGGAGCGACGAGGTCTGCAGCATCATCTGTTTCCCCGCGGCATGGCCCGCGGGCCGTGACGATGGATGATCGGGCCGGAGCCCAGGACGGGATAGTAGTAGATGGGAACGGGGACGGGCTGCACGACGACCTTCGGCTCCGGCGGCGGCTCGTACCACGGCGTCGGCGTCGCGCTGCTGCCGCGCAGGACGACGACCGGCGGCTCATCGGCCAGGGCAGGCGTTGCGAACGCGATCGCTGCGAGCAGCGGTGTGGCAAAACGCACCATGGGTTCCGCCCTTGCGGTGAGCGATCACGCTAGCACTGTCGGGTCGCGGTCGCTATGCATCGCCGCGCAAAAGAACTCACGAGGCTGTCAGAGTGATGACCACGACCAGACGCACCTTTCTTCGCGCGACTGCAGGCTTCGCGGTCGCGACCCCCGCCATCGTCCGCGCCCAGCCGGCATGGCCCGCCAAGCCGATCACCATCGTGGTGAACTTTCCGGCAGGCGGCCTGACCGACGGCATCGCCCGCGCGTTCGGCCAGCACGTGCAGCAGGCGACCGGCCAGCAGGTCATCATCGACAACAAGCCCGGCGCCAGCGGCAATATCGGCGCCGCGCTGGTCGCCCGCGCGCCGGCCGACGGCTACACCTTCCTGCACTCCGTTTCGAGCACGCTGGTGCAGAACCGCGTGATGTTCAAATCGCTGGGCTTCGACCCCGACAAGGACTTCACGATCGTCTCGGGCACATCGTCGGGCGTGCTGCCGGTGGTGGTGCACAAGTCGGTGCCGGTCTCCAATCTCAAGGAGTTCGTCGAGTACGCCAGGAACAACAAGGTGAACTTCGGCTCGTGGGCGATCGGCTCCTCGGCACACGTCTTCGCCCAGGGACTGAACGAGAAGTTCGGGCTCAAGATCGAGGTCGTGACCTACAAGGGCGAAGCGCCAATGTGGCAGGACATGGGCGCCGGCCAGCTGCAGGCCGCCATGGGCAGCCCGCAGGCCTTCAACGCGCTGCTGGTGAAGGGCGAGATCAAGCCGATCGTCGCGCCAAGCCGCGTGCGTGCGGGCAAGTTCCCCGACCTGCCGACTTCGGCCGAGCAGGGCTTCAGCGACGACATGTTCACGGTGCGCGGCTGGCTGGCGCTGGCGGCGCCCGCGGCGACACCCAAGCCGATCGTGCAGAAGATGTCGGACCTCTGGGTCGCCGCCGCCGACTCCGAGCCCGGTCGCAAGATGATGGAGAGCTTCGGCCTGACCGAGAAGCCGCTGAACCACGAGGAGGTCATGAAGGACTACGAGGTCCTCAAGGCCACCATCATCCCGCGCATCGTGGCCCTCGGCATCACGCCCGAATAGGCGCGGCACATTTCGGCCGACGGCGTCGCCGGAAGGATCCCAGCGCGCGGGCAGCGCTTCATGGCGCCCGCGCCCGGTCCGGAGTAGGCTTCCGGTCGGCCGGGCCTCCGGCCGACAACGACAATCGACCTAGGGAGTGAACTCATGCGTGTCACTCGTCGTCACCTCGCCGCAGCCGGTGCCCTGGCGCTCGCGGCGTTGCCCACCATTACCCATGCCGAATCCGCCGACGAAGCGGCGGTCGCCAAGGCCGTCGACGATCTCAACAAGGCGATGATCGCCGCCGACAAGGCCAAGCTCGAGATGTTGGTCGCCGATCAGTTGAGCTACGGCCATTCCGGCGGCCGTATCGAGACCAAGAAGGAGTTCATAGACGTCGTCGCCGGCAAGAAGACGACCTACAAGTCGATCACCATCAGCGATCCCAAGGTCCAGGTGAGCGGCAACAATGCGGTCGCCCGCCATACCTACGCCGTCGAGTTCGAGAGCGAGGGCAAGCCGGGCTCGGCCAAGATCGGCGTGATGCAGGTCTGGGTGAAGGACGGCGGCGCCTGGAAGCTCCTGGCGCGGCAAGCCTTCCGCACGTCGTAGGACGGGCGCACGGCCTGAGCTAAGGTGCCGGCGAACGGCGGCGTGTACGGCCGTCGCCGGCATCGACCTGTCGAGGGCGCCATCGTGGCGCCCTCGCAGCGTAATGGGGTGTTTTAACGATGAGCAAGCGTCCCCGCATCGAAGGCTACGCCATCGTCAGCCGGGAAGGCATGATCGCCAAGTCCGACGGCTCCTTTCCCGAGGAGCTGAAGATCCCGGCCGACCAGCAGTTCTACCAGGAGTCGCTCGATCATGCGTCGGCGGTCGCCAACGGCCGGCACTCGGCCGAGGGCGGTCCCAAGGAGAAGGGACGCAAGCGCATCCTGGTGACGCGCCGCGTGCAGCGCATCGTGCACGATCCCGACAATCCCAACGTCATCCTGTGGAATCCGGCGACCGCGCCGTTCGAGGAGGCCTGGCAGAAGCTCAACGTCGACGATGGCGTGCTGGCCGTGGTCGGCGGCACCGACGTGTTCGGGCTGTTCCTGTCGATCGGCTACGACGCCTTCTACCTGCCGCGCGCGCTGGCCCGCGGGCCGCGCGGCCGGCCGGTCTTTCCCGGGGTCGGACACGACATGGCGGCCGAGGAGCCTTTGAAGAAGCATGGGCTGGTGCTCAAGAATACGCGCATGCTCGATCCCGTGAGCGAAACCGTGGTGCAGGAATGGGGGCCGAAATGAGCGGCAAGCGTCCGACCATCGCCCGCATCTGGCGCGGCCGGGTGCCGCGGGACCGCGCCGATGAATATGAGAAGTACAACTACGACATCGGCATCAAGCCCTTGATCGAGAAGGCGCTGGGCGTTCAGACCTTCCGCGAGGATCGCGAGCACGAGAGCGAGTTCATGACCATCTCCTACTGGGAGGACATCCCGGCGATGGCCCGCTTCACCGGCCGCGATCCCACCGACATCCACCATCTCGATCGCGATCCGGAGTTTCTCATCGAGCTGCCGAAGTCGGTGCAGATCATCCGGCTGCTCACCAGCCACGGAAAGACGGGCTAGGTTCGCTTCATGCCGGAGCGCGGACCTCCAGGTCCGCTCATGAGCCATGATGCGGGCCTGGAGGCC
>JAEWIV010000008.1 GCA_023386865.1 Pseudomonadota bacterium
CCCCCGGCGGGGGGGCCGCCGCGGGGGGGCGCGCGGGCCGCCGGGCGCGGCTGCCGGATGATCGAGCGTGACGCCGGGCGCGCCGAGCAGGCGCTCGATGCCGTCCGGGTGGATCGGATCGGCGACGACGATGTGCGGCATGGCTAGGGAGTCGGCAGCTTGTAGCTCTCGAACTGCTTTCGCAGCGCCGTCTTCAGGATCTTGCCGGTGGCGACGTGCGGGATGGCGTCGATGAACTGCACATCGTCCGGCATCCACCACTTGGCGATCTTGCCGTCGAGGAACTTCAGGATGTCGCCCTTCGTCACCTGCGCCTCGGGGCGGCGCACCACGATCAGCAGCGGCCGCTCGTCCCACTTGGGATGGGCAACGCCGATCACCGCGGCCTCGGCGACGCCCGGGCAGCCCATGGCGGCGTTCTCCAGGTCGATCGAGCTGATCCACTCGCCGCCCGACTTGATGACGTCCTTCGACCGGTCGGTGATCACCACCGAGCCGTCGCTCTCGATCTTGCAGACGTCGCCGGTCTGGAACCAGTCGTCCTCGAGGAACTGGTTCCTGCCGTCGCCCTTCATGTAGCCCTTCACGATCCAGGGGCCGCGCACGACCATGTTGCCCGACACGCTGCCATCCATGGGCAGGTCGTTGCCGGCGTCGTCGACGATCTTCATCTCGCAGCCGAACACCGGCCGGCCCTGCTTGGCGGTGATGGCGAAGCGCTGCTCGTCCGGCAGCTCGCGCTCGCCCCTGTTGAAGCGGGTGGTCGTGCCGAGCGGGCTCATTTCGGTCATGCCCCAGCCCTGGACGACTTCGACGCCGTGCTCCTTCCAGAAGCGCTCGATCATGGCCAGCGGCACGGCCGAGCCGCCGATCAGCGAGCGCTTGACCGACGACATCCTGAGCTTGTTCTGGGCGCAGTAGTCGAGCAGGGCGAGCCACACGGTCGGCACGCCGGCGCTCAGCGTGACCTTCTCCTTGTCGAGAAGCTCGTAGATGCTCGCGCCGTCGAGCTTGGGGCCGGGGAACACCAGCTTGGCGCCGCACATCGGCGCGGCGTAGACCAGGCCCCAGGCATTGGCATGGAACATCGGTACCACCGGCAGAATGGTGGTGTCGGGATCGATCGGGATCACCGCGCCGTTCGAAGCCATCATCGAATGGATCATCGTCGAGCGGTGCGAGTAGAGCACGCCCTTCGGGTTGCCAGTGGTGCCCGAGGTGTAGCAGAGCGACGACGCCGTCTTCTCGTCGAAGGCGGGCCAGGTGAGCGTGCCCGGCTTGTCGGCGATCAGCTCCTCGTAGCACAGCAGGTTGGGGATCTTGGACGACGGGGGCATGTGCGCCCGGTCGGTCATGACGACGACGTGCTTCACGGTCTTGAGCTTGTCGAACACGCCCTCGACGATCGGCAGCAGGTTGAGGTCGACGAAGATCGCCTTGTCCTCGGCGTGGTTGGCGATGTAGGCGACGTGCTCGGGCGCCAGCCGCGGGTTGATCGTGTGCAGCACGGCGCCGATGCCAGAGATACCGAAATAGAGCTCGAAGTGGCGATGGGTGTTCCAGGCGATGGTGCCGACCGGATCGCCGAGCTTTATACCCAGGCCCTGCAACGCCTCGGCAACCTGCTTGGAGCGCTTCAGCGCGTCCCTGTAGCCGTAGCGGTGGATCGGCCCCTCGACCGTGCGGGTGACGATCTCGACGTCGGGATAGTACCTCCCGGCAAAGTCGATGATCTGCGAAATCAGCAGCGGACGGTCTTGCATCAGGCCGAGCATGGCGTTTCCTCTGTTACCCTTGCCGCCTGGAATGAAGGCTTTTGGCGATTGGCGGGCGGCTCCCCGCTTGGTTCTAGACCGAGTCGCGGCCGGCCGGGAAGCGGCCCAAAGGCGTCATTCCGCCGCCTGCCGGTTGGCGTCCGCTAGAAGAGGGTCATACCGGAACAGGTGCCAGCGGTGCAAAGCGCTGCCGGCCGGCTGCCGTGGCGCGGAACATCCTTTCTGCATTGGCGTAGGCTAGGCCGCGCGCGGCCGCGGGCGAGAGCTGGCCGAGCACGTAGCGCCAGCGCGGGATGCGGTTGAGGTAGGTTTCGTAGACCCGGGCATGGGCAGTGTCGGTGCCGATGGTGAAGCGGTCAGGATAGCGCTCGAAAAGGGCCTTCATTTCGGGCAGCAGGTTGCCGCGATCGTCGACCACCAGGTGCGTCCACTGGGTGCGTCGGGGCCAGCCAGTGCCGTAGGAGTTTACGCCTGGCCCGGAATAGGTCATGTGGCCTAGATCGGCATGGAGGTTCGGATAGCGGTCGAACATGGCAGCGATATCGGCCGCACTGGAGCGGCCGCAATTGTGCGCCCATACGAAGATCGCCTGCGGATGTGCCGCGAACAGCCGCCGCGCCGCTTCGGCGACGTGCGCTTCGGCCTCGGCATGGAACACCATAGGTGCCCGGTAGCGCGCCGAGAGGTCGGCACACTGGCGCATGAACCAGCCGTCGACCGGATAGTCCATGTCCGAGGTGGCGACGATGCCCTGTGCCGTGGTGTAGGGATAGAAGCGCAGCATGAACTCGCCCATGCCGAAGAACTCGCCGCTCTTGAGCTTCTCGCCGGTCTGGCGCAGCAGCCGCAGGCCGGCCTCGGTCGAGTTCCGCATGACTTCGCGGCCGTTCAGTTCGCCGCGCTGCATGCCGACGAAGGGCACGAAGCGATCGGGGAAACGGCGGCCATAGTCGCGTGCCTGTTCGTCGCTGCCTTCGCCGTCGTTTATGGCGCCGTTGTTGTCGCCGTAATAGAGCGGCATGAGCACCAGCCGCGCCACGTTCGCGGCGTCCATCTTCTGGACGAGGTCGTCAGCTAGGGCGCGTTTCTGGATATGGGTGTGGAAGTCGACCAGCGGCAGATCGCGGTTGGGCTTGCCCTGGTCGACGACGAGCGGCGGCAGGGCGCGGCGCTGCTGAGCTGTGGCAAGCCCGGGCAGGGCGAGCGTGCCGGCCAGCGCCGAGGCGCCCCATAGCACGCCACGGCGCGTCGGTTCAGGAGGACAGCAGGGGCAGTCGGTCAAGCGGGGCGCTCCAGATGCACGGGACGCACATGGTACGCTCACGCTGGAAGGTCACGCCGCCGCCTCGCGGTTGGCGTCGGCCAGCAGATCATAGGTCCGTTTCTGGTACTGGACCATATAGTCCGTGTACCAGGTCGTCGGGTATTTCGGCGGCCGGTCTGGCCCGACCGTGGTCGGTACCGAGGCGACCGGCCAGTCGATGTGGCTGTCGCAGAAGAAGGCCAGGGCATAGCGCTCGCCGCCGCTCCTGTTGACCGCCCTGTGCGGCGTCGCCAGGAAGAAGTCGTTGGTCCAGCGCTGCAGCATCTGGCCGCCATTGACGACGAAGGCGCCCGGCACGACCGGGGCGTCGATCCAGTGGCCGCTCTGGGTCCGGATGGACAGGCCGGGCACCTCGTTGGGCGCGAGCAGCGTCAGGAAGCTGGTGTCGGTATGCGGGGCGATGCCGAACTCGTCGTCGGCGAGGGCTTCCTGGGGCGGGTAGTGCGTCATGCGCAGCTTGTACTGGAACTCGCGGAACGGATCGTCGAAATACGCCGCCGGCAGGTCGAGGGCGACGGCGTAGAGCCGCACCAGCTTCTCCACCAGCCGCTCCAGCGCCTCGCAGTACCCGACGACGGCTTCGCGGAAGCCCGGCAGGTCCTTCGGCCAGCGGTTGGCGCTGCGGAAGCGCCGGTCGGCCAACACCTCCGGATGATCGTCGGGCAGGTCGCGCGCCATGAAGAAGGCTTCGTTGAGATTGGCCTTGGTGACGGTCTGCACCGTCGAGGTGCGCAAGGTGTCGCCGCGCATCGGCAGGTACCCGACATTGTGCTTGTCGACCCTGACCTCCATCTTCCCTTCGATGGGCTGGCCGTGGAACCGCGCCGCCTGTTGGAAGGCGCCCCGGATCAGCGCCTCGGGCACGCCGTGGTTGACGATGAAATAGAAACCGATCTCGGTGAGAGCGAAGCGCAGCTCGCGCGCGGTGCGTTCGAGGGCCCCAGGTCCCCCTGTGAGATAGGGACCGAGGTCAATGATGGGAATGGTCTTGGCGTCGCTCACTCGGCCGCTTGCCGGTTGGCGTCAGCCAGCACGTCGTAGTTCCGCTTCTGGTACCAGATCATGTAGTCGCTGTAGTAGGTCGTCGGGTACTTGGGCGGCTTGTCCGGTCCGACCGTGGTCGGCACCGCGGCGACGGGCCAGTCGATGTTCGAATCGCAGAAGAACGGAATGGCATAGCGCTCGCCGCCGCTGCGATTGATGGCGCGATGTGGCGTCGCCAGGAAGACGTCGTTGGTCCAGCGCTGCAGCATCTGGCCGCCGTTCACGACATAGGCGTCGGCGATGGCGGGGGCGTCGATCCATTTGCCGCTCTGGGTGCGGATCGACAGACCCGGCACGTCGTTGGGGGCGAGCAAGGTCAGGAAGCTGGTGTCGGTATGCGGCGCCAGGCCGAACTCGTCTTCGATGGGGCCGTCCTGGTGCGGATAGTGCGGCATGCGCAGCGAGTACTGGCAGTCCTGGAAGGGCGCGTCGAAATAGGTCGCCGGCAGGTCGAGCGCCCGGGCGTAGACGCGCACCATCTTGAGCACCAGCGCTTCCAGGGTGTTGCAGTAGTCGACCACGGTCTCGCGGAAGCCCGGCAGGCCGTCGGGCCAGCGGTTGCGGCCGCGGAAGCGGCGGTTGGAGAGGACGTCGGGATGGTCGGCCGCCATCTCGCGCTTCACGAAGAAGGCCTCGTTGAGATTGGGCTTGGTGCCGGCCTGCACCGTCGAGGTGCGCAGCGTATTGCCGCGCATCGGCATGTAGCCGGTGCTGTGCAGGTCGATCTTCAGGGCGAGCTTCTTTTCGAGCGGCAGCTCATGGAAGCGCTTAACCTGGTCGAAGGTCGCCTGGATCTTCTTCCGCGGCACGCCGTGATTGACGATGAAATAGAAGCCGATCTCGGTCAGGGCGACGCGCAGCGCCTTGGCCGTGCGGTCGAGCGCTCCCGGCTCGCCGGCGAGATAGGGGCCGAGGTCGATGACGGGAATGGTCTCTGTGGCCATGGCGTACTCCTACTCCGCGCGAGGATATTCCTCTGCAAGGGCCCCGAGAAGCCGCTCTTTTCGGAGCGCGGACCTCTTCATATCCCTCTCCCCCTGGGGGAGAGGAATGTGAGGCGCCTCAAGCCGTCGGCAGCGTGTAGCCTTTGAAGTCCTCGCGCAGGCGGGTTTTCAGGATTTTCCCGGTCGCGGTGTGCGGGATGGCGTCGACGAACTGCACGTCGTCGGGGAGCCACCACTTGGCGACCCTGGTGCCGAGGAACTCGAGCAGCTCCTTCTTGTCGAGCGTGGCGCCGGGCTTGCGATGGACGATCAGCAGCGGTCGCTCGTCCCACTTGGGATGGCGGATTCCGATCACCGCGGCCTCGGCGACGCCGGGATGGGCCATCGCCGCGTTCTCGAGGTCGATGGAGCTGATCCATTCGCCGCCCGACTTGATCACGTCCTTGGAACGGTCGGTGATCTGCATGTAGCCGTCGGCGTCCAGGGTGGCGACGTCGCCTGTCGGGAACCAATTGCCGTCCCGCAGCACCTCGCCGCCTTCGCCCTTGAAGTAGCCGGAGGTGATCCACGGGCCGCGTACCAGGAGGTCGCCGAAGGCCTTGCCGTCGCGCGGCAGCTCGTTGCCGGCGTCGTCGACGATCTTCATGTCGACGCCGAACGGCGGCCGGCCCTGCTTGAGGCGCACCGCGAATACCTCCTCGGCCGGCATCTTCGCATGCTTGGCCTTGGGGTGGTTGACCGAGCCCAGCGGGCTCATCTCGCTCATGCCCCAGGCATGCAGGACCTCGACGCCGAACTCCTTGTCGAAGGCGTCGATCATGGCCGGCGGCGCCGCCGAGCCGCCGATCACGGCGTGCTTCAGCGTCGAGAGTTTCAGCTTGTTGGCCTGCATGTGCTGCAGCAGCGCCAGCCATACCGTCGGCACCCCGGCGGTGAAGGTCACGCCCTCCTTCTCGAACAGCTCGTAGAGGCTCGGACCGTCCAGCGCCGGTCCGGGGAACACCAGCTTGGCGCCGACCAGGGCGGCGCTGTAGGGCAGGCCCCAGGCGTTGACATGGAACATCGGCACGACCGGCAGCACCACCGAGCGTGCCGACAGGCCCAGCGTGTCGGGCAGGGCGCTGCCGTAGGCGTGCAGGATCGTCGAACGATGGTGGTAGAGCACGCCCTTCGGGTTGCCGGTCGTGCCCGAGGTGTAGCAGAGCGACGACGCCGTGCGTTCGTCGAACTCCGGCCACGCATAAGTGCCGGGCTTATCGGCCAGAAGCTCCTCGTAGACCAGCAGGTTGGGGATCTTGCAGTGCTTGGGGAGGTGCGCCCGGTCGGTCATGGCCACGACGTGACGCACGGTCTCGAGCTGCGGCAACAGCTTCTCGACCACCGGCAGCAGGTTCAGGTCGACGAACAGCAGCCGGTCCTCGGCGTGGTTGACGATGTAGACGATCTGCTCGGGGAACAGGCGCGGGTTGATGGTGTGGCACACCGCGCCCATGCCGGAGATGCCGTAGTAGAGCTCGAAGTGCCGATAGCCGTTCCAGGCCAAGGTGCCGATGCAGTCACCGGGCGCGATGCCCAGGGCGACGAGCGCCTCGGCGACCTGCTTGGCGCGCAGTCTTGCATCGCGATAGGTGTAGCGATGGATGTCGCCCTCGACCCGGCGCGACACGATCTCGGTGTCGCCGTGGTTCAGGGCGGCGTGCTCGATGAGCTGCTGGATCAGCAGCGGGCGGTCCTGCATCAGTCCGAACATGGAATATCCCGACACATCTCTGACAAACTACGACCGGGCGAAGATGGCAGTGCCCGGGCATTTGCCTTAGGCTTTGCCGGCCGTCTAATGGGGGCAAACGTATGAAACGGTCAAGATTTGGCGCCGCGGCAATGGTCGGCGGTTTTGTCGGCGAATGGGCCTGCGCCGCCGCCGCGCAGCCGGCTTACGGCGCCGATACCGCGACGGCAACCTTCCTGAAGGTCCTGACCGAGCGCCTCGAATTCACCGTCCACCAGGTGCCGGCGCTGGGCCGCCACCTCGCCAGCCTGCCCGAGGTGATCAGCGGCCGCACGGCGCTGTTGCTGCTGGGCATCGTGGTCGCGGGCCTGGCGGCGGAATATGTCGTGCGTCTGCTGTTCAGCCGCGCCCGGGTCGCGGCCTTCGATCGCCTGGTCGGCCGGTCGCCCATGCGTGCCTTCGTGCGCGCCATGCTGCTCGACCTGCTGGCGGTGGTGGCCCTGGCCGTCGCCGCCCGGGTCGTCCTGAACCAGCTCGACGGCAACCAGACCGTCGGCGGCAAGCTTGGCCTGCAGGTCTACGACCTCTTGCTCAACTGGCGCCTGTTCAACCTGGTCTTCCGGGTCTGGCTGCGGCCGGCCACGCCGGAAGGCCGCATCGCCCCGGTCGACGACGCGGCGGCGCGCGGCCTGCTGATCGCCCTCAACTGGGTCGTCGTCCTGCCGCTGCTGGGCAGCCATCTTGCCCGTGCGCTGCTGACGACTGGCGCCAGCAACGAGGCGACGTCGGCCGCCATCATCATCTACGCGCCGTTGATCGCGGCGGCCCTGGTCTGGGTGGTCTGGCATTGGCGCAACGAGATGGCCGCCTGGCTCGCAGCCATGGTCTCGGAGCGCAAGGTCGGCCGCCAGCTCAAGCTCGACGCGGCGAAGCGCTGGTGGATGGCGGGCCTCGCCTTCTACGGCCTGATGGGCGTGGCGGCAGTCTATGCCGCGCTGACCGAGAGCCATACGGCGGCGCGCGGCATGTCGCTCATCGAGGCGGCGCTTCTGGCGCTGCTGCTGTTCGAGACGCTGATGCATCGCGTCACCCGCCATATCGTCTCCGAGCTGCCGATGGCGGGCGATGTGGTGGCCGACTGCCTGCGCCTGATCGCTCGACTCTACGTCGCCATCGTCATTGCCGACGCCGTGATGGTGAAGGTGCTGGCCGCCATGACCGCCGAGCAATGGGCCGTGCACGACCGCGGGGCCAAGATCGCGGCGATCACCCTGGTGGCGATCTACGCCTTCTGGCGGTTCGTGCGTTTCCGCATGGATTCGTACATCGCCGCCAATCCGCTGCCGTCGGCCGACGCTGCGTCCGATCCCGAGGACGAGGTCAAGGTCGCCGCCTCGCGCCTGCGCACCCTGATGCCGCTGCTGCGCGCCATCGCCGGGTCGGTGATCCTGGTGGTGGGCGGCTTGCTGGTGCTGTCGGAGCTCGGCGTCAACATCACGCCCCTGATTGCCGGCGCCTCGGTGCTCGGCCTCGCCGTCTCCTTCGGCAGCCAGTCGCTGGTGCGCGACATCGTTTCGGGCGTGTTCTTCCTGGCCGAGGACTCGTTCCGCATAGGCGAGTACGTCGACTGCAGCAAGGTCAAGGGGACGGTCGAGGGCTTCAGCGTGCGCTCCCTCAAGCTGCGGCACCAGAACGGACAGCTGCACATCGTGCCGTTCGGGCAGGTCGGGCACATCACCAATTTCAGCCGCGACTGGACCGTGGTGAAGTTCAACCTCGCCTTCGCGCCCGGCACCGACGTCGAGCTGCTGCGCAAGGCGGTGAAGAAGATCGGCACCGACATGATGGAAGAGCCGGCCTTCAAGCCGATCCTGATGCAGCCGCTCAAGATGCAGGGCGTGGTCGACATCAAGGACTCATCCCTGATCGTGCGCTTCAAGTTCATGGCCCGGCCCAAGAACCCCAGCGCCATCCAGCGCATGGGCGTCCGCCGCATGTACGAGCAGCTCCCCAAGCTCGGCATCCAGTTCGCCACGCCGACCCTGCCGTTCACGATCCCGGGTATGGTGCCGATGGCAGTCGCAGGGCCCACGGTGCCCGTGGTCCCGGCGGCGCCGTCCGAGCCCGCGCCGGCGAAGGCCGCGGAGTAGGTGACTTGACCCTCCTCTCCACGCTATGCGTGGAGAGGTGCCCCCGAATGGGGCGGAGGGTCATGGGCCGCCGATGTGGGTCATGCCCCCTCCGGCCCTGCGGGCCATTTCCCCAGCGAAGCCGGGGAGGAACACGAAGCAAGGAGACGCATCATGGACAAGCGCAAGCTCGGTCGCTCGGACCTCGAATTCGCGCCCATCGCCTTCGGCGGTAACGTGTTCGGCTGGACGGCCGACGAGGCCACCTCGCACCGGATCCTCGACGCCTTCGTCGATGCCGGCTTCTCCTTCATCGATACCGCCGACGTCTATTCGCGCTGGAAGCCCGGCAACAAGGGCGGCGAGTCGGAGACTGTGATCGGCAGCTGGCTCAGGAAGAACCCGGCCAAGCGCGACAAGGTGCTGATCGCCACCAAGTGCGGCATGGACATGCCAAATGTGGGCCAGGGCCTGTCGGCCGCTCACATCAAGCGCTCGGTCGACGATTCGCTGAAGCGGCTCAATACCGACCGCATCGACCTCTATCAGTCGCACCGCGACGATCCCAACACGCCGCAGGAGGAGACGCTGTCGACCTACGACGGCCTGATCAAGGCGGGCAAGCTGCGCTACATCGGGGCTTCGAACTTCGAGGCGCCGCGGCTTGCCGAGGCCGCGAAGATCGCCAAGGACAAGGGCCTGCCGGCCTATGTCAGTCTGCAGCCGCATTACAACCTCATGGAGCGCGGCCTGTTCGAGGGCGCGCTGGAAGCCGAGTGCCTGAAGGAGGGGATCGGCGTCATACCCTACTATTCGCTGGCGAGCGGCTTCTTGACCGGCAAGTACAAGTCGGAGGCCGACGCCACCGACAAGGCACGCAGCGCGGGCGTGAAGAAGTACCTGAACGACAAGGGTTTTGCCGTGCTGAAGGCGCTCGATGCCGCGGCCAGGAAGCACAATGCAAATTCCGCGCAAGTGGCGCTTGCATGGCTGATGCAGCGCAAGGCGATCACCGCGCCGATCGTCAGCGCCACCAGCCTCGACCAGCTCAAGGACCTGATCGCGGCACCCAGGATCAAGCTCGATCCGGACTCCGTGGCGGCGATCGACAAGGCGAGCGCACCGGGCTGAACGAATCACCTCATATTCCTCTCCCCCGCTCGGGGGAGAGGTTAGGAGAGGGGGCTTAGCGAGACACAAGGGGCCTCTTGTCGATGCGTCGACAAAAAACAGGTCCCTCGGCTACGCCGCCTGCCGGCTACGCGGGAAGGGGGCGCCGGAGAGTGGTCAAAGTCACAGCCCACGGTGCTACACTGCTGGCATGCTCGTCTTCCGCCAGCTCTTCGATCCGACCTCCTCGACCTACACCTATCTGCTCGGCTGTTCGGCAACGCGCGAGGCGCTGTTGATCGATCCGGTGTTCGAGCAGGTGCGCCGCGACGCGGCGCTGATCGGTGAGCTGGGCCTGACGCTCTTGTGGACACTCGACACCCATGTCCACGCCGATCACGTGACCGGCGCCTGGCTGCTCAAGCAGAAGCTCGGTAGCCAGATCGCGCTTTCGGCGGCGGCCGGCGCCTCGGGCGTCGACCGCCTGCTCCAGGACGGCGACCGCGTCGAGTTCGGCCGCCGCTCGCTCGAGGTGCGGGCAACGCCCGGCCACACCAACGGCTGCGTCACCTACGTGCTCGACGACGAGAGCATGGCCTTCACCGGCGACTGCGTCATGATCCGCGGCTCGGGCCGCACCGACTTCCAGCAGGGTGACCCGCGGGCGCTCTATCGCTCGGTCCGGTCGCGCATCTTCTCCTTGCCCGAGACATGCCTGCTCTATCCGGCGCACGACTATCGCGGGCTCACCGCCACCAGCGTCGCCGAGGAGAAGAAGTTCAATCCGCGGCTGGGCGGAGAAGTGGGCGAAGGCGACTACGTCGGCTACATGAAGAACCTCGACCTCCCGCATCCCAAGAAGATCGACGAGGCGGTGCCGGCCAACCTGCGTTGCGGCCAGCCGGGCAACGAGGCGGTCGCGCCGCCCGACCCACAGTGGGCGCCGCTGCGCTTCACCTTCGGCGGTGTCTGGGAAGTCGAGCCGCACTGGCTGGAGGAGAACCTCGCCAAGGTGAACGTACTCGACGTGCGCGAGCCCAACGAGTTCACGGGGCCTTTGGGCCACATCCGCGGCGCCACCCTGGTGCCGCAGGGCGAGCTCGCCCCGCGCGCCCCGGGGCATCCCAAACGCAAA
>JAEWIV010000024.1 GCA_023386865.1 Pseudomonadota bacterium
GGGGGACAATGCGCGCATGACGGTCGAGCTGATCCAGCCGATCGCCATGGACGAGGGCCTGCGCTTCGCCATCCGCGAGGGCGGCCGCACCGTCGGCGCCGGCGTCGTCACAAAAATCGTCAAGTAACGCGCTGTCGGCGCCGAGCGAGTAAAGACCATGGACAACACCAATATCCGAATCCGGCTCAAGGCCTTCGACCATCGCGTGCTCGACACGTCGACGAGCGAGATCGTGAGCACGGCCAAGCGGACGGGCGCGCAGGTGCGCGGTCCGATCCCGCTGCCGACCGGCATCGAGAAGTTCACGGTCAACCGCTCGCCGCACATCGACAAGAAGTCGCGTGAGCAGTTCGAGATCCGCACCCACAAGCGCGTTCTCGATATCGTCGATCCCACGCCGCAGACGGTGGACGCGCTGATGAAGCTCGACCTCGCCTCCGGCGTCGACGTCGAGATCAAGCTCGGCGCCTAAGGGACAGGGAAGAGAAGGAACAGGACCATGCGTTGCGGTCTCCTCACCCAGAAGGTCGGCATGACCCGCGTCTTCAACGACGCCGGCGAGCACGTGCCCGTCACCGTCCTGAAGGTGGATCAGCTGCAGGTTGTCGCCGTCCGCTCGGAAGAGAAGGACAAGTACACCGCCGTCCAGCTCGGCTACGGCAAGGCCAAGGTCAAGAACGTGAGCCAGCCCAACCGTGGCCACTTCGCCAAGGCCAAGGTCGAGCCCAAGAAGAAGCTGGTCGAATTCCGCGTCGCCAAGGACGCCGTGCTCGAGGTCGGCGCCGAGCTGGTGCCGAGCCACTTCGTGCCCGGCCAGTTCGTCGACGTCATCGGCACGACCATCGGCCGCGGCTTCACCGGCTCGATGGTGCGCTGGAACTTCCACGGCCTCGAGGCCAGCCACGGCGTGTCGGTCTCGCACCGCAGCCACGGCTCGACCGGTAACCGCCAGGATCCCGGCCGCACCTTTCCCGGCAAGAAGATGGCCGGCCACTATGGCCACGAGCGCGTGACCACGCAGAACCTCAAGATCGTCGCCGCCGACGACGAGAAGGGCCTGCTGCTGGTCTCCGGCGCCGTGCCGGGTCCGCGCGGCGGCTACATCATCGTCAAGGACGCCTCCAAGCGCGCCCGCCCCAAGGATGCTCCGTACCCGGCCGGCCTGCGCAAGGCTGCCGGTGAAGCGGCGGCTCCGGCTGCGGAAGCGCCGGCGGCTGAAGGTCCTGCGGCTTAAGGACGGGGAACCATGAAGATCGCAGTCAAGACCATCGAGGGCGGCAGCGCCGGCGAGATCGAGCTCGCCGACGGCGTGTTCGCCGTCCCCGTCCGCAAGGACATCCTGCAGCGTTGCGTGGTGTGGCAGCTGTCGCGCCGCCAGCAGGGCACGCACAAGACCAAGGGTCGCTCGGAAGTGACGGCCACGGCCAAGAAGATGTACGCCCAGAAGGGCACCGGTCGCGCCCGCCACGGCAACGAGGCGGCGCCGCAGTTCCGCGGCGGCGGCAAGGCCTTCGGCCCGGTCGTTCGCAGCCATGCCTCCGACCTGCCGAAGAAGGTGCGCAAGCTCGCGCTTCGGACGGCGCTGTCGGCCAAGGCGGCCGAGGGCAAGCTGATCGTGGTCGAGGCGGCGACGCTCGCCGAGCCCAAGACCGCCCAGCTCAAGACCCACTTCGGCAAGCTCGGCGTGTCGAGCGTGCTGGTGATAGCCGGCGCCGAGGTCGACACCAACTTCGCGCGCGCCGCGGCCAACATCGCCCACGTCGATGTGCTGCCGCAGCAGGGCGCCAACGTCTACGACATCCTGCGCCGCGACACGCTGGTGTTGACCAAGGATGCCGTGAAGCATCTCGAGGAGCGCCTGCAATGAGCGTCAAGGCGAACAGGGCCGCCGTGGGAGCCACCGTTTCCCGTGCCCGCATGTACGAGGTGATCCGCTCGCCGCTGATCACCGAGAAGACGACCAACGGCTCCGAGCACGGCCAGGTGACCTTCCGCGTCTCGATGGACGCTACCAAGCCCGAGATCAAGCAGGCGGTCGAAGGCCTGTTCAAGGTCAAGGTGAAGGCGATCAACACCGTCACCGTGAAGGGCAAGAAGAAGATCTTCCGCGGCCGTCCGGGCGTGCGGAGCGACTGGAAGAAAGCGATCGTCTCGCTGGTCGAGGGTCACAAGATCGACGTGACCACGGGCCTGTAGGACGGGGGATAGAAGCATGGCTCTCAAGACTTACAAGCCGATCACGCCGTCGCTGCGGCAGCTGGTCATCGTCGACCGTACGGGCCTGTGGAAGGGCAAGCCGGTCAAGGCGCTGACGCGCGGCAAGAAGAAGACCGGCGGCCGCAACAACCATGGCCGTATCACCAGCAACCACATGGGCGGCGGCCACAAGCAGCGCCTGCGCCTGGTCGACTTCAAGCGCCGCAAGTTCGACGTCGCCGCGACCGTCGAGCGCCTGGAGTACGATCCCAATCGGTCGGCCTTCATCGCGCTGATAAAGTACGCCGACGGGGAGCTCGCCTACATCCTGGCGCCGCAGCGCCTCAAGGCGGGCGACGAGGTCGTGGCGGGCGAGCGCGTCGACATCAAGCCGGGCAACGCCATGCCGCTCGCCAACATGCCGGTGGGCACCATCGTGCACAACGTCGAGCTCAAGAAGGGCAAGGGCGGCCAGCTCGCGCGCTCGGCCGGCACCTACGCCCAGCTCGTCGGCAAGGACGCAGGCTACGCCCAGATCAAGCTGAGCTCGGGCGAGCTGCGCCTGGTGCCGGGCGAATGCCTGGCGACCGTCGGCGCGGTGTCGAACCCCGACAACCAGAACATCGTGATCGGCAAGGCCGGCCGCCAGCGCTGGCTGGGCCGCCGTCCGGTGGTCCGCGGCGTGGCCATGAACCCGGTCGATCATCCGCACGGCGGCGGCGAGGGCCGCACCTCGGGCGGCCGCCACCCGGTCACCCCGTGGGGCAAGCCGACCAAGGGCAAGAAGACCCGCAGCAACAAGGCGACGGACAAGTTCATCATCCGCCGCCGTAGCGCGACGCGCTGACGAGGAGACAGCACAGTGGCACGTTCCGTTTGGAAGGGTCCCTTCGTCGAGGGGAGCCTGATCAAGAAGGCCGAGAAGGGGCGCCAGACCCTGCGCAGCGAAGTGATCAAGACCTGGTCGCGGCGCTCGACGATCCTGCCGCAGTTCGTGGGCCTGACCTTCGGCGTCTACAACGGCAAGAAGTTCATCCCGGTGAACGTCACCGAGGAGATGGTCGGCCACAAGCTCGGCGAGTTCTCGCCGACGCGCACCTTCCACGCCCACGCGGGCGACAAGAAGGTGTCGAAGGAGTAACCGGCGATGAGCAAGCCATCCAATCCCCGCCGCGAGGCGGACAACGAGGCCAAGGCCGTGCTGCGGACCATCCGCGTCAGCCCGCGCAAGCTCGACCTCGTGGCCGCCACCATCCGCGGCAAGAAGGCGGCCTCGGCGGTCAACGAGCTCACCTTCTCCAAGAAGCGGATCGCCCGCGACGTGAAGAAGGCGCTGAACTCGGCCATCGCCAACGCCGAGAACAACCACAATCTCGACGTCGACCGCCTGGTCGTGGCCGAGGCGTCGGTCGGCAAGGGCCTGGTCATGAAGCGCTTCCACACGCGCGGCCGCGGTCGCGCCGCCGGCATCCAGAAGCCGTTCAGCCATCTCACCATCGTGGTGCGCGAGCGCGCCGAGAAGGCGGAGGACAAGTAATGGGTCAGAAGGTCAACCCCATCGGCCTGCGTCTCGGCATCAACCGGACCTGGGATTCGCGGTGGTACGCCGAGGGCGGCGAATACTCCAAGATGCTCCATGAGGACATCCATATCCGCAAGGTGCTGCGCGAGCGGCTGGCCCAGGCGGGCGTGGCCAAGATCGTCATCGAGCGGCCGGCCAAGCGCGCCCGGGTCACGATCCACACCGCCCGTCCGGGCGTGGTGATCGGCAAGAAGGGCGCCGACATCGAGAAGCTGCGCGGCGACCTCGCCAAGATGACCAAGGGCGAGGTGGCGCTGAACATCGTCGAGATCCGCAAGCCCGAGATCGACGCCACGCTGATCGCCGAGAACATCGCCCAGCAGCTCGAGCGCCGCGTCGCCTTCCGTCGCGCCATGAAGCGGGCCGTGCAGTCGGCCATGCGCCTGGGCGCCCAGGGCATCCGCATCAACTGCTCGGGCCGCCTGGGCGGCGCCGAGATCGCCCGCATGGAATGGTACCGCGAGGGTCGCGTGCCGCTGCACACGCTGCGCGCCGACATCGACTACGGCACCGCCACGGCCTTCACCACCTTCGGCACCTGTGGCGTGAAGGTGTGGGTGTTCAAGGGCGAGATCATGGCCCACGACCCGATGGCGCACGACAAGCGCGCCGAGGAAGCCGCGCCGCAGCGCACGCCCGCCCGGGTCGAGCGCACGGAGCAGAGGGACGCGTAGGACATCATGCTGCAACCCAAGCGCACCAAGTACCGCAAGGCCTTCAAGGGCCGCATCAGCGGCGCCGCCAAGGGCGGGTTCAACCTCGACTTCGGCGCCTATGGCCTGAAGGCGATGGAGCCCGACCGCCTGACCGCGCGCCAGATCGAGGCCGCCCGCCGCGCCATCACCCGCCACATGAAGCGCGCTGGCCGCGTGTGGATCCGCGTGTTCCCCGACGTGCCCGTCTCGAAGAAGCCGGCCGAAGTCCGCATGGGCTCGGGCAAGGGCGCGCCGGAATTCTGGGCCGCCCGCGTCAAGCCCGGCCGCGTGCTGTTCGAGCTCGACGGCGTGCCGGTCCAGGTCGCCCGCGAGGCGCTCGAGCTGGCCGCCGCCAAGCTGCCGATCAAGACGCGCTTCGTCGCCCGCGTCGGCGCCGAAGGCTGAGGAGAGTCCCATGAAGGCCAGCGATCTTCGCGCCAAGACGCAGGACCAGCTCAAGGAAGAGCTGGGCAGCCTGCGCAAGGAAGCATTCAACCTGCGTTTCCAGAAGGCCGGCGGACAGCTCGGCAAGACAGGCCGCGTGCGCCAGGTGCGCCGCGACATCGCCCGCATCAAGACGGTGCTGGGCGAGAAGGCCGCCGGTTAAGGAGCAATAGATGCCGAAGCGAGTTCTCGAGGGCGTCATCGTCAGCGACAAGATGGACAAGACCATCGTCGTCAAGGTCGAGCGGCGCGTGCAGCACCCGATCTACAAGAAGTTCATTCGCCGCTCGAAGAAGTATCACGCGCACGACGAGGCCAACGCCTTCAAGGGCAAGGTCGGCGAGCTCGTGCGCATCCGCGAGTGCCGCCCGCTGTCCAAGACCAAGAGCTGGGAAGTTCTGGTCGAGGCGGCCAAGGCCTAGGACGGAGCGACAGTCATGATCCAGATGCGTACCAACCTCGAGGTCGCCGACAATTCCGGCGCCCGTCGAGTGCAGTGCATCAAGGTGCTGGGCGGCTCGCGCCGCAAGTATGCCAGCGTCGGTGATGTCATCGTCGTCTCCATCAAGGAGGCGATCCCGCGCGGCCGCGGGAAGAAGGGCGAGGTGCATCGCGCCGTCGTCGTGCGCACGTCGTTCCCGCTGCGCCGGGTCGACGGCAGCGCCATCCGCTTCGACCGCAACGCCGCCGTGCTGATCAGCAAGCAGGACGAGCCGATCGGCACCCGTATCTTCGGACCGGTGACGCGCGAGCTGAGGGCCAAGAAGTTCATGAAGATCATCTCGCTCGCGCCGGAGGTGCTCTGAGCCATGGCCAACAAGCTCAAGATTCGCAAGGGCGACCGCGTGAAGGTCATCGCCGGCCGCAGCCGCGGCAAGATCGGCGACGTGCTGCGCGTGCTCGCCGCCGAGCAGCGCGTGGTGGTGTCGGGCGTCAACGTCATCAAGCGCCACACCAAGCCCGGCCGCACCGAGCAGGGCGGCATCATCGAGCGCGAGGCCGCGATCCACGTCTCGAACGTGGCCTTGCTCGACCCCAAGACCGACAAGCCGACCAAAATCGGCTTCAAGTTCCTCGAAGACGGTCGGAAGGTGCGCTTCGCGCGCGGTTCCGGCGAAACAATCGATCGCTAGGAGAACGGGCCATGCCCGCGCGTCTGCAAGAACACTATACCAAGACGGTCCGAGAGGCCCTCATCAAGGAGTTCTCCTACAAGAACGCCTTCGAGGTGCCGAAGATCGACAAGATCGTGATCAACATGGGCGTCGGCGAGGCGGTCAACGACCGCAAGGCCGTCGATGGCGCGGCGGCCGAGCTGGCCGCCATCACCGGCCAGAAACCGGTGGTGACCAAGTCGCGCAAGTCGATCGCGACCTTCAAGCTGCGCGAGGGCATGGCGATCGGCGCCAAGGTCACGCTGCGCCGCGACCGCATGTACGAGTTCATCGATCGCCTGATCAATATCGCCCTGCCGCGCGTCCGCGACTTCCGCGGCCTCAACGGCAAGTCGTTCGACGGCAATGGCAACTACGCCATGGGCCTGAAGGAGCAGATCGTGTTTCCCGAGATCGACTACGACAAGGTCGACATGGTGCGCGGCATGGACATCATCATCTGCACGACGGCGAAGACGGACGCGGAAGCCAAGGCGCTTCTCCGCGCCTTCGACTTCCCGTTCGTGAACTGAGGCCGGAGAACAAAATGGCCAAGACGAGCTCGGTCGAGAAGAACAACCGGCGCGCCAAGATGGCGAAGCAGTACGCCGCCAAGCGCGCCAAGCTGAAGGCGATGGCTGTCGACGACAAGCTGACGCCGGAGGAGCGCTTCGGCGCGCGGCTCAAGCTTGCCAAGCTGCCGCGCAACTCCTCGCCGACGCGCATTCGAAATCGGTGCGAGATGACCGGCCGCCCGCGCGCCGTCTATCGCAAGTTCAAGCTGTCGCGCCTGGCGCTGCGTCAGCTGGCCTCGCTGGGCGCTCTGCCCGGCGTGGTGAAGTCGAGCTGGTAACGGGGGACCGTAGACCATGGCGATGACAGATCCTGTCGGTGATTTGCTGACCCGCATCCGCAACGGCCAGGCCGCGCGCCTCGACAGCGTGACCGTGCCGGCCTCGCGGCTGCGGTCCAACGTGCTCGACGTGCTCCAGCGCGAAGGCTACATCCGCGGCTGGTTCGAAGAAGAGCTGCGGCCCGGCGTGAAGGAGCTTCGCGTCGAGCTGAAGTACGACAACGGCCGTCCGGTCATCAAGGAGATCAAGCGCGTCTCCACCCCGGGCCGCCGCGTCTATTCCAAGATCCGCGAGCTGCCGCGCCACTTCAACGGGCTCGGCATCTCGATCCTGTCCACGCCGCGCGGCGTCATGTCCGACGCCGAGGCGCGTGCCGCCAATGTCGGCGGCGAAGTCATCTGCAGGGTGTTCTAACCATGTCGCGCGTCGGCAAGAACCCGGTCGTCGTCCCTTCGGGAGTGACGGTCGCTCTCAAGGGCCAGCATCTCAAGGCCAAGGGCAAGCGTGGCGAGCTGCAGTTCACGGTGCACGACGACGTCGAGGTCACCCGCGACGGCGACAAGCTGAACTTCAAGCCGCGCAACGAAAGCCGCCGCGCCCGCATGCAGTGGGGCACGGCGCGCAATCTCGCCTTCAACCTGGTGAAGGGCGTGTCGGACGGCTTCACCATCAATCTCGAGATCAACGGCGTGGGCTATCGCGCCCAGGCCGATGCCAAGAACCTGAAGCTGCAGCTCGGCTTCAGCCATGACGTCGAGATGCCGATTCCGGCCGGCATCCAGATCAAGGCGGTGAAGCCGACCGAGATCGAGATCACCGGCGCCGACCGCCAGAAGGTCGGCCAGCTTGCGGCCGAGATCCGCAGCCTGCGGCCGCCCGAGCCCTACAAAGGCAAGGGCATCAAGTATTCGACCGAGACGATCCGGCGCAAGGAAGGCAAGAAGAAGTAGAGGCCGACCATGTCCAAGACCAACGCTCTCTTTGCCCGCCGTCAGCGGCGCACGCGCCACGCGCTGCGCCAGGCCGCCGGCGGCCGTCCGCGCCTCAGCGTCTTCCGCTCGGGCAAGCACATCTACGCCCAGGTCATCGACGACAAGAAGGGGGCGACGCTCGCCTCCGCCTCGTCGCTCGACGCCGACGTCAAGGGCAAGATCAAGACCGGTGCCGACAAGTCGGCGGCGGCCGAGGTCGGCAAGCTGATCGCCGCCCGCGCCATCGCCGCCGGGGTCAAGGAAGTGATCTTCGACCGTGGCGGCTACATGTTTCACGGCCGCGTCGAGGCGCTGGCCACTGCCGCCCGCGAGGGCGGCCTGTCGTTCTGAGGAGTTAGCACATGGCTCGTTCACCCGGTGGTTCCGGCCGTGGCCCGCGCGATCGTGGCCGCGATCGCGATCGCGACGAGGAAAATGAACTGAAGGACAAGCTGGTCACCATCAATCGCGTGGCCAAGGTGGTGAAGGGCGGCCGGCGCTTCGCCTTCGCGGCGATCGTCGTGGTCGGCGACCAGCGCGGCCGCGTCGGTCATGGCGCCGGCAAGGCGCGCGAGGTGCCCGAGGCGATCCGCAAGGCGACGGAGGCCGCCAAGCGCGGCCTGATCCGCGTACCGCTGCGCGATGGCCGGACGCTGCATCACGACGTCAAGGGCCGCTTCGGCGCCGGCAAGGTGACCTTGCGCGCGGCTCCCGCCGGTACCGGCATCATCGCCGGCGGTCCGATGCGCGCGGTGTTCGAGACGCTCGGCATCAAGGACATCGTCGCCAAGTCGGTCGGCACGTCCAATCCGCACAACATGATCAAGGCGACATTCGTGGCCCTGCAGCAGCTCAACTCGCCGCGCATGGTCGCGACCCGCCGCGGCAAGAAGGTCGGCGACCTGTTGGGCCGCCGTGACGAGACGACCGGCGCCGCCGAGGCGACGGCTTAAGGAGCACGGTCATGGCCGAAGGCAAGAAGATCAGGATCACCCAGACCGGCAGCCACATCGGCCGCACGGACGACCAGCGCGCCACGCTGATCGGCCTGGGGCTGAACAAGCGCCATCGCAGCCGCGAGCTCGTGGACAGCCCCGAGGTGCGCGGCATGATCAACAAGGTGCGCCATCTGGTGCGCGTTGAAGACGACAAGGCCGCCTGAGCACGGCGGCTCGAAGGGATCGACGATGAAACTCAACGAAATCGCCGACAACGCCGGAGCCCGCAAGGCGCGCATGCGCGTCGGCCGCGGCATCGGCTCGGGCAAGGGCAAGACGTCGGGACGCGGCGTCAAGGGCCAGAAGTCGCGCACGGGCGTGGCCATCAAGGGCTTCGAAGGCGGCCAGATGCCGCTCTATCGGCGCATCCCCAAGCGCGGCTTCCTGCCGCCGCACCAGAAGGCGTGGCAGGTGGTGAATCTCGGCACGCTGCAGAAGGCGATCGACGAGAACAAGCTCGATGCCGGCAAGACCATCGACGCCGCTGCCATGCAGGCGGCCGGGCTGTTCAAGAAGTCGTTGGACGGCGTGCGCCTTCTCGGCAAGGGCGAGATCAAGTCCAAGATCGAAGTGAAGGTCGCGGGCGCCTCGGCGTCGGCGATCGCCGCCGTCGAGAAGGCGGGCGGCAAGGTCGAGCTGCCGCCCAAGGCCCAAGCCGAGGCGGCCTGAACCCTTCACGCGTGAGGTTCCATGGCGTCCGCGGCCGAGCAACTTGCATCCAACCTGAACTGGGGCGCGATCGGTAAGGCGACCGAGCTCAAGAAGCGCCTGTGGTTCACCGTGGGCGCGCTGGTTGTCTTCCGCGTCGGCGCCTACATCCCGGTGCCTGGCGTCGATCCGCACGCCCTGGCCGAGATCTTTGCGCAGAATGCCGGCGGCATCGCCGGCCTGCTCGACGTGTTCTCGGGCGGCTCGATCGGCCGCATGTCGGTGCTGGCGCTTTCGATCATGCCGTACATTTCGGCCTCCATCATCATGCAGATCCTGACGACGGTCGTGCCGTCGCTCGAGGCGCTGAAGAAGGAGGGCGAGGCCGGCCGCAAGAAGATCAACCAGTACACCCGCTACGGTACGGTCGTGCTGGCGGCCTTCCAGGCCTACGGCATCGCCGTCGGCCTGGAGAGCCAGTCGGCATCGATGGGGCCGGTCGTGCTCGATCCCGGCCTGTTCTTCCGCTTCGTCACGGTGGTCACGCTGGTGGGCGGCACGCTGTTCCTGATGTGGCTCGGCGAGCAGATCACCGCGCGCGGCGTCGGCAACGGCGTCTCGCTGATCATCTTCGCCGGCATCGTGGCGGCCCTGCCTGGCGCCCTCATCCAGACCCTCGAGCTCGGTCGGACCGGCGCCCTGTCGGCCCTCTTCATCATCGCGCTGGCGGTCGGTGTCGTGGTCGTGGTGGCAGTCGTGGTGTTCATGGAGACGGCGCAACGGCGCATCGTCGTCCAGTACCCCAAGCGCCAGGTCGGCAATCGCATGTATGGCGGCGAGGCCTCGCACTTGCCGCTCAAGATCAACACTTCGGGCGTCATCCCGCCGATCTTCGCCTCCTCGCTGCTGCTCTTCCCGGCGACCATCGCCTCGTTCCAGGGCAGCGCCGGCGAGGCCGGATGGATCCAGTGGATCGCGACCTATCTCGGCCACGGCCAGCCGCTCTATCTGCTGGCCTATGTCGGCCTTATCGTCTTCTTCTGCTTCTTCTACACGACCGTTGTGTTCAATCCGAACGACACGGCCGACAACCTGAAGAAGAATGGCGGCTTCGTGCCCGGCATCCGTCCCGGCAAGAACACCGCCGAATACCTGGAATACATCCTCAATCGCCTGACCGTGATCGGGGCGCTCTACCTCTCGGCGGTCTGCATCCTGCCCGAGCTGCTGATCGCCCGCGGCGGCGTGCCGTTCTATTTCGGCGGCACCAGCCTCCTGATCGTGGTCTCGGTGACGCTCGACACGGTCACCCAGATCCAGGCGCACCTGCTGGCGCACCAGTACGAGGGCCTCATCAAGAAGGCCCGTCTGCGGGGGCGCCGATGAGCGGTGGGTCGATGAACATCATCCTCCTGGGACCGCCTGGCGCCGGCAAGGGCACCCAGGCCCAGCGCCTGCAGGCCGAGAAGGGCATGGTCCAGCTGTCGACCGGCGACATGCTGCGCGCCGCGGTGGCGTCGGGCAGCGAGCTCGGCAAGACGGCCAAGGGCATCATGGAGCGCGGCGAGCTGGTGCCCGATGCCCTGATGGTCGACCTGATCAGGGACCGCATCGCCCAGCCGGACGCGGTGAAGGGGTTTATCCTCGACGGTTTCCCGCGCACCGAGGCCCAGGCCAAGGCGCTCGACGAGATGCTGGCCAAGGCGGGGAAGAAGCTCGATCGCGTGGTGGAGATGGAAGTCGACGAGAAGGCGCTGACCGAGCGCATCGTCGGCCGTTTCACCTGCGCCAAGTGCGGCGCGGGCTACCACGACAAGTTCAAGCGGCCCAAGGTCGAGGGGATCTGCGACGCCTGCGGTTCGAAGGAGTTCACCCGCCGCAAGGACGATAATGCAGAGACCATGAAGACACGCATGGCGGCCTACCGCGCCCAGACCGAGCCCCTGCTGCCCTACTACCGGGCCCGAGGGGTGCTGCGGAAGGTCGACGGCATGGCGCCGATGGATGAGGTTTACCGTCAAATTTCCGGGGTTCTATCGGGGGCTTGACAAGTTGGAGTTCCGTTGACTCGGGCACGCGCATCCCTATAATCGCGCGCTTTTCCGGAGCCAGCGGAACGTGTTACGGGCGCGCATCAGCGCGCCGTAAGTCATTGAAGGAGTTGGGACTTTGGCTCGTATAGCCGGCGTGAACATTCCCACCGCCAAGCGCGTCGTGGTGGGGCTGCAATACATCCACGGGATCGGCCAGGCCAAGGCCAAGGAGATCCTGGGGAAAGTGGGGATCGACGAGTCGCGGCGTGTGAACACGCTGACCGACGACGAGGTCATCCGCATCCGCGAGACCATCGACCGCGACTACACGGTCGAGGGTGATCTGCGTCGTGAAGTGGCGATGAACATCAAGCGTCTGATGGACCTCGCCTGCTATCGCGGCCTGCGGCATCGCCGCGGGCTGCCCGTCCGTGGCCAGCGCACGCATACCAATGCGCGCACCCGCAAGGGCCCGGCCAAGCCGATCGCCGGCAAGAAGAAAGTAACGAAATAAGTCGAAGGGATCCGGATCATGGCCAAGCCTGCAGCCGCCGCGACCGGCGGCGCCGCCACCGGCGCGCGCCCCCGCCGCAAGGAGCGCAAGAACATCATCGCCGGCGTCGCTCACGTGAACGCCTCGTTCAACAACACGATCGTCACGATCACCGACGCCCAGGGCAATACGATCGCCTGGTCGTCGTCGGGTCAGCAGGGCTTCAAGGGCTCGCGCAAGTCGACGCCGTTCGCCGCCCAGATGGCTGCCGAGAACGCCGGCCGCAAGGCCATGGAGCACGGCATGCGCACGCTGGAGATCGAGGTGCGCGGCCCGGGTTCGGGACGCGAGTCGGCGCTGCGCGCGCTGCAGGCGGTCGGTCTCGCCGTCACCGCCATCCGCGACGTCACGCCGATCCCGCACAACGGCTGCCGTCCGCCGAAGCGTCGTCGCGTCTGAGTGCTTTGGCATCGGCGGCGCCTGCCTGCGCCGCCTGCTTTTGAAATGTCGTGGCGAGCCCCGCTGGGCGCGCCTGAACCAACCGGTCTAGAGAGGTAGCCCCCGTGCTTCAGAAGAACTGGCAGGACCTGATCAAGCCGGAGAAGCTTGTCACCGAAGCCGGCGTCGATTCCGGTCGCACCGCGACCATCGTCGCCGAGCCGCTCGAGCGCGGCTTCGGTCTCACGCTCGGCAACGCGCTGCGCCGCGTGTTGCTCTCCTCGCTTCAGGGTGCCGCCGTCACGTCGATCAAGATCGACAACGTGCTGCACGAATTCTCGTCGATTCCCGGCGTCCGCGAGGACGTGGTCGACATCGTGCTCAACATCAAGGCGATGGCCGTGAAGATGCAGGGCGACCGCCCGCAGCGTCTGTACCTGCGCGCCGTCGGCCCGGGCGAAGTCACTGCCGGCATGATCGAGCTGCCGGGCGACGTCCAGATCATGGATCCCAAGCACCTGATCTGCACGCTCGACGACGGTGCCTCGATCTCGATGGAGCTGATGGTCGCGACCGGCAAGGGCTACATCCCGGCCTCGGCCAACCGGCCCGAGGACGCACCGATCGGCCTGATCCCGGTCGATTCGGTGTTCAGCCCGGTGAAGCGCGTCTCCTACAAGATCGAGAACAGCCGCGTCGGCCAGGTCACCGACTACGACAAGCTCTCGATGACGGTCGAGACCAACGGCACGACGCGCCCGGACGACGCCGTGGCGCTGGCCGCGCGCATCCTGCAGGACCAGCTGCAGCTCTTCATCAACTTCGAGGAGCCGCGCGAGGTCCGCAAGGAGGAGCAGCAGGACGACTTCCCGTTCAACCGCAACCTGCTGCGCAAGGTCGACGAGCTCGAGCTGTCGGTGCGCTCGGCCAACTGCCTGAAGAACGACAACATCATCTACATCGGCGATCTCGTGCAGAAGACCGAGGCGGAGATGCTGCGCACGCCGAACTTCGGCCGCAAGTCGCTGAACGAGATCAAGGAAGTGCTGGCCGGCATGGGCCTCCACCTGGGCATGGAAATCCCGGGCTGGCCGCCGGACAACATCGAGGAGATGGCCAAGCGGCTGGAAGAGCCGTACTAGGCCGACGGAAAAGGGATTTTAGGTCATGCGTCACGGAAATCGCGGTCGGAAATTCCACCGCACGGCAGAGCATCGCAGGGCGATGTTCTCCAATCTCGCAGGTGCTCTCATCAAGCACGAGCAGATCACGACCACGCTGCACAAGGCGAAGGACCTGCGTCCGATCGTCGAGAAGCTGGTCACGCTCGGCAAGAAGGGCAGCCTGCATGCGCGTCGTCAGGCGATCGGCTACCTGCGCGATCCCTACATCGCCGACAAGCTCTTCACGACGCTCGGTCCGCGCTACTCCAAGCGCGCGGGCGGCTACCTGCGCGTCCTGAAGGCGGGCTTCCGCTTCGGCGACGCCGCGCCGATGGCCGTGATCGAGTTCGTCGAGCGCGACGCCGCGGCCAAGGGCCAGGATTCCGGCCCGTCGGCCGAACAGGCCGACCAGCAGGAAGCGGCGTAGGCCTCTTCCCACCGATTGAACGACACGCCCGCCGGCCGCGCCGGCGGGCGTTTTGTTTTGTATTCTGCGGTCATGGTGCTGACCTTCAGGACGGCGCTGCGGTCAGAGGGCGAAGCGGTCGGGCTCGTCATACGCGCGGCCTTCACGCCCTATGTTCGCGCCCTGGGGCGCGAGTTTCCTGCCGTCGGAACTGCTGGGTTTGCCGAAGGGTGGGAGCGCTTTGTGGCGGAGCTGGAGCGCGGCGACGTCTATGTCGCTTTGGACGGCGAGCAGATCGTCGGCGCCGTCAGGACGAAACCGCTGGAGAACGCGCTCTACATCGAGCAGATCGCCGTCGATCCGTCCCGACAGGGCACCGGCGTCGGCAGCTGGCTGCTGGCGCGGATCGCCGAGGTGGCCCGGTCGCGCGGCCTTGGTAGCCTGTCGCTCGAGACCGCCGAGATGGCCGAGGCCAACATTCGCCTCTACAGCCGGCACGGTTTCGAGATCGTGCGCCGCGGTCCGCCGGCGCACGGCCTGGACGCGCATATGCGCGTCTTCATGGTGAAGCCGCTTTAGCAGTCCCACGCGATCGGGTAGCGGTTGAAGCCGCGGAAGCGGGCTCGGCCCCCGCGCTCGAATGCGCCGTCGCGCCTCAGTCTGTCGAAACGGGAGACCAGCCGGCCGATCGCGATCGAGCCTTCCATGCGCGCCAGCACGGCACCCAGGCACATGTGGACGCCCGACCCGAAGGCGAAGTGGCGGTTGGGCTCGCGGGCCACGTCGAAGCGGTCCGGTTCGGCGAACTGCGCCGGATCGCGATTGGCCGCGCCGATGCCGATGTGGATGTAGGTTCCCGCGGCAAGCTTCTCGCCGCCGATCTCGAGGTCGGCGGCGAGGCGGCGGTTGCCGAGCTGGTTGGAGCTCTCGAAGCGCAGCCCTTCCTCGACGCAGCTCTTGAGCAGCGCCGGGTTCTCCTTCAGGCGCCGCAGTTCGTCGGGAAAGCGCAGCAGCGCGTCGATCGTATTGCCGATCAGGTTGGTCGTGGTCTCGTGGCCGGCGTTCAGCAGGAAGATGCAGTTCTGCACCAGCTCGTCATGCGTCAGCCGCTCGCCGTCGACCTCGCCGTGGATCAGGGTGCCTAAAACGTCGCGATCGTCGGCCGGCCGCTTGCGCCGTTCGGCGACCAGATCGTCGAGGTAGGCCGAGAATTCGCCGACGGCGGCGGTGCCCGCCGCCTGGCGCACGGGACCGGCCACCGGCTCGCGGGCGCCGAGGATGGCAAGGGAATATCGCCGGAACGGCGCCCGCTCGCCCGGCGGCACGCCGAGCATGTCGCAGATCACCTCGACGGGGAGCCGAAAGGCGAAGTCCTCGACCAGGTCCATGCGGCCCTTGTCGGCATGCTCGGCCAGCAATCCGTCGACCACCGCCTCGATCCGGGGTTGGAGGGCGGCCAGGGCGCGCGGCGTGAAGGCGGCCGCCAGCAGCTTGCGCACGCGCGTGTGCAGGGGCGGATCGTTGAACACGAGGCTCGTGGTGTGATGCTTGTACAGGGGCGTGCCGACGCCGAACTTGGGGCCGAACTCGGCCTTCTTGTCGGAGCGCATCACGGGGTCGCGGTAGCAGACCGCGACGTCGGCATAGCGCGACAGGAACACGCTGCCGTCGGGCAGGCGCTTCAGCGGCGCGAAGCGGCGCAGCGCGTGATAGTAGGGGAACGGATCGTCGAGGAAGGCGCGTTCCAGGCTCGCCAGATCGAAGCGGTGGGCGAAAGCCTCCGCCTCGTCCGCCGGCAGCTCGATCAGTCCTCGGCTCAGAGCTGCGCCTCCGACAGCGCGAACACCGTGCGGCCGGCGGCCTTGAGCGGTCCGAGCTGGGCCAGGGCGGGCGGCAGGACGACCTCGGCGTAGAACCGCGCGGTCACGACCTTGGCCTCGAGAAAGGCGGGGTCGCCGTCGCGCGTTGCGAGCTTGGCCTGGGCGGCATGAGCGCTCTTGGCCAGCAGCCATCCGCCCAAGGCGGTGCCGGCCAGCCGCAGGAAGGGCACGGAGCCCGCCAGGGCGGCGACGAGGTCGCCTTTGACCGACTGCGCCACCCATCTGGTGGCGTCTTCCAGCGCCTCCGCAGCGGCCTGCAGCGCCAAGCGGATGGCGGCGAGGTCGTCCCCCGGGACTGATTTCATTTCGTCTGCAGTGGCCCTCATCTCGGCCGTCAGGGCCAGCATGGTCTCGCCCCCGTCCTTGGCAATCTTGCGCCCGACAAGATCGCGTGCCTGGATGCCGTTCGTTCCCTCATATATCGGCAAGATGCGCGCATCGCGCAGGTGTTGGGCCGCACCGGCCTCCTCGATGAAGCCCATTCCGCCGTGGACCTGCACCCCCGTCGAGGCGATCTCGTTGCCGAGGTCGGTGAACCACGCCTTTACGATCGGAATCAGGAGATCGACGCGGTCCTGGATCTTCCGGGCGGCGCCACGGTCGGGATGTTTCAGCGCCCCGTCGATGCCGGCCGCGGTGTAGTAGCCCAGGGCGCGCATGGCCTCGATCTGGGCGCGCATGGTCATCAGCATGCGCCGGACATCGGCATGGTGAATGATCGGCACCGGCTGCGGCTTGTCGCTGGCATCGTCCTTGGACTGCACGCGCGTCTTGGCGAACGCTGCCGCCTGCTGGTAGGCCCGCTCGGCGATCGCCAGGCCCTGGATGCCGACGGAAAGCCGCGCGTTGTTCATCATGGTGAACATGTAGGATAGTCCGCGGCCTTCCTCGCCCACGAGGTAGCCGACGGCGCCGCCATCGTCGCCGAACGACATCACGCAGGTCGGGCTGGCATGGATGCCGAGCTTGTGCTCCAGCGACACACAGCGCAGGTCGTTACGCTTGCCCGGCTTGCCGTCGGCACCGACCAGGAACTTCGGGACGATGAACAGCGAGATGCCGCGCACGCCCGCTGGCGCATCGGGGGTACGGGCCAACACCAGGTGCACGATGTTCTCGGCCATGTCGTGCTCGCCATAGGTGATGAAGATCTTCTGGCCGGTCACGAGGTAATGGTCGCCGTTGCTGACGGCCCGGCTCTTGAGCTGGCCAAGGTCCGAGCCCGCCTGCGGCTCGGTCAGGTTCATTGTCCCGGTCCATTCCCCCGAGATCATCCGGGGCAGGAAGGTCGCCTTCTGGTCGGCCGAACCGTGGTGATGGATGGCGTCGATCGCGCCCTGGTTCAGAAGCAGCACCAGGCCGAAACCCATGTTGGCCGCCTGCCACATCTCCTGGACGGTGGCGGCGAGCAGCCAAGGCATTCCCTGGCCGCCGTATTCCGGATCGAAGGGCAGCGAATTCCAGCCGCCGTCGACGAATTCCTTGTAGATTCCGGCAAAGCCCGGGGCCGTCCGCACCACGCCGTTCTCCAGCTTCGCGCCCACCTTGTCGCCGTCGCGATTGAGCGGCGCCAGGCCGTTGCCGGCCAGCTTGGCGGCTTCCTCCAGGACCGCGTCGATCGTGTCGTCCGTGGCGTGCTCGTAGCCCGGCAATGCCGCGATCTGTTGCAATCCTGCCACTTCGCGCAGCGCGAAACGCATGTCGGCGAGTGGGGCGGTATAGGTCATTTGCTTTCCTCCGGGCCGCAATATGCCGCGCTCGGTCGCTTTTGGCGACCGGCTCAGGTATTTTCCCGGCATCATGTCCGACACCGTTCTTCTCGCCATCGAGGGCCCGCGGGCCACCATCACGCTGAACGATCCGGCCAAGCACAACCGCCTCGATCCGGCGGGGCTGGACCTGCTGATGGCGGCGGTCGAGACGGCCGACGCCGCCCCCGACGTGCGGGTGACGGTGATCACCGGGGCGGGCGACAAGACCTTCTGCTCGGGCTACGACCTCGGCTCGATCCCGGCCAGCGGCCAGAAGCCGGCAAGCAGCCACGGGACCGGCCACAAGGAGTCGGCCTTCGAGAGCGTCATGGACCGGATCGAGGCCATGCGCATGCCGACGCTTTGCGCCCTGAACGGCAGCGTCTATGGCGGGGCGACCGACATGGCGCTGGCCTGCGACTTTCGCCTCGGCATCAAGGGCATGAGGTTCTTCATGCCGGCGGCGCGCTTTGGCCTGCACTACTATCCGAGCGGATTGCGCCGCTACACGCAGAAGGTCAGCCCGAGCTTCGCCAAGCGCGCCTTCCTGCTGTCGGAGGACTTTGCCGACACCGACCTGCTGGCTGTGGGCTATTTGGACTGGCTGGTGGAACGAACCGAGTTCAGGGGCAGGATCGACGAGATATCCAACCGCCTTGCCACGCTGGCGCCGCTTTCCATGGTGAACATGAAGCGTGCGATCGAGCAGTACGCCCAGGCCGAACCCGACGTCCCGGCGATCCGTCAGAACATGCGCGAATGCGCTACGTCCGAAGACCTCCGTGAAGGCCTGGCTGCGTTGCGCGAACGCCGGCAGCCTGCGTTCAAGGGCCGCTGAACCACCATGCAGCGCCGTCTAGCCGCCATCGTCCACGCCGACATCGCGGGCTTCACCCGCATGATGGAGGGCTCCGAGACGCGCACGTTCCGGCACCTGAAGACCGCCCAGATCGAGGTCTGGCGGCCGGCAATCCAGGCCTCCAACGGCCGATTGGTCGGCACAGCGGGCGACGCCATGCTGGCCGAGTTCGGGTCGGCCGTGACGGCGGTCAGCGCGGCCCTCGACATCCAGGAGCGCATGGCTCGCTTCAACGAGACGCTGGAGCCGAACCAGCGCATGAACTTCCGCATCGGCGTGCACCTCGGCGAGGTCATCGTCGACGACGAGGACCAGAACATCTTTGGCGATGGGGTCAACCTTGCCGCCCGCATCCAGGCCTTGGCCGAGCCTGGTGGCATTGCCGTGTCGCGTGCGGTGCGCGATCTCGTCGAGTTGCGCATCGAATACGCCTTCGTCGACGGTGGCGAGCACACGCTCAAGAACGTCAGTCGCTCGGTGCAGATCTTTCACGTCCAGCACGCCAAGGCGGACGCGCCGACCAACACAACGACGCGCATGCTGCCGCAGGTCACGTTGCGCTTCGAGGGCCTCGATTCGGCCAAGACCAAGCACAGCTTCGAAGTCACGCTAGACAAGCTCATGAGCCGCTCGGACGGCATGGTGATCGGTCGCGCCGCCGACCAGTGCGACTTCGTCCTCGCCCATCCCACCGTGTCGCGGCGCCACGCCCGGCTGCGCGTCGCCGGCGAGGCGCTGCAGGTCGAGGATCTCGGCTCGACCAACGGCACCAAGGTCGGCGATCAGGCGCTGAAGGCCGGCGAGCCGGTGTCGTTGTATGCCGGCAACAAGCTGCGCATCGGCGACGTCGACATGATGCTGCGCCATCTCTAGCGAACGATGAGCGACCCGACCCACATAGCCGGCCACCCGCCAGGCGTCGTTCCCGAGGTCGACTACGTCGCCCTGCAGCCGGGACAGACGATCGGCCGCTACGAGATCGTCTCGGTGCTGGGCCAAGGCGGCTTCGGCATCACCTACCGGGCCCGCGACGTGCAGCTCGGCCGCGAGGTCGCGATCAAGGAATACCTGCCGTCGGCGCTCGCCATCCGCCAGGACGGCGCCACGGTGCTGCCCCGCACCACCAAGATGGCCGACGATTTCGGCTGGGGCCGCGATCGCTTCGTCACCGAGGGTCGCACGCTGGCGAGCCTGCATCGCGCGACGGCGATCGTTCATGTGTTCGACTATCTGGAGGCGAACGGCACCGCCTACATCGTGATGGAGCTCCTGAGCGGCGAGACGCTCGAGGATCGCATCACCAAGAACGGCAAGCTCTCGCCGGAAGAGGTCGATCGCATCCTGTGGCCGCTGCTCGACGGCCTGGAGCAGGTCCATAGCGCGGGCTTCCTGCATCGCGACATCAAGCCCGCCAACATCCTGCTCGATGCCACGGGCAATCCGACCTTGATCGATTTTGGCGCCTCGCGTGCGGCGATGGCCGGGCGCAGCACGGCGCTCACCGCCATCTTCACGCCGGGCTATGCCGCCGCCGAGCAGATGACCTCGGCCAAGCAGGGGCCGTGGACCGACATCTACGGCCTGTCGGCGACGCTCTATCACGCCATCGCGGGCAGGACGCCGCCCGGCGCCTTCGACCGCATGCTGAGCGACAACTACGAGCCGCTGTCGCAGATCAAGCCGGCCGGCTTCTCGCCTGGCGTGCTGGCCGGCGTCGATGCCGGCCTAGCGGTGGTGGCGAGCGACCGGCCGCAGAGCATTGCCGGGTGGCGGCCGATTCTCAGCATGGCCGAGGCGCCTGCAGCCGATTCCACGGTCGTCATCGGCAAGGCACCGCCCCCGCAAGCGCGGCACGTCTCGACGCTGCCGCAGCCCGCGGCGCCCGGCACGTCCAGCCGTGCCGGACTGTGGATCGCGCTCGCCGCCGTCGTACTCGTCCTTGTGGGCGGGGGCGGCTACTACGCCCTGCGTGGGCCCGACCCCGAGACGCTGAGGGCGCACCAGGTGGCCGAGGAGGCAGAGGCGCGGCGCCTGAAGGCGGAGGAGGAGGCGGCCAAGCTGCGTGCCGAGGCCGAGCAGCGCCAGAAGGCCGAGGAGGAGCGCCAGAAGGCGGCCCAGATCGCTGCCGCGCGCGAACGCCAGGAGGCCGCCGAGGCCGCCGCCAAGAAGCAGTTCGAGGAGGAGACCCGGCGCAAGATCGAGAACGAGGTCGCCGCCCAGAAGAAGGCCGAGGAGGAGGCGCGCAAGAAGGCCGAGGAAGAGGCCGAGGCCCGTCGCAAGGCGGTCGAGGATGCCCGGAAGGCCGTCGAGTTCGTGTCCGGCGCCTTCGACCATTTTGGCAAGACGCTGATGATGATCGGGCTGAAGGATCGGCCCGACGAGGTCCGCCTGCAGGGGGTTGATGTCGTGAACGACCCCGACCTGAACAAGGTCGCAATCCAGGCCCTCGCCGCCCAGCCGCGCGACCTGCGCTGCCGGCAGACCGACCGGCTGACCGACGGCACGCCGCTCTATCGCTGCCTGATCACCCAGCTCAACGCCAAGCAGCCGCTGAACGACATTCCCGATTCCGACCGCGTCGACCTTGCCCTGGCCCTGGTGAGGAACGGCCTGGTGCTCGCCTCCTGCGATGCGCCGCGTTCCTACGCCGACGCCGAGGACGATGCGCGTGGTCGCAAACAGGCCCTTTGGGGTAGAGTTACGGTTCCAGAATACAAACGGAGATGCACCAAATGACTGCATTGATTGCCCCGACGATGAGCCTGCGCATGGTGGGTAGAAAGCTCGCGATGCAAGCGGTGGGCATCGTCGCCGCCCTTGGTCTTGCGACGGCGTGCACGACCAACGAGAGCGGCGGGCCCTCCAATCAGGCGATGGGCACCTTCATGGGCGCGGCAGTCGGCGGTGCGGTGGGCGGTCTCGCCTTCGGTTCGGCCGGCGGCGTGATCGGCGGCGCGCTGGTCGGTGCTTTGGCCGGCAACCTGGTCGGCCGCGCGCTCGACAACCAGGAGCGGGCGCGGCTTGCCCAGGCGACGCAGAATGCCTTCACGGCGGAGACCAATCAGCAGACCACCTACACCGTCGAGCCGACGACCAAGTCGACGGCCGCGACGCCTCCGCCGCCCACGGTGGTGGCTGCCAAGCCGGTTGCCCCGGCGACCACGCGCGCCGATGGCAGCACCTGCCGGCCGATCGAGCTCACGGCCACCAAGAACGGCCAGACCACGACCGAGACGACGACCTTCTGCAAGTCGGCCGGCTCCAACGACCTGAAGCCCGTTTCGGTGTAACCCGCGCAGCACGGCGCGTCCTGGTGGAAGCACCTGGACGCACCGTGCCCTATGCGAGGGCAGGTGCGGCCGCGCGTCTCTCATCGGAGGGAGGCGGGGGCGGTCCCGTCCCTGAACGGATTCCGCCGTGGCGGCCGGACTTGCGGTCGCGCGCCTGCTCGGGCGCAATAGAGCCGAGCGGGCACACTCGGCGACGGCAACACACGAGGGATGGATCATGGCAGGGAACACGAAGGCGGCGGAACTGCGCCGACTGCTGGCGCAGGGCGAGTTCATTCTGGCTCCCGGCGTCTATGACGGCATCTCGGCGCGCGTCGCCGACAGCATGGGGTTTCCGGCGCTCTACATGACGGGCTATGGCGCCACCGCCTCGATGCTCGGCCTGCCCGACGCGGGCCTCGCCACCTATTCCGACATGGTGGGCCGGGCGGAGATGATCTGCTCGGTGGTGAAGACGCCGCTGATCGCCGATGCCGATACCGGCTACGGCGGATTGCTGAACGTGCAGCGTACGGTACGCGGCTACGAGGCGGCGGGGGTCGCGGCGATCCAGATCGAGGACCAGGAGATGCCCAAGAAGTGCGGCCATACGCCCGGCCGCCGCGTCGTGCCGCCCGAGGAGATGGTGATGAAGATCCGGGTCGCCGCCGATGCGCGGCGCCATCCCGAGACCATGATCGTGGCGCGCACCGATGCGCGCACGGCGCACGGGCTCGACGAGGCGCTGCGCCGCGCGAAGCTCTACGAGGACGCCGGCGCCGATGTGATCTTCGTCGAATCGCCCGAGAGCGAGGCCGAGCTGGAACGCATCGGCCGGGAAGTGAGCAAGCCGCTGCTCGCCAACATGGTCGAGTTCGGCAAGACGCCGCGCGTCGAGGCTGATCGGCTGAAGAAGTGGGGCTTCGACATCGCCATCTATCCTGGGCTGGGCTTCAGCGTTGCTGCAGAGGCCATGCGCCAAGCGTGGTCCTACCTCAAGGACAAGGGCACTAGCGCGGGCATCGAAGTGCCACAATATCGGGGCATGCACGAGCTCATGGGTTTCGCAGAAGTGTGGGAGTTCGAGAAGCGCTGGGTGTCATGAACGGCAAGCAGTTCCTGGAAATACTGGCGCGCCTGCCGGCGCGGGTCTGGCTGCAGGCCATCCTGGGCCTGATCGGCTTCGTCGTGCTAGCGGTGCTGGGCTTCGCCGTGATTGCGGGCGTGGCGGCCGTGGTCCTGGTGGCGATCCTGGTCTTCAAGGCGCGCCAGTGGCTGGCGAGCCTGTTCACCGGTCGCCCGATGCCCGAGCCGCCGGCGCGCCAGGAGCGAAAGGTGATCGACGTGCAGTACGAGATCGTCGACCGCAGCAAGGACGACGTCCGGCGCTAAAGCGGCATGCGATGCGTGTTGGCAAGCATGATGGTCTTGCCTCAGCACGACCACTGGAAGCCGTCGATCACGAAGTGCTGGCCGGTGATGAAGCAGGGCTCCGACGTGGCGAGGAAGGCCACGAGCTGGGCGACGTCGGCGGGCGTGCCCAGCCGGTCGAGCATGATGCCTTTCCTCATTTCCTCGCCGCGTGAGCGCGTCAGGCTGTTGCCGAGCTCGGTCTCGATCACGCCCGGGCAGATGGCGTTGATCATGATCCTGGGTCCCAGCTCCTTGGCCAGCGAGCGCGTCAGTCCCAGGATGCCGGCCTTGGCCGCGGCATAGGCGTGCTTGCTGACGGCGCTGGTGACGCCGCCCGACAGCGCATTGAGCGACGACATGCTGGCGATGCGGCCGCCCGCTGCCTGCTTCAGCATGATCGGCGCAACGGCATGGATGTAGTTGAAGCAGCTCTTGAGATTGACGGCGATCGTGCGGTCGAATTCCGCCTCCCCGATCTCGAGGATGCCCTTGGCGTTGGAGGCGCCGGCGTCGTTCAGCAGGAAGTCGATCTGGCCCCACTGGCGCGCCACGTCCGCCGCGACCTCGTGGGCGCGGGCGAAGGAGGCGACATCGGCATGATACGCCAGCGCCTTGCGGCCGATCTCGCCGATCTCGCCCGAGGTGCGCTTCATCTCGGGTTCGAGCAAGTCGACCAACGCGATGTCGTAGCCGCGCCGCGCCAGCTCGAGCGCGCAGCCTCTGCCGATGCCACGCGCCCCTCCGGTTACGATAGCGACCCTGCTCACGCTGCGTTTTCCTTGGCGTATCGGGCGACCTGCTCGTGGGTGGCGAACCATACTTTGCCCTTGGCCTTGGCGTGCCGGATCAGCTCGTCGACGATCCAGATGCGAGAGCGGTAGCCGATCACGTGGGGATGCATGGTGAGCTGGAAGATGCCGCCTTCGTCCCACGCCGCGTCGAGCTCGCGCCGGAAGGTTTCCAGGACGTCGGTCGGCGGGGTGTACGGCCTGAGCGAAGAGAAACGATGCATCGAGAAGTAGACCGCATCATCGCGCACCCATTCGACCGGCAGCTCGAGCACCCCCGTCGGCTCGCCATCGAGTAGCAGCTCGTAGCAGTCCTCGTCGGCCATCAGCGAGGAGTCGTAGAACAGGCCCATCTCCTTCTCGATGGCGAGCGTGTTCGGGCTGAAGTCCCACGACGGCGTGCGCAGGCCGGCGGCGCGCTTTCCGGTGATCTTCTCCAGCGTGTCGGCCGAGCGCAGCATCAGGTCGCGCTCGGCGTCGTAGGGCAGCACCGAGTTGAGCTCATGGATCCAGCCGTGGATGCCGATCTCATGGCCTTCGGCCACCAGCGCGCGCTGCTCCTCTGGATGGAGCAAAGCGGAGACCGCGGGCACGTAGAACGTGGCCTTCACGCCATGCCGGTCGAGCAGGGCGCGGATGCGCGGCACGCCGACCCGGCTGCCGTACTCGCCCCAGCACAGCCGGCCGATCGACTTGCCGCCATCGCGCAGCTCGTTGGTCTCGTGGTCCGAATCGAAGGACAGCGCCACCGCGCAGCGTGCGCCGTCGGGCCAGGCATCGGGCCGGTATTTCCTGCCGGCGCGAACCTGCTTCACCAGCTTGCGCCAGTGATCCTCGCTCCATTGCCAGGGTTCGAGCTGCTGCGGGGCATGTGTGTCGGGCATGACGACCTCCTGTAGCCGCATCGGCGACAGCCGGGCGGGCGACCGGCGGAAATGCTACACGGGAACGCTGCGCGGCCGCCATGGGCGCTGCGCGCCGCCTTCACCGCGACCGTGCTTCGTGCCGAGGAGACACAGCCGTGCCCACTGCCCCGATCCGTGTCCATTCGACCGCGCCGGAGATCGCCCCGGCGCGTCGCCTCGAGCCCGCCGATCCCTGCATCATGGTGATCTTCGGCGCCGTCGGCGACCTCACGCGGCGGCTCGTGGTGCCGGCACTCTACAATCTCGCCCGTACCGGCGTGCTGCCGGAGAAGTTTGCGCTCGTCGGCGCCGATCACAATCCGCGCACCGCCGGGCAATGGCGGGAGCAGCTGCACGACATGCTGCAGGGCTTCGTCGGCAATCCAGCATCGGAGTTCGGCGCGGCCGCGCTCGACCAGGCCGCATGGGAGAAGGTCGCTGCGCGCATGGCCTATGTGCAGGGCGACTTCACCGAACCCGGCCTCTACGAGAGGATCGGCGAGGTGCTCGCCGAGCTCGACAAGGCGCACGGCACGCGGGGAAACGTCATCTTTTACCTTGCCGTGGCCGACCGCTTCTTCGGCCCGATCGTCGACCGGCTTGGCGAGGCGAAGCTGGTTCAGCAAGGCCCGCCCGAGCACGGTAAGCCGAGCGCCTGGCGTCGGGTCGTGGTCGAAAAGCCCTTCGGGCACAATCTCGCGTCGGCGCGCGAGCTGAACGCCCGGCTGTTGCGCACGCTCGGCGAGGAGCAGATCTTCCGCATCGATCATTTTCTCGGCAAGGACACGGTGCAGAGCATCATGGCGCTGCGCTTCGCCAACGGGTTCTTCGAGCCGGTGTGGAACCGCGACCGCATAGACCACGTGCAGATCACCGTTGCCGAGACGGTCGGCGTCGAAAGCCGCGGCAGGTTCTACGAAGCGACCGGCGCGCTGCGCGACATGGTCCCCAGTCACGTCTTCAGCCTGCTTTCCATGGTGGCCATGGAGCCGCCGACCTGCTTCGACTGCGAGGCGATCCGATCGAGAAAGGCCGACGTCTTCGCCGCGATGCCGGCGGTCGGTCCGGCCGCGGCGGTGCGCGGCCAGTACGCCGCCGGCACCGTGCTGGGCAGGCCCGTGAAGGCCTACCGCGAGGAGCCCAACGTGGCGCCCGATTCAGGCGTCGAGACCTACGCCGCCTTACGGCTCGAGATCGACAATTGGCGATGGGCGGGCGTGCCGTTCTACGTGCGGACCGGCAAGCACATGACCGAGCGCCTCACCGAGATCGCCATCCGGTTCAAGCCCGCGCCGCACATCCCGTTCGAGAACACGCCGGTCGACGATCCGCCGCCGAACTGGCTTGTGCTGCGCATCGCCCCCGACGAGGGGATCTCGCTGCAGTTCGAGGTCAAGCGCCGCGGTCCGGCGATGGAGCTCGCCTCGGTGAAGATGGATTTCTCCTATGACGACTGGTTCGAGCGTGAGCCGAATGTCGGTTACGAGACGCTGCTGTACGACGTCATGATCGGCGACCAGACGCTGTTCATGCGCGCCGACATGATCGAGCAGGCCTGGCGCATCGTTCAGCCGATCCTCGACGCCTGGGCGGCCGACGAGGCCGATCTGGCCGGCTATGCGTCGGGCAGCAGCGGTCCGGCGGCCGGCGCCTCGCGGCGCGCCGGCGCCCGCAAGTGGCGGCCGGTGGCGCTTCCGCCGACGCGGAGGGCCTGAGCGGGATCACGCCGACAGATCGAGAATCTTGCCGGGATTCATCAGGTTCTGCGGATCGAGCGCGCGCTTGATGGCGCGCATCGTGTCGAGCTCGATCCGGCTGCGATAATGCGCGAGCTCCTCGACTTTCATCTGGCCGATTCCGTGCTCGGCGGAGATCGAGCCGCCGTAGCGCACGACGATGTCGTAGACCGCGCTGCTGATGTCATGGACGTACGGCACGAAGCGCGCCTTGTCCCAGCCCGCCGGCGCCTGGCAGTTGAAATGAAGGTTGCCGTCACCGACATGACCGAACGGCACGGGCCGGCAGTCCGGCAGGACCTTCCTCATGGCCGCCAGCCCCTCGGACATGAAGGCCGGGATCTTGCTCACCGAGACGGAAATGTCGTGCTTGATCGACGGGCCCTCGCGCTTCTGGGATTCAGAATGGTTTTCGCGCAACGCCCAGAAGGCGCGGGCCTGGCTTTCGTTCTGGGCGAGCGCCGCGTCGAGCACCATGCCCTTCTCCAAGGCCTCGCCGAGATAGGCTTCCATCTTCTCCGCCAAGCCGGATTGATTGTCGCCGTCACGCCGCGGACGGGTCGACGACCATTCCATCAGCACATACCATTCGTGGCGTCCGGCAAGTGGATCGGTCGCGCCCGGGATATGCTGCAGCACGAGGTCGATGCCCTGGCGGGCCATCAGCTCGCACGAGGTGACGTTGTCCTCGCTGGCGGCATGCGCCCCGCTCAGTAGCGCCACCGCCGCCTCGGGCGAAGGCACGGCGATCCACGAGGTCGCCACATCCTTGGGCTTGGGCCAAAGCTTCAGAACTGCCTTGGTGATGATGCCGAGCGTCCCCTCGGCGCCGAGATAGAGATCGCGCAGGTCGTAGCCGGTATTGTCCTTCTTGAGCGCACGCAGACCGTTCCACACCTCGCCCTGCGGCGTCACTACCTCCAGCCCAAGCGCCAGCTGGCGGGCATTGCCGTAGTGCAGCACCTGCACGCCGCCGGCATTGGTCGCGAGGTTGCCGCCGATGGTGCAGCTGCCCTCGGCGGCGAGGCTCAGCGGAAACAGCCGGTCGTGCTGGGCCGCCGTCTCCTGGATGGTCTTCAGGATGACGCCGGCCTCGACGGTCATGGTGTAGCCCAGCGCATCGACCTCGACGACGCGGTTCATGCGGCCGAGGGACAGCACGATCTCGCGGCCCTGCTGGTGCGGCGTGCCGCCGCCCATCATGCCGGTATTGCCGCCCTGCGGGACGACCGCGACCTTCTCCGCGATGCAGAGCTTCACTACGGCGGCGACCTCCTCGGTGGTCGCCGGCCGAACGACGGCCAGCGCCGCGCCGAGATAATTCTCGCGCCAGTCGGTGAGATACGGGTGCTTGCCCGGCTCGTCGGTGATCAGCCCGCGCTCGCCGACGATGCCGCGCAGCTTGTCGATGAAGTCGCTCACAGCCGCAAGATCTTGCCAGGGTTCATGATGTTCTTCGGGTCGATCGCGCGTTTCAGCGCCCGCATCGTGTCGAGCTCGACCTTGCTGCGGTAGTGCGCCAGCTCGTCGATCTTGTCGATGCCGATGCCATGCTCCGCCGAGATCGAGCCCGCCATGTCGCGCACCAGGTCGTTCACCGCCCGCGTGATGGCGGGTGCGTACTGGCGCATCGTCTCGCGGTCCATGCCGACAGGGGACATGAAGGAGAAGTGGATGTTGCCGTCGCCGATGTGGCCCAGAGGATAGGGCCGGATGCTGGGCAGGACCTCCAGCACCGCCTTCAGTCCCTTGTCGATGAAGGCCGGGACCTTCGAGGTCGAGACCGAGACGTCGTAGCTCAGCCCGCCGCCCTCGGCGCGCGAGGCCGGCGCCACCGACTCGCGGATGGTCCACATGTTGCGCGCCTGCGCCTGGTTCTGGGCGATGACCGCGTCGAGCACCCGGCCGCTCTCGAACTGCTCGGCGAGGAACTGCTCCATCTTCTCGGACATGCCCTCGGCGCCTTCGGCCTTGGGCCGCGACGACGACCATTCGAGCAGCAGGAACCAGTCGGTGTCGGCCTTGAGCGGATCCTGCACGCCCGGGATGTGGCGCAGCACGACGTCGGTGCCGGCACGGCTCATCAGCTCGCAGGAGCCGACATTGTCGTCCGACGCCGCATGCGCTTCCGACAGGATCTCGATCGCGGCCTGCGGATCGCGCACCGCCAGCCAGGCCGTCGCCACGTCCTTGGGCGCGGGCCACAGTTTCAGTACGGCCTTGGTGATGATCCCGAGTGTGCCCTCGGCGCCCATGAACAGGTGCTTCAGGTCGTAGCCGGTGTTGTCCTTCTTGAGCGAACGCAGGCCGTTCCAGACGTCGCCGCTGGGCAGCACGACCTCCAGCCCGAGCACGAGGTTGCGCGCATTGCCATAACGCAGCACCTGCACGCCGCCGGCGTTGGTCGACAGGTTGCCGCCGATCATGCACGAGCCCTGGGCGCCGAGGCTGAGCGGGAAGAACCGGTCATGGCTCGCCGCCGTCTCCTGAAGCGTCTGCAGCACGCAACCCGCCTCGACTGTCATGGTGTAGCCCACGGGATCGACGTCGATCACCTTGTTCATGCGGCCAAGCGACAGGAGGATGCCTGCGTGCGTGGGGTAGGGCGTGCCGCCGCCCATCAGGCCGGTGTTGCCGCCCTGCGGCACGATGGCGATGCCATGCTCGTGGCAGAGCTTCACCACCTTCGAGACTTCCTCGGTCGTGGCCGGCCGCACCACGACGGCGGCCGTGCCGACCAGCGTGCCGCGCCAGTCGCGCACGAACGGCTCCTTGCCTTGCTCGTCCACGATCAGGCCCTTGTCGCCGACGATGGCGCGCAGGCCGTCGAGCACGGCCGCCGTTACCGGGACGGTGGGAATGCTGGGCGGGGCGAAGGTGTCGGGCATCTGTCCTCTCTGTTGACGAAGCCTACCGCCGGCCATCGGTGCCGTCATCCGCGGCCGCGCGGCGCAGTCGGTCGTTGATGGCAAGCCCCAGCCCGGTTTGCGGAATGGGCATGACCGCGATGCGCGCGTTGGCCGGCTGGTCCAAGGCGCGCAGGTAGGCGAACAGGTTGGCGGCCGCTTCGGTGAGGCTGCCCTCGGCGCTGAGATTGAGCACCTGTCGCGCACCGGCGAGCGGCCGCGGACCGAAGGCGAGCAGGGCCTCGTCGGCGGCCACACCGGTCGCGTTCAGCCGAACCGGCCGGGCCGGCGCGTAGTGGCTGTGGAGCTGGCCCGGCGACTTGCGGGCGCTGTCGCCGGTCGGGATGGCGTCGCTGAGGGCAACTGGCCCGATCACCGCCTCGATCGCCTCGCGGGTGGCGCCGCCGGGGCGCAGCAGGGTAGGCGTCGACGCCGTGAGATCGAGAACGGTCGATTCCAGGCCGACCTCGCAAGGACCGCCGTCGAGGATCAGCTTCACCCGCTCGCCCAAGGATTCGGCGACGTGCTCGGCCCGAGTCGGGCTAACCGCGCCGCTGCGATTGGCCGACGGGGCGGCGATCGGCCGGCCTGCGGCACGGATCAGCGCCTGCGCGATGGGATGGGCCGGCGCGCGGATCGCCGCCGTGTCGAGCCCGGCCGTCGCCAGCAGGGCGATCGGTGAATCTCCGGTCCGCGGCAGGACCAGCGTCAGCGGCCCCGGCCACAAGCGCGCGGCGAGCCTGTCGGCCGTCTCGTTCCACCGCACCAGGCGTCGCGCCTCGCCGGCATCGACGACATGGGAGATCAGCGGATTGAACTGCGGCCTGCCCTTGGCCTCGAAGATCCTCGCCACCGCGCGTTCATTGGTGGCATCGCCACCCAGTCCGTAGACCGTCTCGGTCGGGAAGGCCACGAGCTCGCCGAGACGGATCAGGCGCGCGGCCTCCGCGATGTCCGCCTCGTTGACGCTCAACGGGCCGCCTTGCTGCGGGCGATGAAATGCGGATTGCCGAAGCCCGGCTTGCCGTAGGCGAGCGGCCGGCCATCGGTCGTCACGACCTCGCCGCCCGCCGCCTCGAGCACGCCCTGGCCTGCGGCGGTGTCCCATTCGTTGGTCGGCCCGAAGCGTGGATAGATGTCGGCCTTGCCCTCGGCGATCAGGCAGAACTTGAGCGACGAACCCGCCTGCACTCGGTCGGCGACCGTCAGGTTGTTGTTGCGGAACCAGATATCGAGGTCGCTGTAGATCGCGTGGCTGCGGCTGGCGCAGGCGGTAAGACCGGCGGCCGGCGGCCGGCGCGTGGCGATCGCGGTGAACGCGCCGCCCTTCTCGCTCCTGTCGGCACCGAGGCTCGCCGCACCTCGCCACAGCGTTCCGGTCGCGGGTGCTAGCACGATGCCGAGCGTCGGCCGGCCGGCCTCGATCAGGGCGATGTTGACCGTGAACTCGCCGTTCCTCTTGATGAACTCCTTGGTGCCGTCCAATGGATCGACCAGCCAGAACGGCCCGCCATCCAGCATGGGCACGCGGCCGGACGCCATCTCCTCCTCGGCGACCACCGGCGTGCCGGGGGTGAGCGTGCGCAGGCCCTTCACGATGATCGCCTCGGCGGCGTGATCGGCATCGGTCACCGGGCTCTTGTCGGCCTTGGTTCGTTCGCCGAGGTCGCCGGCATAGATGCGCATGATCTCACGCCCGGCATCGCAGGCCAGGCTGCTGCAGGCGTCGCGCAACGCGTGAGCGGTTGGTAACGGAGAAGACGGCATCGGACCTCGGTTGCGAAGACGGCGGCGCCGTTATAACCCATCCCCCCATGGCAAACAGGCTTTTGGGCGTCATATCGGCCTTGCCCGAGGAACTCGCTCATTTGTCCGACAGATCGGGCCGCGCCCAGGAAATCGGCGGGCTGACCTTCTGGCGCGGCGAGATCGCCGGCCGCGACGCGGTCTTCGTCGAATCGGGCGCCGGCAAGGTCAATGCCGGGGTGGCGACGGCGCTGCTGCTCGACCGGTTCGATTGCCGCGCGCTGTTGATGTGCGGCGTGGCGGGCGGTCTCGATCCGGCCTTTGGTGTCGGCGATGTGGTCGTCGGGATCAGCAATACCCAGCACGACTACGGCGTGCAGCGCGACGACAGCTTCCGCACCATCCAGCCGGGCAGCCGACCGTCGCTCGGGCACGATTGGACGCCGGGCTACAAGCTCACCGCCGACGTGGTCGTCCGGCTCCGCGAGGCGCTGCAGGGTCTGGTGCTCGAGCCGCTGCCGGAGGCCGTGGGCGTCGGCTGGCGGCAGCCCGGGGTGCATCTCGGAGCGATCCTGACAGGGGACGGCTTCGTCAATTCCGACCAGCTGCGCGGGCGCCTGCGCGCCGAGTTCGCGGCGCAGGCGGTGGAGATGGAAGGGGGAGCCGTGGCCCAGGTCGCCCATCGATGGGGCGATGACATCCCGTTCGTCAATGTGCGCTGCCTGAGCGATCTCGCCAGCAACGAAAGCCACCTCGATTTCCGAGCCTTCCTGCCGGTCGCATCGCGCTACGCCTCGCAGGTCGCCCACCGGCTGGCGCCGGTGATCTGAAGATCAGCCGGCCTTCAAGACTCGTTCCGCCACGGCGTCGAGCCTCTTCGCCGCCTCCGCCGAGCGTGCCGCCGGCGCCGTGATCAGCGCGTGCTCCAATGCGCGATCGCAGCCGTGCGGGCAAATGTCGGGCCGCGACGTCTTCAGCAGTGGCGCCACCATGGTGACCAGCGTCTTGGCCCGCTCGGCATTGTCCAGCAGCACGCGCACGATGTCGGCGACCTGCACATGTTCGTGGTCGGGGTGCCAGCAGTCGAAGTCGGTGACCATGGCGACGGTGACGTAACAGATCTCCGCCTCGCGGGCGAGCTTGGCCTCGGGCATGTTGGTCATGCCGATGACGTCGCAGCCCCAGCTGCGATAAAGCCGCGATTCGGCCAGGCTGGAGAATTGCGGGCCTTCCATGACGAGGTAGGTTCCGCCGAACTTCACGGGAAAGCCCGCCTGCCGCGCGCAATCGTGGACCGCGTGGGCCAGTCGGTTGCAGGTCGGATGGGCCATCGAGACATGAGCCACGAAGCCGTCGCCGAAGAAGCTCTTGTCGCGCGCGAAGGTGCGGTCGATGAACTGGTCGCCCACTACGAAATGGCCGGGCGGCAGGTCCTCGCGCAGCGAGCCGCACGCCGATAGCGACAGGATGTCGGTGACGCCGACGCGCTTCAGGGCATCGATGTTGGCGCGGTAGTTGATCGAGGTCGGCGAATGGCGATGGCCTCGGCCGTGGCGCGGCACGAACACCACGTCGAGCCCGTTCAGCACGCCGAACAGGAACTCGTCCGACGTTTCGCCGAACGGGGAGGCGATCCGCCGCCACGCGGCGTCCTTCAGGCCGGCGATCTCGTAGATGCCGCTGCCGCCCATGATCCCCAACACCGTCATCAGCTACTCCTCGTTTGGCTGTGGTGTATCATGATCTCCTCATTATTCCTCCCCCGTAAGACGGGGGAGGAAACTTAGATGCGGAGACGCTCATGGGCAGGCTCGACGGCAAGATCACCATCGTCACCGGCGCGACCAGCGGCATCGGCCGGCGCACCGTCGAGGTCTTCGCCCGCGAAGGCGCAAAGGTGGTGGCGACCGGCCGTCGCGAGGAGCTGGGCCGCTCGCTCGAGGCCGCGGTCGGCAAGGACAAGTGCCTGTTCGTGAAGGCCGACGCCACGAGCGAGCCCGACGTCAAGGCGATGGTCGACGCCTGCCTTTCCAAGTGGGGCCGGCTCGACTGCCTCTTCAACAATGCCGGCGGTCCGGCCCCGGTCGGCGGCATCGAGACCATTCCGGTCGAGGGCTTCGACGCGGCAATGGCCACCCTCGTGCGCTCGGTGATGCTCGGCATGAAGCATGCCGCGCCGATCATGATGAAGCAGGGCTCGGGCAGCATCATCAACAACGGCAGCGTGGCCGGCCGCCGAGCCGGCTACTCGACCTCGATGATCTACGGCGCGGCCAAGGCCGCGGTGAACCACCTCACGGTGTGCGCCGCCATGCAGCTCGGCGAGATGAACGTGCGCTGCAACTCGATCTCGCCGGGCGGGATCGCCACCGGGATCTTCGCCAAGGCGCTCGGGCTGGCGCCCGACAAGGCGGACGCCTTCGCCGAGAGCATGAAGGGCATCATGGCCAAGATGCAGCCGATCCCGCGCGCCGGCAGCGTCGACGATATCGCCAATGCCGCCGTGTTCCTGGCCTCCGACGAATCGACTTTCATCAACGGCCACGACCTGGTGGTCGATGGCGGCGTGGTCGGCGGCCGTCTGTGGACGCCGCACCAGGAGGGTGTCGCGGCCATGCGCAAGGCGTTCGGTGTGGACGAAATCTGAGGCGGCCATGGCGATGCGCACCCTTGCCGCCGTCCTTGCCATCCTTGCAGGGTGGGTAGCGTCGGCTGCGGAATCGGCCAGGGCCGCGGAGCCGGAGCTCACGCCGTTCGTCGCCGATGTGTTGTGGGCGCCCAATCCGGCGTACGGCTCGGACGGGCGAAGCCATCTGGTGTACGAACTGCGCATCGCCAACACGACCGCAAGCGGCCTCGAGCTCGAGAAGGTCGAGGTCCTGGACGAGCCGTCCGGCAAGCTGCTCCTCAGCCTGGATCGTGAGGGCCTTGCCAAGCGCTTCTCGATCGGCGGCCGACGCGGCATGGAGGCGACGGCGCTCGGTGTCGGCCAATTCGGCGTGCTGTTCCTGCACGTGGCGCTCGAGCCCGGCGACGCCCTGCCGCGCGCGATCGCTCACCGGGTCTCGCTGCGCCTCGTGCAGCCCGGGATCGAATTCGCAGCGACCGTGGCGCAGACGCCGGTCGTGGATCGGCCTCTGGTGGTGCTCGGGGCGCCGCTGATCGGCGTGGGCTACGCCGCAGGCGACGGCTGCTGCGATTCGATCCGCCATGTGCGCGCCCTGCTGGCCCTGAACGGGCATTTCGCCCTAGCCCAGCGCTTCGCCATCGATTGGGAGCAGATCGACGCCGAGAACCGCCTGGTCAAAGGCGATACCAAGGCGCTGTCGAGCTACACGATCTACGGCCGCGACGTCCTTGCCGTCGCCGACGGCACCGTCGTGTCCTCGCGCAACGACCTACCGGAGCAGGTGCCGGGCGCGCTGCCGCAGGGCATGACCATCGACCAGGCCGACGGCAACTTCGTCGTGCTGGACATCGGCGGCGGCGCCTTTGTGCTGTATGCCCACATGCAGCCCGGCAGCGTGACAGTGACGGCCGGTGCGAAGGTGAAGCGCGGCGACGTGCTGGGAAAGGTGGGCAATACCGGCAACAGCCAGGCCCCGCACCTTCACCTTCACGTCATGAACGGTCCGTCGCCGCTGCAGTCGAATGGCATCCCCTACGTCTTCGAATCGTTCAAGTTGACCGCCATCGACAAGGCCGGCACCGCCGATTTCGACAAGGCCGAGGCGACCGGCTCGCCGCTCACCTTGACGCCGGTATCGCCGCCGCAGGTCCTGTCGCGGGTCCTGCCGCTGGATCTCACGATCGTCGAGTTCTCGCGATGACGCGCCGCGCGCTCGCGATCTTTGCGGCGGGTTGTTGCGCGCTGGCCGCTTCGCCTGCCGCAGGTCAAGCGGACGCGGGGGCGGCACAGGCCATTCGCGATGCCCTGACGAGGTGGACCGCCGACTTCAATGCGCGCGACGCCTCGCGTATCTGCGATCTTTTTGCCCCGGACTTGCGCTACGATTTTCGCGGTACCCCGGAACGGGACTACAATGCCATGTGTAGCGCTCTGCATGGCGCGCTCGGGGACCGGTCGAAGACGCTGACCTATTCCTTCGACATCAAGGAGATCATCGTGTCGGGCGACATGGCGGTCGTGCGTCTGGTCTGGACCTCGCGGGTCTCGCAGGCCGGCTCTGCGCAAGTCATTGAGACGAGGGAACCGGGACTCGACGTTTTCCGCCGGCAGCCCGATGGTACATGGCGAATATCGCGTTACATGGCTTATGAGGCGCCCTGATGGGCAAGGAGTTCTGGAAATCTGCCTGTCCGCACGACTGCCCCAGCGCCTGCTCGCTGGAAGTCGAGCGCCTGTCGTCGACGCGCATCGGTCGTATCCGTGGCGCGGCGGCCAACACCTATACCGACGGCGTCGTCTGCGCCAAGGTCGCGCGCTACGCCGAGCGCGTGCACCATCCCGACCGGCTGAAGCAGCCGTTGCAGCGGGTAGGCGAGAAGGGCAGGGGCGAGTTCCGGCCGATCTCATGGGACGACGCCCTGAACGAGGTGGCGGAAGCCTTCGCACGCGTCACCCGGGCGCACGGCAGCGAGGCAGTGTGGCCCTACCATTCGGGCGGCACGATGGGCGTCGTACAGCGCTGGGGCCTCGACCGCCTGCGCCATGCCTTCGGTTATTCGCGCCAGAAGACCACGATCTGCATGACGCCGGCCGAATCCGGCTGGCGCGCCGGTGTCGGCAAGCTGCTGGGGCCCGACCCGCGCGAGATGGCGGAGTCCGATCTCATCGTCGTCTGGGGCGGCAATCCCGTGTCGACCCAAGTCAATGCGATGACCCACATCGCCAAGGCGCGCAAGCAGCGCGGCGCCAAGCTGGCGGTGATCGACGTCTATCGCACGCCGACGGTCGAGGCGGCCGACATCGGCCTGGTGCTGCGGCCGGGCACCGACGGCGCGCTGGCGCTCGCCATGATGCACGTGCTGCTGAAGGAAGGGTTTGCCGATCGCGACTACCTCGCGCGCTACACCGACTTCGGGCCGGACATCGAGCAGCATGTCGCCGACAAGACGCCGGCATGGGCGTCGGGGATTACCGGGTTGCCGGCCGCGGAGATCATCGACTTCGCCCGCCTGTACGGCCGCACCCAGCGGTCCTTCCTGCGGCTTGGGATCGGCTTCACGCGCACACGCAACGGCTCGGCCGCCATGCATGCCGTGACCTGCCTGCCGGCAATCACCGGGGCCTGGCGGCACCGCGGCGGGGGCGCCTTTTTCCTGGCCTGGGACAACTGGAAGCTCGACACCACGCTGGCGTGGGGCCTCGACATGATGAACCCGGCGAGCCGCGTTATGGACCAGTCGCGCATCGGGCCCGTGCTGTGCGGCGAGGCCGACGCGCTGGCCGGCGGGCCTCCGGTCATGGCGATGCTGATGCAGAACGCCAACTCGGCCAACGTCGCGCCCGACAGTGCCGCCGTGGCGCGCGGGCTCGGCCGCGAGGACCTGTTCACCTGCGTGCACGAGCAGTTCATGACGGCGACGGCCAAATACGCCGACATCCTGCTGCCGGCGGCGATGTTCCTGGAGTACGACGACCTCTACTACGGGCTGGGGCACACCCACCTGACCGTCGGGCCGGCCGTGCTCGACCGCTACGAGGACTGCCGCACCAATCACGAGCTGGTCTGCGCTTTGGCCCAGCGGCTCGGCTCCAACCAGCCGAGCTTCCGAATGACCGCCGTCGAGATCCTGGATGCAACGCTGCGGGCGTCTGGGCGTGGGACCTGGGAGGAGGTAGCGGCGCGCGGCTGGATCGACTTTGCCGACGGCTTCGAGGCCACGCATTTCCTCGACGGCTTCCCGTCGAGCGACGGCCGCTTCCACTTCAAGCCCGACTGGGCCGCTGTCGGGCCGTACCATGCCGGCCTGAAGCCGCTGCCCGACCATCTCGAGAACTACGAGCAGGCGAGCGAGGAGCTGCCGTTTCGCCTGGTCGTTCCGCCGGCGCGGGCCTTCCTCAACACCACGTTCACCGAGACGCCGGGCTCGATCAGCCGCGAGGGCGAGCCGCGGGCCTTGATCCACCAAGAGGATGCAGCGCGGCTCGGCGTCACGGAGGGCGCGGTCGTCCGGCTCGGCAACGGGCGCGGCGAAGTTCGCGTGAAGGCGAGGCCGTCGCTGACTGCGCGGCCCGGCGTGGTCATCGTCGAAGGCAACTGGCCGAGCGGCGCCTATCTCGATCGTGTCGGCATCAACACGCTGATCGGCGCCGACCCCGTGCCGCCCAACGGCGGGGCGGCTTTCCACGACACCGCCATCTGGATTCGGCCGGCCTAGTCCCGGAGCGCGGACCTCCAGGTCCGCTCATGCTCATTGATGCGGACCTGGAGGTCCGCGCTCCAAATCACTCCGCCGCCTGCTGCTTGCCCTTCTTCTCCTGCTCCTCCTCTTTCTCCTGGAGGAGCTTGGGCAGGGCGGCGTTGGCGGCCGCGAAGCGCGGCGCGGTGGTGACCTTGAGCGCCTCGACCGCGTCCTTGTTCTCCATGATCTTGGCCATGATGGCCTGGCCGGCACGGTCGAACACGGCGCGGTTGTCGATCAGGAACTTCTGCGATTCGCGCAGCTTGGTGACGTAGCCGTTGATCTCGGGAATCACGTAGCGCGCCACCATGTCCCAGCTGCGCATGGTGTTCTCGGGGTTGGCCCAGTCGTGCACGAAGCCGACCACCGTGCCGAAGCCGCCGCTCTTGTCGTAGACCGACTTGATGACCTTCACGAGGTCGTCGGGCGTGCCGACGACCGAGGCGGCGCCGTCGACGAAGGCCGTCTTGTCGACTGCTTCGTCGGGCGAGCCGAAGGGCTTGTCGCCCGGGCGCTGCAGGGTGCCGACGATGTATTCGTTGTGCCAGCGCATCAGGCCATGCTTGGCCTCCTCGCGCGCCTTCTCGCGCGTCTCGGCGACGTGCCAGGAGAGCAGGACGCGCCAGTTCTTGCGGTCGACCTTCTGGCCGTGCTTGGCGGCGGCCTGCTCGGCGAAGCCCCACTGGGTCGGCAGCGACAGCAGGCCCTGGCTGGACATCGAGCCCAGCGAGATGATGCCGATGCCGTACTTGCCGGCCAGGGTCATGCCCGAGGGGCTGACCTGCGAGGCCACGACGAACTCCATGTCCTCCTGCAGCGGCAGCAGCTGCAGGGCGGCATCCTGCAGCGTGTACCATTCGGTCTTGTGGGTGATGCGCTCGCCCTTGAACAGGCGGCGGATGATGCCGATCGCCTCGTCCTGGCGGTCGCGCTGGGTCATCGGGTCGATGCCGAGCGTGTGGGCGTCGGACGGCAGCGCGCCCGGGCCCGAGCCGAAGATGGCGCGGCCGCCGGTCATGTGGTCGAGCTGCACCATGCGCTGCGCCACGTTGTAGGGATGGTGATAGGGCAGGGAGATGACGCCGGTGCCGAGCTTGATGCGCTTGGTGCGCTCGCCAGCCGCCGCCAGGAACATCTCGGGCGAGGCGATCATCTCCCAACCGGAAGAATGGTGTTCGCCGCACCAGAACTCGTCGTAGCCGAGCTCGTCGAGATGCTCGACGAACTTCAGATCGCGCCGGAACTGCAGGGTGGGATTTTCGCCGATCGGATGATGGGGCGCGAGGAACGCGCCGAAGCCCAAGCGAGCCATGTCAGTTGCTCCTGTTCGTTGGTAAACGGGTAACATGCCGGGCTGGTGGGGTCGATACGGGGAGGGCCGGATGGCAGTGCTGAAAGGCAGGGTTGCGCTCGTGACGGGTGGATCGCGCGGGATCGGCCGCGCCATCGCCGTTTCGCTGGCCGAAGCCGGGGCCGCCGTCGCGGTGAACTACGTGAGCAAGGCGGCCGAGGCGAACGCCGTGGTCGCGGCGATCCACGGCCAGGGTGGCCGGGCGGTCGCGGTCGGCGCCGATGTCTCGCAGGCCGCGGCGGTCAAGGGGATGGTGGCCGGTGTCGAGCGTGAGCTGGGGCCGATCGACGTATTGATCAACAACGCCGGCATCGCCATCGGCCGGCCGATCGACGAGCTGACCGAGGAGGACTTCGACGTCACCATCGCCGTCAACCTGAAGTCGGTCTTCCTCTGCACGCAGGCCGTGGTGCCCGGCATGCGCTGGCGCCGTTGGGGCCGTATCGTCAACATCTCCTCGGGAGCGGCGCGCGGCGCGGGCGGCGTCGGACCGCATTACAACGCCTCCAAGGCCGGGCTGGAAGGCCTGACGCGCGGCTATGCGGCGCGGCTGGTGAAGGACGGCATCACGGTGAACGCGGTCGCGCCGTCGCTGATCCAGACCGACATGGTGGGCGCGGTCGCCTCGTCGGCGTCGCGCATTCCGCTTGGCCGCTTCGGCACGCCCGAGGAGTGCGCCCAGGTCGTCATGATGCTGGTCGGCAACGAATACATGACCGGCCAGACGGTGGCGCTGAGCGGCGGCCTGTCGTTTCTGTGATGCTTCGCGTCCTGGGAAAGGCCTCGTCGATCAACGTGCGCAAGGTCCTGTGGGCCTGCGAGGAGATCGGCATCGCCCATGCCCGGGCCGACGACGGGCCGCAGCTGGCGCAGAATCCCAACGGCCTCGTGCCGGTGATCGTCGACGGCGATTTCGTCTTGTGGGAGAGCAACAGCATCCTTCGCTATCTCGCCAACAAATGGACAGCCCATGCCTTGCTTCCGGTCGAGCCTCAGGCACGCGCCGAGGTCGACCGCTGGATCGACTGGCAGGCGACGGAGCTCAACAGCGCCTGGCGCTACGCCTTCTCGGCGATCGTGCGCCGGAACCCGGCCTTCCACGACGCGCGCGAGATAGAGGCCTCCAAGAAACAGTGGACGCGCATGGTGGCGATCCTCGACAGCCAGCTCGCGCGGACCGGCGGCCATGTCGCCGGTGCAGCGTTCACCCTGGCCGACATCCCGATCGGGCTGTCGGTCAATCGCTGGTTCATGACACCGTTCGAACGGCCGGCATTTCCCCACGTCGAGACCTATTACGAGCGGCTGAGCGGACGACCGGCTTTCCTTCGTCATGGCCGCAACGGGATCGAGTAGATGACGCCCACCGAACGACTGCTCGCATTGTGGGACCATCTCGGCATCGGCGCCGCGCACGTCGCTACCCAGATGCCGGGCGACATTGCCGGGTTCGCGGCGGGCTTCGGCTCTCGGCTGGCCGGGATCGTGCTCTGCGTGCCGACCCGGCTCGACCCGGTTTCCTTCGCGGCGATGCCCGAGCGACTGCTGATGATCAGCGGCGATGGCGGCCTGACGGGCGAGGTCACCGCGCGTGCCGAGACGCGGCTGCCCGGCTCGCGGCGGATCGTGCTCGGCGGCTACGACGCGCCGGGCTGGGCCGATGTCGTCGCAGACCGGACGGACGAGATCGTCCAGGCGATGTCAGGCTTCCTCGGCAAACTCGAGAGCGACGTTCCGTCCAGCCCGTCGCGGGAAGGCGTTCACGCCGGCATCTCGTATCGCATCGACGGCACGGGACCGGCCTTGGTGTTGCTGCCGTTCTTCCTCGCGCCGTCGCAATGGGCGCCGGCGGTCGAGCGCCTGGCGCGGCAGTTCACGGTCATCACCCTGGGCGGAGCGCATCTCGGCGGGGTGGCGACGCTCGAGGATCGCGCCCGTGCGCCGACCTATCAGGCGATGTTCAGGACCTTGATCGACCTGATGATGCCGAAGGCCGGCGAGGCGATTCTCGATGTCGGCTGCGGCGCGGGATCGCTCGATCGATTGCTGGCGCGGCGCTTGGGCAAGGGCAACCCGATCACGGCGATCGACACCAATCCTTTCCTGCTGCGGGAGGCCGAGGCTTTGGCCAAGGGGGACGGCGTCGATGGCCTCATCCGCTTCGCGCCGGGCAACGCCGAGTCGCTGCCATTTGCCGATTCATCGTTCGACTGCATCTTCTCTGTAACGGTGCTGGAGGAATGCGATGCCGACCGGGCGCTCAGCGAGATGATGCGCGTGGCACGGCCGGGCGGACGTATCGGCGTGATCGTGCGGTCGATCGACCTGCCGCAATGGTGGAGCGCCGACGTGCCCGAGGCGTTGCGCCAGCGGGCGACGACGCCGCCGCAGTCGGTCGGCGTCCGGGGCGTCGCCGATGCCAGCCTCTATCGTCGCGCCCGACGGGCGGGCTTGCGCGATCTCACCTGCTTCCCCTGCTTGGTGACTCTCGACCGCCCGGAGGGGCCGATCTGGCGCTATCGCGAGGATCATCTGACGGCGCAGCTTTCGCCGCCGGAGATGGCGGCCTGGCAGGCTGCCCGCGACGTCGCGGCGAGCGAGGGTCTCCTTTTCATGGCCCATCCCATGCACTGCGTGGTGGGACACAAGCCCGCCGCCTGAGATAGACTTCGGCCAACACTCACGGAGGATTCCATGCCTTATACGCTCGAGCAGCTGAGCGCCGATATCCGCGCGGCCCTGAAGGCGGATTCCGGAGCCGGCGGCAAGCATGCCGTCGTCGAGCTCGTCTCGAAGGTCCTGCGCGACAAGGACTTCGTCGACAAGCATCTGCGCGCCGAGGACTGCAAGCCGCGCAAGGTCCTGTACGAGGACCCCGAGCTCGGCTTCTGCGTCTGCGGCCATGTCTACGAGAAGCCGGCGCACGGCGAGCCGCACGATCACGGCTCGAGCTGGGCGATCTACGGCCTGGCGGTCGGCGACACCGAGATGACCGACTGGAAGATCGTGCGCCAGGGCGACGGCACCAACCCGACGCTGGTCGAGCCGGAGCGGGTCTATGTCCTGAAGCCGGGCGACGCGCACTTCTACGATGTCGGGGTGGTCCACTCGCCCAAGCGCGACGGGCTCACCAAGCTGGTGCGCATCGAGGGCGCCAACCTCGACCGCATCAAACGCTCCAACATCAAGAAGGCGGCAAAGGTGGACGCCTAGAGGTGAAGTCGATGCGGCGGCGGGCGGCGCTGGCTCTTGCGCTCGCGCTGACCTGCAGCGGCGGCGCAGCCGTCGGGGCCGACTATCCGACCAAGCCGGTCAAGATCGTCGTGCCTTATGCGCCGGGCGGCGGTGCCGACGCCGTCGCGCGCATCGTCGCCCGCAAGGTGAGCGACAATACCGGCGCGGTCTTCGTGATCGAGAACAAGGGTGGCGCCGGCGCCATCCTCGGCACCGAGCAGGTCGCCAAGGCCGAGCCCGACGGCTACACGCTGCTGCTCGGCCAGTCGGGGCCGATCTCGATCAATCCCGCCGTTTACAAGAGCCTCGCCTACGATCCGGTGAGGGACTTCGTGCCGGTCACCATGACGACGGCGTATCCCTACATCCTGGTGGTGAATGCCGAGCTGCCGGCGAAGACGCTGCAGGAGCTCGTGGCTCTGGCGAGGAGCAAGCCCGACGCGATGAACTACGGCTCGACCGGTGTCGGGGCGGCCAATCATCTCGTCGCCGAGCTGTTCAACGGCAAGGCCGGCATCAAGATGACCCACGTGCCCTATCGCGGTACGGCGCTGGCGGTCGGCGACCTGCTGGGTGGGCAGCTCACCATGGTGTTCGGCGATCCGATCAGCGTGCTGCCCCACATCAAGTCCGGCAAGCTGCGCGCGCTCGCCGTCACCAGTCTCGAGCGCTCACCCGTGGCGCCGGAGGTGCCGACGGTGGCCGAGAGCGGCTATCCCGGCTTGGAGGCCTTGGCGTGGCACGGCATCCTGGCGCCGGCGAAGACGCCGGCGGAAGTTGTCAGGAAGCTCAACGAGGAGATGGCGAAGGCGGTCAGGGATCCGGCGACGCGCGAGCTGCTCGCTAACCAGGCCATGCAGGCCGTCGGCAACACGCCCGAGGAATTCGCCGCCTTCGTCCAGAAGGACATCGCCGTCTGGAAGGCCGTCGCCGCGGCGGCGAAGGTGACGGTGGAATAGCCGACGTCAACGCGGCACGGTCAGCGCCGCCAGAGTCGATACGTCGTCGCTCTTGTCGAGCGTCCACACCGCGTCGATCAGCGGGCGGATGTCGTGATCGGCCCGCCAGCTCCTTGCCTCGTCGACCAGCTTCTGCTCGATCTCGACATCCTTCAGCGGATTGGAGGTGCTGCCGCGCGCAGCCTTGGTCGAGGTGGTGTGCTTCTTGCCGTCGGCCGTGAAGAAGTCGACCTCGATGGCGATGGTCGAGATGGCGGGATCGGCCGCGACGTCGATCCTGCGCCGCATCGCCTTGACCGCGGCGTCGTTCACGCAGGCATCGGTGAACTGCTCCAGACCCGCCTTGCCCAGCACCAGCGCGGCGGCGGTGGCATGCTGCAGGCTCACCTGTGCTTCGCGGCCGGTCGCGACCTCGCGCCGGTCGGTGCGTTGCAGGAGCAGGGGATTGCCGCGCACGGCCACGCGTTCGACGGTCGCACCGGGATTCTGGCGCCGCCAGTCCAGCGCGCAGTCGAGTAGCGGATGGATGACGAAGCCCGCGGGATAGGGCTTGATCGAGTTCTCGTTCACTTCCCAGCTCCTGCCCAACCCCTCGAACGCCGCCCAGTTGGGCGGCTCGCCCATCGCCGCCAGCCAGCCCTGGGCGCCGGCGATCGGCTCGGCCGGGCCCGAGAACCCCTTCTCCGCCAGCAGGGCAGAGAGTAGACCGTTGCGCGCGGCGTTGCCGACACTGACGCTCTTGGCCGGCCAGCCCAGGCACTCGCAGAGCCCCGCCGACTGCGGCGCGGCGGCGCCCAGCGCCCACGCGACCTGCTCGGCCCGGAGCCCCAGCAGCCTTGCCGCGCCCGCCGCGGCCCCGAACACGCCGCAGGTCGAGGTGATGTGCCAGCCCCTGGGATAGTGGCCGGGCGAGACCGCCGCGCCGACGCGGCATTCGATCTCGAAGCCGAGCACGAAGGCGGCCAGCAGCTCGCGGCCCGTCACGCGCCGGAGCTCGGCCAGCGCCAGCAGGGCGGGTGCCAGCGGCGCGGTGGGGTGAACGACCGTCGGCAGATGGGTGTCGCAATAGTCGAAGACGTTGGCGCCGGCGGCATTGAGGAAGGCGGCACTCAGCGCATCGATCCGCTCCCGGCGGCCGATGACGGCGGCCTGCTTGCCGCCGGAGAAGTCGGAAAG
>JAEWIV010000200.1 GCA_023386865.1 Pseudomonadota bacterium
CAGAAGGTTCTCGCGCACCGTAAGATCGCCCTTGAGACCGTCGAGATGGCCGAGCCACGCCAGGCGGCCGCGCCACGTTTCGGGATCGTCGGCCACGTTGGTGCCCTGCCACCGGATCGTGCCGGCCTCGGGCCGCACCAGCAACGCCAGCGTGCGCAGGAGCGTGGTCTTGCCGCTGCCGTTGCGGCCGGTCAGCGCCAAGAGCTCGCCAGCGGCCAACGCGAAGGAAAGGCGGCGGAAGACCGGCCTGCCGCCGCGACGGCAGGCGAGATCCACCACATCGAGAACAGGGGGCGCCATGCCGCGCCGTCGTAGCATGCTGAAAAGAAAAAGGCCGTCTTCTCGGGGGAGAGTGAGAAGACGGCCCAAGCGCCTCCGAAGAGGCTAGAACGTGGCTTTGGGGGGACCACGTTCGGGGGAGATACAAAACAAACATGGAAACCCCCGATGGCCGTCGCTAGACCCAAATAGGGCCAAAGTGTGATTTTTCAATCACACCCAATCGTGGTGCGAATTAGGAAAATTAGGCGTCGTCTCAAAGGCTTGATCGCAGCGCCTCGCGAGGCAGCAAAGCCGCCGGCTCATCAGCCGTAGGGATCCGCCGCGTCGCGCATGCCGTCGCCCATGAACTGATAGGCCAGGATGACCAGGATCACGGGGATGACGGGAAGCATCAGCCACCAGTTCACCGCCACGACGTTGATATCGGTCGCCTCGTTCAGGAGCACGCCCCACGAGGTGATGGGCGGCCGCAGGCCCAGGCCCAGGAAGCTCAGCGCCGTCTCGGCAAGGATCATCGAGGGAATGGAAAGCGTGGCCGACGCGATGAGATGGCTCATGAACCCCGGCAACAGATGGCGACCGATGATGCGACCCGGCTTGGCGCCCATCATCTGCGCGGCCGCGGCATAGTCTTCCTCGCGCAACGACAGGAGCTTGGAGCGCACGGCGCGCCCGAGCCCCGGCCAGTCGAGCAACGCCAGGATGATGGTGATGCCGAAATAGACCAGCAGCGGCGACCAGGTGACCGGCAGCGCCGCCGACAGCGCCAGCCAAAGCGGCAGGTGGGGGAAGCTCTTGATGATCTCGGTGATGCGCTGGACGACGCTGTCGACCCAGCCGCCGTAGTAGCCCGCCAGTCCGCCCAGGATGAGGGCGAGCGCGAAGGAGAGCGCAATGCCGAAGATGCCGATGGTGAGCGAGATCCGCGCGGCATAGACGATGCGGCTGAACATGTCGCGACCCAGGCGGTCGGTGCCGAGCCAGAAGAAGCTGCTGCCCTCCGGCGGGCAGACGAAATGGAAGTCCATCTCGAAGAGGTTCCAGAATTCGTAGGTGTCGCCGCGGCAGAAGAAACGCAGTTGCTGAGGCCGGGTCGTGTCGGCCGTGTAGACGCGCTGCAGGGTCTCCATGTCGCGCGTGGTCTTGAGGGCGTAGACGAACGGCCCGAGGAACTGGCCTTCGTGGATGAAGTGCACGCGCTGCGGCGGCGCGAAGATGTAGGCCGAATGGCGGGTATGCAGGTCGTAGGGCGCGATGAATTCGCTGATCAGCGTCGAGAAATACATCAGCGCCAGGAAGACGGCCGAAACCACCGCCGGCCGGTGGCGGCGGAAGCGCCACCACATCAGCTTCCACTGGCCGGCCATGTAGTACTTTTCCTGATCGGCCGTCAGTCGCTCGGAGACATAGGGATCCCACGGCTCCTTGTTGACGAAGTGCGGCGAGCGCGGGCTCGACGAGGGAGTGGTCTGGTCGGTCATGGCACCACCCCTACTTTTCGGAAGTCGCGCCGAAGCGGATGCGCGGATCGAGCGCGGCCAGCGCCAGGTCCGAGATCAGCATGCCGATCACCGTCAGCGTCGCCACGAACAGCAGGAAGGTGGCGGCGAGGTTGACGTCCTGGGTCTTGAGCGCACCCAGCAGCATCGGGCCGGTGGTCGGCAACGACAGCACGACCGAGACGATGACCGAGCCCGAGATCACGTCCGGCAGCAGCCCGCCGATGTCGGCGACGAAGGGGTTGATGGCATGGCGCAACGGATACTTGATCAGCAGCCGCAGCGGCGGCAGGCCCTTGGCGCGGCCGGTGACGACATATTGCTTCTGCAGCTCGTCGAGCAGGTTGGCGCGCAGGCGGCGGATCATGCCGGCCGTGCCCGACATGCCGATGACGATCACCGGGATGACGAGGTGCTGGACGATCGAGCCGGCCTTGCCCCAGCTCATCGGCTGGTCGATGTATTCGGGATCCATCAAGCCGCCGATCGACAGGCCGAAATAGACCTTGCCGACATAGAGCAGCACCAGCGCCAGCAGGAAGTTCGGCACGGCGAGGCCGACGAAGCCGATGAACGAGGCGACATAGTCGCCGAGCTTGTATTGGTGCGTCGCGGCGTAGACGCCGATGACGAACGACACGACCCAGATGAAGACGATTGTCGCCGATTCCATCACGATCGTGAGGGCCAGCCGCTCGCCGATCAGCTCGCGCACCGGCACGGTGTCCTGGCACGACAACCCGAAATCCCAGCGGAAGATGCCTTCGACCCAATCGAGATAGCGCAGCCACAGCGGATCGTTGAGGTTGTACATCGCGCGCAGCTCGTCGGCACGGCGCAGCGCGTCGGGATCGCCGCGCGACAGCAGCTCGTCGACCTGGGCGGTGACGCAGTCGCCCGGCGGCAGGTCGATGATGAAGTAGACGAGCGCGCTGATGATGAACAGCGTCGGGATCATCAGGAGGATGCGGCGGACGATGAAGCGCAGCATGGCTACAGTCCTCCCCGCGCGACACGCACGTAGTGCCCGGTCGAGATCTCGGTCCAGAACACGTGGTTGGTGGGATCGTCGCGGAACGGCAGGGGCCACGCCGTCGGATCCGACGCCTTGCCTTCCATCAGCGCGCCGAGATCGAGGCGGGCGTCGGGATCGGGCATGGGCACGGCCGACAGCAGCGCCTTGGTGTAGGGATGGATCGGGTTCTTGAACAGCTCGCCGGCCGGCGCCAGCTCGACCAAGCGGCCGGCGCACATCACGGCGATGCGGTCGGCGATGTAGTCGACGACCGCGACGTTGTGCGAGATGAACATGTAGGTGAGGCCGAGCTGCTTCTGCAGATCCTTCAGCAGATTGAGGATCTGCGCCTGGATCGAGACGTCGAGCGCCGATACCGGCTCGTCGCAGATCACCATGTCGGGTCGCAGCGCCAGGGCGCGGGCGATGCCGATCCTCTGGCGCTGGCCGCCGGAGAAGGAGTGCGGGTAGCGGCTCAGGTGCCGGCGGTCGAGGCCGACCATCTCCATCAGCTCGCTCACCATCTCGCGGCGGTAGGCATCGTCACCGATCTTATGGATGACCAGGGGCTCGACCAGGATGTCGTACACGGTCATGCGCGGATTGAGCGAGCCGAACGGGTCCTGGAAGATGAACTGGAGCTTGGTGCGGAAACGGTCGAGATCGGCGCCCTCGAGCGACAGCACATCGATCTTGCGGCCCCAGTCGTCGAACACGACGCGCCCGGCGCCCTCGTTGGGATCGGCGGAGATGCCGCGCATGAGAATCTTGCTGAGGGTGGTCTTGCCGCAGCCCGATTCGCCCACTAGGCCCAGGCACTCGTTGCGTTCGACGTCGAAGCTGACGTCATTGACGGCGCGCACGATGCGCGTGGTGCCGCCACCGGTGAGCTGCTCGAACAGCGTGTCGGCCTTGCGGATCTTGAAGGTCTTGGAGAGGTGGCGCACCTTGAGGACCGGCGCATCAGGATTGAAGGTGTCGGTCGGCTTGGAAACCGCCTTCTCCTTCAAGAGGTGGCCCGTCGCCGCGGTGATCTCGCGGATCGGCACCAGGCGCTCACCCGGCGCCATGTCGAAGCGCGGCACGGCATGCAGCAGCGCCTTCAGATAAGGATGCTGCGGGTCGCGGAAGATGTCGCGCAGGTCGCCCGATTCGACGACCTTGCCGCGATACATCACGACGACGTCGTCGGCCACGTTGGCGACCACGCCGAGATCGTGGGTGATCATCAGGAGGGCCATGCCGAGCTCGCCCTGCAGGTCCTTGATGAGGCGCAGGATCTGCGCCTGGATGGTGACGTCGAGCGCCGTCGTGGGCTCGTCGGCGATCAGCAGCGCCGGCCGGCAGACCAGGGCCATGGCGATCATGGCGCGCTGGCGCAGGCCGCCCGAGAGCTCGAAGGGATAGGTGCGCAGCGCGCGCTTCGGGTCCGGGAACCCGACCATACGCAGCATGTCGACCGTCAGCGTCTCGATCTCGACGCGGGTGAGCTTGCGGCCGGCGAGCTGGGCGGCCTCGGAGATCTGGTCACCGAGCGAATGGATGTTGCTGAAGTGCCCGCCGCCGCCGTGCAGCTCGACCGCCTCGCCGATCTGGTCGCCCACCGTATGCAGCGCCGACAGCGAAGTCATTGGCTCCTGGAAGATGATGGAGATGGCGCCGCCGCGGATCGTCCGCATCTGCGGTCCGGCGCGATCGAGCTTGGCGATGTCGATCGGCTCGGCATCGCCGCGCGGATCGTCGAACAGGATGGACCCCGAGGAGATGGTCGCGGTGCGCGGCAGCAGGCCCATGATGGCCTGGCTGCACACCGACTTGCCCGAGCCCGATTCGCCGACCAGTGCCAGCGTGCCGCCGGGCGGCAGGCGGAAGGAGACGTGATCGACGGCGCGCAACGTGCCTTCGTGGACGCCGAAGTCGATGGTCAGGTCCTCGACGCGCAGCAGCTCTTTCATACTCTCTCTTCCTGCCCCGCTACCGAGATGCCCATCGCCTTGAGGTTGGCCCGCGTCGTCTCGCTCAACGGCAGGCCGGTCGCTTCCGCGGCGCGCGCCGCGCGTTCGACGACATCATGGAAGCCGTCGAGCGAAGAATCGAGCTTGACGGTGCGCGCGCCGGCCGACCCGACACTGAGCTGCATCCAGCCGTCGCTGCGATCGCGCTTGGTCGAGAAATAGCTGAGCTTCAGCCGGTCGAGCCTGTTCCACTCGACCAGGGTGCCGGCCGGCCCGTCGGCGCAGAGCGTGTCGGGACCGAGCACGTAGCGGGTGTGGTGACGCAACGCGGTGCGCGCCAGGAACACGGCGAACAGCACGAAGCCCAGCAGCAGGATCGCCGCCAGCCAGCGATTGACGTCGAGCAGCAGCAGGGGCGCGCCGCACAGCAGCACGCCCGCCGCGGCGCGCCCGTAGTCGGCCAGCAGGGTCTGACGCGGATAGCGCAGATCGGCTGAACTCAACCGCGGTCCTCCCCTCCCGTTGCGAATACTTCATGTGCCGGCCGAACGCGAAGCCCTGGCATTTTCAGTGATTTTTGCCACATCGACCTTAGGAAATCCCACGCCCCGCCGTCCATCGCAAGATGGTGGCTGAGGATGCCGACGGGCTCGCCGGACACGCGGGCGCAAGACAGCGCGGAAACCAGCGCTCCCAGCGCGGCCGCCTCGCCGACGAAGCCGCGACTGCCCTTCCAGTCGATCAGATCGACGTGCGCGTTGACCTCGAGCAGCCCGCGCGCCGGATGCGTCCGCCGCCGCGCACCGAAGGTCGAGAGACCGGCGAAGCCGATCTCCGGCAAGGTCGGCACCAGGGCCGGCGCTATGCGATTCCAGGGCGGCACCAGCACCGGCAGGGGGCGCGCGCCGAACAGCCGTTCGAGCGCCATGCGACCGGTGCCGAGCTCGCCCAGCACCAGCATCGCCGGGCGCTCCATGCCCAGCTCGATCTTCCTGCCACCCGCTGCCGCGTGATCGACGTGGGCATAGCCGTGCTGCAGCAGGTCGACGCCCGGTTCGGCCGCCAGCCGATCGGCAAGCGCCTGCGTCGCCTTTGCCGGCACGATGGCGAGCGCCACGGGCACGCCGGTATCGCGATGGATCGCCAGCAGCCGCTCGAGCGCCGGGCCGACATCGACGGCATCGTCGTCACGCCACCAAAGATCGGCAATACGCCCGGCCTGCGACCAGCGCGCCGCTTCGTCCGAAAGGTCGGTCCAGGTGCTCATGAAGCCACCAGGCGATGCAATAGCGCCGCCGTCTTCGCGCCGCCACCGACGTCGCACGGCGGGAAGCTCTTCAACGATGGACCGGCGAGCGCGCGAGCGATGGCATCGGCCAGGCTTTGCTCCGTCAGGCCGCCCGGCGGCACCACCGCCACCATCCCCCGCTCGGCCAGGGCCTGGGCGCGATCCGCCTGCTCGGTCTCGCGCTCCGTCGCGAAAGGCACGAGCACGGCGCGGTCGGCACAGCACAGGGTCTCGATGGTCGTGTTGTAGCCGGCCTGGGAGATCGAAAGCGTGGCATTGCGCAGAAGCGTCATGAAGTCCGACCGGGCCGGCTCGACGACGATGCCTCGCTCGCGGACCAGCGCGGCGCGGTCGCGCTCCGGCAGGTTCTCCCCCACCAGC
>JAEWIV010000270.1 GCA_023386865.1 Pseudomonadota bacterium
GGGTTACGGAACGAGAACAGGAAGGAGATCGCGAGCGCTTCCACGCCTTCCTGCACCAGCTCGTCCGCCGCTTGCACGACGGCGGCCTCGTCGAGCGGCGTCAGGACCGTTCCGGACGCATCGAGGCGTTCGGGTATCTCCCGCCGGTAGCGCCGTGGCGCCAGGAAAACCGCCGCCTGCGGATCGAGGATGACGCGATAGACGTCGTTGCGCAGCTGTCGGCCGATCTCCAGCACGTCGCGGAAGCCCGCGGTGGTGAGCAACCCGATGCGCGCGCCCTTGCGCTCCAGCACGGCATTGGTGGCGACCGTCGTGCCGTGCGCGAAGCGCTCGATCCGGTCGGCGGCGACGCCCCAGCGTTCGGCAAGCTCGGCAATCGACTTGATGACCGCCTGGCTGGGGTCGCCTCGGGTCGTCGGCACTTTGAGGACATGGAGCGCGCCGCCTCGCTCGCGGCAGACGATGTCGGTGAAGGTGCCGCCGATATCGACGCCGATCTCGAAGCGGGCGAATTTCATGATGCGACCTTTGCCATCGGATCGGAAATCCTACAGGGGATCGCCGGCTTGCGGGACTGGTTCGCCGGTGGCAGTTTCGTCGGGTCGCGCCGCATCGTCTGCCCGAGGAGAGATGCCATGGCCGCTCAGTTCGATCTTGTCGTCCGCAACGGCACCGTGCTCGACGGCACGGGCACCCCGGCGCGCGAAGCCGACGTCGCCGTGCAGGATGGCCGCATCGCAGCCGTTGGCCGGATCGCCGGCGCCGGCCGGGAGGAGCTCGACGCCAAGGGCCTCGCCGTGACGCCGGGCTTCGTCGACATCCACACCCACTATGACGGGCAGGCCACCTGGGACCAGCGCTTCGTGCCGTCCTCGGGCCATGGCGTCACCACCGTGCTGATGGGCAATTGCGGCGTGGGCTTCGCGCCCTGCCGGCCGCAGGACCGTAGCACGCTGATCAAAGTCATGGAGGGCGTGGAGGACATTCCGGAGCTGGTGATGCGCGAGGGCGTGCCGTGGAACTGGCAGAGCTTCCCGGAGTATCTCGACGCCCTGTCGCAGCGCCGCTGCGACATCGACTTCGCCACCCAGGTGCCGCACGCGCCGTTGCGCGTCTTCGTGATGGGCCGCCGCGGCGTCGACCGCGAGCCCGCGACGACGGCCGACATGGCGGCGATGGCGTCGCTGGTGGAGGAGGGGCTTTTGGCCGGTGCGCTCGGCTTCACCACCTCGCGCTCGTTGTTCCATCGCACGCCCGACGGCTCGCTCACGCCCACCATCACCGCCGCCGAGGAGGAGCTGGCGGCGATCGCGCGGGGCATGCGTCGCGCCGGCAAGGGCGTGATCCAGCTTCTCGACGACTTCCAGGATGCGACGCCCGAAGGCTCGACCGAGTTCGCCATGCTGCGCCGCCTGGTGGAGATCTCGGGTCGGCCGCTTTCCTTCACGCTGCTCGACCTGTCGCTCTATCCCGGCCGCTGGAAGACGCTTCTGGAGGAGGTCGAGCGAGCCAACCGTGACGGGTTGCCGATCAAGGGCCAGGTGGCGGCGCGACCGGTGGCGATCCTCTACGGGCTGGAGCTGTCGTTCCATCCCTTCTCGACATGCCCGAGCTATCGCGCGGTCGAGGGCCTGCCGCTTGCGGCGAAGCTCGAGCGGCTGCGCGATCCCGCGATGCGGGCACGGCTTCTCGAGGAAGAGCCGGTCTACAGCAACCCGAACATGCTGGCCTTCATGCGCAATGTCGCCAACATGTTCGTGCTGGGCGATCCGCCGAACTACACGCCGCCCGCCTCCGAGCGGCTGGATGCGCGGGCCGCGGCACGCGGCGTCACGCCGCTGGAACTCGCCTACGATCTCCTGGTGTCGGGCGATGGCCGCACCATCCTGTTCCACCCCGGCGCCAACTACACCGACTGCTCCGATGCCAACATGGCGAGCATGCTGCGCCACGAGAACACCGTGATGGCGCTGGGCGACGGCGGTGCGCATTACGGCCTGATCTGCGACGCGAGCTATCCCACGCACGCGCTGACCTACTGGACGCGCGACCGCAAGGGCGAACGCTGGCCGCTCGCCTGGACGGTGCAGCAGCTCACGGACGTGCCCGCCCGCGCCGTCGGCCTCGGCGATCGCGGCCGCCTGGCGATGGGCTACAAGGCCGACATCAACCTGATCGACCTCGACCGCCTCAGCGTCGCCGCTCCACACCCGGTGCACAACCTGCCCGGCGGCGGCCGCCGGCTGGAGCAGAAGGCCGAGGGGTACCGCGCCACCGTCGTCGGCGGCGAGGTCACCTACCGCGACGGCGAATTCACCGGCGCGCTGCCCGGCCGCCTGGTCCGCGGCGCGCGCACTCTTTGAGAAGCGGCCCTTTCAGGAGAAGACTTCAATGGCGCGTCTCAGGATCTTCGTCGCGTTCCTTGCGGCGGTCTTCGCGGTGCCGGCGATCGCCGCCGACTATCCGGCCCCGAAGACCGGCGAATGGATCGCGCGTGACTTCAAGTTCCACACCGGCGAGGTCATGCCGGAGCTGCGCCTGGCCTACACCACGGTGGGCGATCCATCCGGGCAGCCGGTCCTCGTCCTGCATGGCACCACGGGCTCGGCGGCCAGCATGCTGACGCCCGCCTTCGCCGGAGAGCTGTTCGGCGCCGGCCAGCCGCTCGACGCCGCCAAGTACTACATCATCCTCCCCGACTCGATCGGCCACGGGAAATCCTCGAAACCCTCGGACGGGCTCAAGGCGAAGTTCCCGAGGTACAACTACGCCGACATGGTCGACGCCCACTACCGGCTGGTGAAGGAAGGCCTCGGCATCGACCATCTGCGCCTGGTGATCGGCAACTCGATGGGCGGCATGCACACCTGGCTGTGGGGCGTGAAGTATCCCGAGTTCATGGATGCGCTGGCGCCGATGGCCTCGCAGCCTACCGCGATGGCCAGCCGCAACTGGATGATGCGGCGGCTGATCGTCGATTCCATCCGCAACGACCCCGATTGGAAGGGCGGCGACTACACCACCCAGCCCAAGGCCTTCCGGACGGCGGCGGTGTTCTACAACATCGCCACCAATGGCGGCACGCTCGCTCACCAGAAGGCGGCGCCGACGCGCGAAGCCGCCGACAAGCTCTTGGACCAGCGGCTGGCCGCGCTCACCAACGCCGATGCCAACGACTATCTGTACCAGTGGGAATCGTCGGGCGACTACGATCCGTCACCGGGGCTCGGTCGCATCAAGGCCGCCGTGCTGGTCATCAATGCCGCCGATGACGAACGCAACCCGCCGGAAACCGGGCTGACCGACGCGGCGCTGAAGCAGATCAAGAACGCCCGCCTGTTCCTTATTCCCGCCAGCGCCGAGACGCGCGGCCACGGCACGACCGGCATGGCCAAGTTCTACAGCCAGCCGCTGGGCGAATTGATGCAGTCAGCGCCTGCGGTCCGCTAGCGTGACAGCACTGACAGCACCACCAGCGGTGCCCCTATACGGTGCGAAAGAATGTAATTTTGTTGTCAGTGCTTCCTGCCGTGTTGCCGCTGTGAATGACTTGAGTTATTGTCGACGGACTGCACGGGCACGCCACGCGGCGCTATCCTCGGCCGACCCAGCATTGCAAGGCAGCCAATGACCACAGCGAGCGAAGGCGCGGAACGCACCCAGGTCGGCCCCGGCACGCCGATGGGCAACCTGATGCGGCACTATTGGCTGCCGGCGCTGCGGTCGTCGGAGCTGGAGCGCGACGGTCCGCCGACCCGCTTCATGCTGCTGGGCGAGAAGCTGGTGGCGTTCCGCGACAGCGCCGGCCGCGTCGGCGTGATGGACCATCGCTGCCCGCACCGCTGCGCCTCGCTGTTCCTCGGCCGCAACGAGCAGGGCGGCCTGCGCTGCATCTATCACGGCTGGAAGTTCGACGTAGCCGGCAACTGCCTCGACATGCCGAACGTGACCGAGGACCAGGACTTCAAGCACAAGGTCAAGGCCAAGGCCTATCGCGTCATGGAACGCGCCGGCCTGGTCTGGGTCCACATGGGCGAAGCCGAGCCGCAATCGCTGCCGGCCTTCGAGGTGCTCGACCTGCCGCCGGACGAGATCGTCGTCCACATGATGCAGCGCAATTGCAGCTGGCTGCAGGCGCTGGAGGGCGAGATCGACACCGCCCATTTCGGCTTCCTGCACGGCGGTCACGTCGACCCTGCGGACGTGCCCGAGACCGATCCGTTCTATTTCACCATCACCAACCGGGCGCCGCAGTACCATGTCGCCGACGCGCCGTGGGGTACGCAATATGCCGGGTATCGCGCCGCCGGGCCGGGCCAAACCTACTGGCGCTTCGCCAACTTCCTGTTCCCCTGCTGGTCGCAGGCGCCCAACGGCGAGTTCGACAGCCACATGCATGCCCGCGCCTGGGTGCCGCTCGACGACGGGCACTGCATGTTCGTGTTCATCTTCTGGAAGCACGCCAAGTCGGCGCAGGCCCTGCCGCAGCCCAGGTTCAAGGACGGCACGCCGATCGGCGGCACCGGCCGCGGCGGCATAAGAATGCTGCCCAACACCACGGACTGGCTGGGCCGCTGGCGGCTCGCCCTCGACGAAAGCAACGACTGGGGCATGGACCGTGAAGCCCAGCGCAGCAACCGCATCTACAGCGGCATCGACGGCATCCACCTGCAGGACCAGGCGATCACCGAGAGCATGGGCCCCATCACCGACTTCGACCACGAGCATCTGGCGCCGTCGGACCAGATGATCACCCGCACGCGCCGCCGGCTGCTGCGCGCGGCGCGGGCGCTCGGCGAGAACGGCACCGTGCCGCCCGGCGCCGAGGATCCCGACGTCTATCGCGGCGCGCGCAGCGGCTATTTCGTGAGCCCCGAGAGCGACAGGCCGTGGCAGGAAGTCTACGCCAGGACGCTCGATGCGTCGGTCCATCCGCCGGCTCGACAAGCAGCCGAGTGACCTGCATGTCGCGTTGGCGTGTCGGCGTGGATTCGGGCGGGACCTTCACCGACATCTGTCTCTTCGATGAACAGGCGGGGCGGATCGAGACGTGGAAGGTCCCGTCGACACCCGATGATCCTTCGCGCGGCATCGCCCAGGGGGTCGAGGAGGGGATGCGGCGTGTCGTGCCTGACGCGAAGGCTCCCGCGGCATCCATCGTGTACTTCGGCCACGGCACCACGGTTGCGACCAACGCGCTGATCCAGCATCGCGGCGTGAAGACCGGCCTGGTGACCACCGACGGGTTCCGGGACCTGCTCGAGATCGGCCGCCAGAAGCGGCCCGACCTCTACGACATCCAGGCCGACAAGCCGCTCACTTTGGTGCCGCGCGACCTGCGCCTGGAGGTGCCCGAGCGGCTGCGCCACACCGGCGAGGTCGACACGCCGCTCGACGAGGACCGGATGCGCGCGGCGGCGCGCGCGCTGAAGGAGGCCGGGGTGAGGGCCGTCGCCGTGTCCTTTCTTTACGGTTTCATCCGTCCCGACCACGAGAAGCGCGCGGTGGAGATCCTGCGCGAGGAGATGCCCGACGCCTTCATCTCGGCCGGCCACGAGATCGCGCCCGAGTTCCGCGAGTACGAGCGGCTGTCGACGGTGGTGCTGAACGCCTATCTCGGGCCGGTGATGGAGAACTACATCCGCCGGCTCAGCCCGCGGCTGGAAGCGCTCGGCATGGCGGCGACGCCGCATCTCACGCAGTCCAACGGCGGTGTCATCGGCTTTGCGACGGCGGCCGAGATGCCGGTGCGCACGGTGCTGTCCGGCCCCTCGACGGGCGTGGTCGGCGCCCAGGCGATCGGCCGGCTGGCGGGCTTCGAGGATCTCATCACGTTCGACATGGGCGGCACCTCGACCGACGTCGCGCTGCTGCAGGGCGGCCGCTGCCGGCTCGCGGCCGAGGCCACGGTGCACGGCTATCCCATCAAGGCGCCGATGCTCGACATCCACACGGGCGGCGCCGGCGGCGGCTCGATCGCCTACATCGACAGCGGCGGCCTCCTGAAGGTGGGGCCGCGCTCGGCCGGCGCCGATCCCGGTCCCGCCTGCTACGACAAGGGCAACGAGGAGCCTGCCGTCACCGACGCCAACGTGGTGCTGCAGACGCTGAATCCGCAACACCTGCTGGGCGGGCGCATGAGGATCCGCCGCGACCTCGCCGAACGCGCCGTCGCGCGGTTGGCGGGACAGGTCGGCCTCGGTGTGCCGCAGACGGCGCAGGGCATCCTGTCGGTCGTCACCGCCAACATGGCGCGCGCCATCCGCGTCATCTCCGTGCAGCGCGGCCACGATCCGCGCGACTACACGCTGATGGCCTTCGGCGGCGCGGGACCACTGCATGCCGCCAAGCTGGCCAAGGAGCTCGAGATCGGCCGCGTGCTGGTGCCGGCCAATCCCGGCATCCTTTGCGCCATGGGCCTGCTGCTGACCGACCTGCGCGCCGACTTCGCGGCAACGCGCCTGATGCCCGCGACCGAAGCATCGACGCGCGACGTCGCCGACGGTTTTGCGGCGCTGGCGGATCGTGCCGAACGCTGGTTCGAGCACGAGGGCATTGCCGCCGACGACCGGCAGATCACGCGGACCGTCGACATGCGCTACCACGGGCAGAACTATGAGCTCAGCGTCGCGGTACCCGACGGTGCGATTGCCACGGCGACACCGCCGGCGCTGGCAGCAGGCTTCGCCGACGTGCATCGCCAGCGCTACGGCTTCGCCGCCGACGGGGACCCGGTGCAGATCGTCACGCTGCGCGTGGAGGCGACCGGCACGGTTCGCAAGGCCGACCTTCGAGCTTACCCCGACGCCGGGGCGGATGCGTCCGGCGCGATCACTGAGCGGCGGCCCGTGTGGCTGGCCGAGGCCGGCGACTTTGTCGACTGCCCGATCTATGCCCGCGACGCGCTGCGCCCGGGCAACCGCTTCAGCGGTCCGGCCATTGTCGAGCAGATGGACGCGACGACCTTGGTCTTGCCGGGAATGGTGGCGCGGGTGGATGCGTATCTGAACCTGCTCCTGGAGATGGCGACATGAGCCGGCAATCAGGAACCGCGACGGGCGTTGCGTTCGGCTACCGCGGCGAAGAAGGGGTGGTCGCAGAAGATGTAGTTCTCGCAGACCAACGGGCCACGCATGCGCACCCGGTCGCAGCCGTTGGCTTCAAACCGCTGGCCATCGGAGGCGGTCCCCGTAGCGATCCAGCGAACGAAAGTGAGGTCGCCCGACGTGGCGTGGTCCGGCACCTGCAGCGAGAGATCGGGAATGGTGAGCAGCAGGTCCTCGATCACCGCGGCATAGGGTTTGAGGCCGCGCACGAGACCGATCGGCCGCGGCCAGTAACCGACGATGTCCTGCGTGCACAGGCGATCGATGGCGCGAAGGGCGGCGATGTCGGGCTTCGCCCAGAAGCGCCGGAAGGTGTCGACGGTCCAGCCCGGCGTGACAGCGGGAGTGGAGAGGATGGCGGTCGACGGCATGGCTTGCTCCTTGGGTTGTTGCAGGCAAGCTATGGCCGGGACGTGCAGCGGTCGATTACCTGGGGCGTAATACGATGACGGTCGATGCCACATCCCTCGATCCGATCACCGTCGAGGTCATCGGCGCCGCCATGGCTTCGATCGTCGAGGAGACGGGCGAGACGCTGATCCGCGCCTCGCATTCGACCAACATCAAGGAACGGCGCGACTGCTCGACGGCATTGTTCAACGCCGCCGGCGAGACGCTGTGCCAGGCCGAGCACATCCCGATCCACCTCGGCAGTTTCCTCGACCTCATCAAGCACATCATGCGGCGCTATCCGACCCAGGACATCCGGCCGGGCGACGCCTTCATCGGCAACGATGCCTACGAGGGCGGCGGCACGCACCTGCCCGACATCGTCGTCGCCGAGCCGATCTTCGTCGACGGCCGCATGGTCGCCTGGACGGTGAACCTCGCCCACCATGCCGACTTCGTCGATCGCGGGCATGCCCATATCTACCAGGAAGGCCTGCGCATCCCGCCGGTGCGGCTCTATCGCGGCGGCGAGCTGCAGAAGGACGTGCAGGACCTGATCCTGCTGAACTGCCAGGTGCCTTCCGAGCGATTGTCCGACCTGCGCGCCCAGATGGCGGCCAACCGCGTCGGCGTGCAGCGCTTCCAAGCGCTGGCCGCCAAGTACGGCACCGACACGGTGCTGCAAGCCGGTGCCGCGCTGATGGACTACGCCGAACGCAAGATGCGCGCGGCCATCGCGGCCATGCCCGACGGGACCTGGCGCTTCGAGGACGTGTTCGACAACGAGGAGGTGGCGGGCCTGCTGCCGTTGTCGGTCGCGGTGACGGTCAAGGGCGAGGAGATGGCGCTCGCCTTCGACGCCCCCGAGCAGATGCGCGCCGGCATCAACATGACCTACACCGCGCTGCTCGCCACGACCTACTACGTCGTGAAGTCGGTGCTCGATCCGTCGATCCCGCCCAACGCCGGCCTGGCGCGGCCGCTGAAGATCACCGCACCGGAAGGCAGCATCCTGAACTGCCTGCCGCCGGCCGCGGTCAACGGCCGCCTGCAGACCTGCCAGCGCGTCTCCGACATGATCCTGGGCGCGCTGGCGCAGTCGGTGCCCGAGCGCGTCATGGCCTGCTCCAACTCGGCCTGCACCGTGGCCTACTTCATCGGCAAGCGGCCCAATGACGGCTCGACCTGGGTCTATCTCGAGACGATCGGCGGCGGCAGCGGCGCGCGTGCCCGCAAGGACGGGCTGGACGGCGTCCATGTCCACACCACCAACACCTCCAACCTGCCGGTCGAGGCGCTGGAGATCGAGTATCCGCTGCTGCTGACGCGCTACGAGCTGGTCGAGGATTCGGGCGGCGTCGGCCAGTATCGCGGCGGCATGGGCCTGCGCCGCGTCTACCAGGCGACGCACGACTGCCGCGTGCGGGTCGACATCACGCGCCAGCGCTCGCGGAGCTGGGGCCTGTTCGGCGGCGGCCCCGGCGCGCACGGCAAGGTCGAGGCAGGGCCCGGCGTCGTCTTCGAGGGCGATTCAGCTGTGCTGAAGCCGGGCCAATGGTTCGCCGTCGTCACACCGGGTGCAGGCGGCTTTGGACCGCCCGAGCGGCGCGCACGCGCGGCGGCGGAGCGCGACCTGGCCGAAGGCGCGATCAGTGCGCCGACGGCACGCGACATCTACGGCGTTTCTCTTTAGACTTGTCGCCGCTGAAAGCTACGAGAGCGTACGGCCATCGGTCGGGCCGGTCTTCGGTACTCAGCGTCTCCAAAATCTGCGTCAGCTACGCGTGCACAAAAAGCGTTCCTTTCAGGGAGGGCTCACGTCATGCAAGCAAGACTGTCTCGTCGTCGAGTCGTGGCGGGCGGCGTCGCCGCCGGACTCGTGGCCGCGCCGTTCGTGCGCGGCGCCTACGCCGCCGGTACCATCACCATCGGGCTGTGGGACCATTGGGTCCCCGGCGCCAACGATGTCCAGACGGCGATCATCAAGGAGTGGGGAGCCAAGGAAAAAGTCGACGTCCAGATCGACTACATCACCAGCCAGGGCAACAAGCTGCTGCTGACGCTGCAGGCCGAGGCGCAGTCGCACTCCGGCCACGACATCATGGAGTTCACCAACTGGGAATCGGCGCAGATGAACGCCGCGCTCGAACCGGTCGACGACGTGGTCAAGCGCGTCGTTGCCACCAACGGCCCGATCGATCCCGCGGTCGAGTATCTCGGCAAGTACGAGGGTCACTGGCTCGGCGTGCCGATGACGCGCGGCACCTTGCTGCTGGGCTGCTGCTCGCGCTTCGACATGATGAAGGAGCATGGTGGCGTCGACGTGCAGGCGCTCTACCCGGCGGGCAAGCCCGCGAACGACGCGAGCTGGACGTGGGACGCCTTTCTGGTGGCGGCCGAGAAATGCCACAAGGCCGGCGTCGGCTTCGGCCTGCCGCTGGGCTCGACCACCGACACCAATCAATGGGTTGGCGCGCTGTTCCTGGCCTACGGCGCAGAAGTGATGGACGCCAAGGCCAACGTCACGGTGAAGTCCGACAAGGTCAAGCAGGTGCTGGAGTACGGCAAGAGGCTGGTGGCCTTCTGCCCAGCCGACGCTACGGCATGGGACGACGCCTCGAACAACAAGTGGCTGATCTCGGGCAAGGGCGCGTTGATCTTCAATCCGCCCAGCGCCTGGGCCGTCGCCAAGCGCGATGCGCCGCAGGTCGCCGAGAAATGCTGGACGCACGGCTTCCCCAAGGGACCGGCCGGCCGCTTCAACCCGATCCTGCCGCGCTTCTACGGCGTCTGGAAGTCATCCAGGAACAAGCCCGGCGCCAAGAGCCTGCTCGAGTTCCTGACCTTGCGTCAGAACGCCGAGAGGCAGGTCGAGGCGAGCCAGGGCTACGACATCCCGCCCTACACGAAGTTCAACGACTTCAAGACCTGGGACGAGGAGGGGCCGCCCAAGGGCTCGCTGTCGCACTATCCGATCAAGGGCGGCGACCAGAAGGCGGGCGTCGTCTGCTCGCCGGCGCCGCCGCTGATCGCCGCGCAGATCTGGTCGCAGTCGATCCAGGCGCAGATGATCGTCCGCTACGCCAGGGGCGAGGCGATGGAAAAGACCATGGATTGGGCCGCGCGCGAGGTCGAAGGCTTCAAGCGGACCTGAGCCGAGGGATTGATTTGCAGACTGCCGTCGCTACCTTTCCAGCATGAAGCGAACCGTTCTTCTCGCTCTCCTGCTGGCAGGCTGCGGCGGCAGCGGCATGAGCACATCGACCGGGCCCAACGGCGAGACCATCGTCGGCAACAAGATCTCGGTGCAGATCACCGGCGCTGCCAACGAACAGGCGGCGTTCACGATCGCCCAGCGCTACTGCCAGCGCAACGACCGCGCGGCGCGGTTCGTCAGCATGGCCGGCGCGACCTCGGCCTACGACTGCGTCAAGACCGAGTAGCGGTTTCGGCGCGGTACCAGTCGAGGATCTCGGCCCCCGTCCAGTGCACGACCCCGTCGTGCGCCAGAATGTGGTCGTAGAGCATCTCCAGGTACTTGATGCGATGCGGCACGCCGGTGAGATAGGGGTGGATGGAGATCGCCATCACCCGCGGCGCCGTCTTGCCCTCCTGCCACAGGCGGTCGAACTGGTCGCGGCCGCGGCGCAGGATCTCGTCCGACGGCTGCTGCTGCACGGCGCTGATGACGACGTCGTTGACCTCGACCGTGTAGGGCACCGAGACCATCGAGCCGGTCCGCGTCTTGAGCGTCACCGGCTGCTCGTCCATCACCCAGTCGGCGACGTACTCGATGCCGGCCTCGGCCAGCAGGTCGAGCGTGTCGTCGGTCTCGGTGAGGCCCGGACTCTCCCAGCCGCGCGGCGTCTTGCCGGTGAAGGCCTTTATCGCCGCGATAGTGTCGCGGATCGCCGTGCGCTGGTCCTCGACGCGGTGCATGGGCCGTTGCACGAAGCCGTGGCCCATGAACTCCCAGCCCGCCTCGAGCGCGGCCTGGCAGGCCTCGCGATAGAACTCGCAAGCCGTGCCGTTGACGGCGAACGTCGCCTTGAGCTCGCGCGCGCCGAGCACCTCGAGGAAGCGCCAGAAGCCCACACGCATGCCGTACTCGTGCCACGCCCAGTTCGGCACGTCGGGCAGCAGCGGGTTGCCCATCGGCGGCGGCAGGACGGTGCGCGGCATGGCGCCCAGCGGGCTCCAGTTCTCGACGTTGACGATGGTCCACACCGCCACGCGCGCGTCGTCGGGCAGCCTGAGGCGCGGCCGCTTGTGGATCGGCAGGTAGGGCGCGCGGCTGCGCAGGCTATGACCCGGCTCTTGCGTCATCGAGACCTCCGACAAGTCAGGCCGGCAACCGTATAGTGGGACCATGTCCGAAGCGAGTTCGAGAGTTGTCATCGTCGGCGGCGGAGTCATGGGCTCGTCGACCGCCTGGCATTTGAAGCGTGACCCGAATTTTTCGGGCAGTGTCGTCGTCGTCGAGCGCGACCCGACCTATGCCCGCGCCTCGTCGGCGCTATCGGCGAGCTCGATCCGCCAGCAGTTCTCGACGCCGCTCAACATCCACCTGTCGCGCTTCGGCATCGGCTTCCTGCGCCGCGCGCGCGAGCTGCTGGACGTCGATCTGGGGCTGAAGGAGCCAGGCTACCTGTTCCTTGCCAGCACGGCGGGCGAGGCGGTGCTGAAGGCCAACCACGCCATCCAGAAGGCCGAGGATTGCGCCGTCGAGCTGCTCGATCCGGCGGCCCTGCAGCAACGCTTCCCGTGGATCTCGCGTGACGGCATCGTGCGCGCCTCGCACGGCGTCGCCAACGAGGGCTGGTTCGACGGCCCGGCGCTGATGCAGGCCTTCCGCCGCAAGGCGCGCGAGCTCGGCGCGCAATACGTTGCCGACGAGGTGGTGAAGCTCTCGCCCAACGCCGTCAGCCTGCGCTCGGGCGCCACGATCGCGGCGGACACGATCGTGCTGGCGGCCGGACCGTGGTCGGGCGAGGTCGCGGCCACCGCGGGCATCGCCTTGCCGGTCGAGCCGCGGCGGCGCTCGGTGTCCGTGTTCGATGTCCGCGAGCCGCCGGGGCCGACGCCGCTCACCATCGATCCCTCGGGCACCTGGTTCCGCCCGGAGGGCCGGTTCTACATCGGCGGCACGACGCCCGCCGACGGCAACGATCCGCCGGGTGCGCCGCTCGAGGTGCAGCATCAGGAATGGGACGACATGGTGTGGCCGGTGCTGGCCGGCCGCGTGCCCGCCTTCGAGGCGGCCAAGGTGGTGAATTCGTGGGCCGGCTACTACGAGTACAACACCTTAGACCAGAACGGCATCGTCGGCCGCCATCCCGCGATCGAGAGCCTGATCTTCGCCACCGGGTTCAGCGGCCCCGGCATCCAGCAGTCGCCCGCCGTCGGCCGCGCCGTCTGCGAGCTGATCGTGCATGGCAGCTATCGCACGCTCGATCTTTCGCCGTTCGGTTATGAGCGGATATCCGCAGGCCGGCCTATCCGGGAACTCAACGTGGTGTGATACTCTGCCGCGTAACCCGAGGAGAGTTCCGTGCCCGATACCGCGCTGGTCAATTCGGATCTGCAGTCCGCCCTCGACGAGGCGCGCCAGGCCTACATCGCCCGCAATCCCACCAGCTTCGCCCGCCATCAGGAGGCGTGCGAGGCGATGCCCGGCGGCAACACCCGCACGACGCTGCACAATTCACCGTTCCCGCTCACCGTGGTGCGCGGCGAAGGTTGCCGGCTGTGGGACGCCGACGGCCACGAATACATCGACGTGCTGGGCGAATACACCGCCGGCATCTACGGCCACTCCCATCCGGTGATCCGCGCCGCCATCGACCGCGCGCTGAACCACGGCTGGAACTACGGCGGCCGCAACGCCAACGAGGCCAAGCTCGCCAAGCTGGTGGCCGACCGCATGCCGTCGATCGATCTGGTGCGCTTCACCAACTCGGGCACCGAGGGCAACGTCATGGCGCTGGCCGGCGCGCGCGTCTTTGCCCAGCGCAAGGGCCGCACCAAGGCCACCAAGGTCATGGTGTTCCACGGCGGCTACCACGGCGGCGTGCTCTATTTCGTAAGCGGCGGCAGCCCGGTGAACGTGCCCTACGAATACGTCGTGGCGCCCTACAACGACGTCGAGGGCACGCGCGCGCTCCTGGCCAAGCACGGCGAGGAGCTGTTCGCCGTCCTGCTCGAGCCCATGCAAGGCAGCCACGGCTGCCTGCCGGGCGACGTCGAGTTCCTGAAGATGGTGCGCGAGGAGACGCGCGCCCGCGGCATCACCATGATCTTCGACGAGGTCATGACCTCGCGCCTGTCGCCGGGCGGCCTGCAGGAGAAGACCGGGGTGATCCCCGACATGACCACGCTCGGCAAGTACATCGGCGGCGGCATGTCGTTCGGCGCCTTCGGCGGCCGGCGGGACATCATGGAGCTGTTCGATCCGACCAAGCCCGATCACCTGCCGCACGCCGGCACCTTCAACAACAACGCGTTGACCATGGCGGCGGGCGCGGCGGGCTACGGCGAGGTCTATACGCCGGCGGCCGCCAGGGAGCTGAACGAGCGCGGCGAGAAGATCCGGCAAAGGCTCAACGCCATCTGCCAGCGCGAGAAGGTGGCCTTCCAGTTCTCCGGCATCGGCTCGATGATGACGGCGCATGCCACGACGCGGCCGATCAGGACGGCGGCCGACATCGCCTCGGGCAACCAGGACGCCAAGGAGCTGTTCTTCTTCGACATGATGGCGGCCGGCATCTGGATCGCCCGCCGCGGCTTCGTCGCCCTCAACATCATGATCGGCGATGCCGAAGGTGACCGATTCGTGGCGGCGGTCGAGGAGTTCGTCACGGCGAGAAAGGCTCTTTTGCAGCCCAAATAACTTCCTACATAGGCGCGCATGAACGACGCTTCGCACCCTTCCAAGCCCGCCTTCCCGCAGCCGGTCTCCGGCACGGTGGTGCCGCGCTTCGGCGACGTCGCCACCTTCATGCGCCTCCCGTTGTTCCGCGATCCCGCCGACGTCGAGATCGGCATGGTCGGCGTGCCATGGGACGGCGGCACGACCAATCGCCCGGGCGCCCGCCACGGCCCGCGCCAGATGCGCGACCTTTCGACCATGATGCGCCGCATCCACCACGTCACCGGCGTGGCACCTTATGAGCTTGCCAAGTGCGGCGATCTCGGCGACGCGCCGGTCAACCCGGCGAGCGTCGACGATTCGCTGGAGCGCATCGAGGCGTTCTTCGCCAAGCTGCACTCGGCCGGCGCCGTGCCGCTGTCGGCCGGCGGCGACCACCTGATCACGCTGCCGATCATGCGCGGCATCCGTAAGAACCTGCCGCCGCTCGGCATGGTGCATTTCGACGCCCACAGCGACACCTGGGACACCTATTTCGGCGGCTACAAGTATACCCACGGCACGCCGTTCCGCCGCGCCGTCGAGGAAGGCCTGCTCGATCCCAAGCGCACGGTCCAGATCGGCATCCGCGGCTCGCTGTACAAGCGCGACGACAACATGTGGGCGGTCGAGCAGGGCATGCGGGTCATCACCATCGAGGAGTACTTCGACCTCGGGGTGGAGAAGGTCATCGCCGAGGCCCGCCGTGTCGTCGGCGATGGCCCGACCTATGTCAGCTTCGACGTCGACGGCCTCGACCCGGCCTACGCGCCGGGCACCGGCACGCCCGAGATCGGCGGCTATACCCCGCACGAGGCGCAGCGCATGCTGCGCGGCCTGCGCGGGCTCGACCTGGTCGGCGGCGACGTCGTCGAGGTCTCGCCGCCCTTCGACATGAGCGGCAACACCGCGCTCGTCGGCGTCACGATGATGTGGGAAATCCTTTGCCTCCTCTCGGAGGCCGTGGCCAGGCGCAAGGGACGCCTTTAGTCCAACCCGGCGCGCCGAAATCCCTCCAGATAGTGCTCGCGGTCGGCGTCGAACCTGATCGGCATGGCGGTCGCGATCCAGGCGAGCGAGACGTCGGGCTGGGCGCGGCGCAGCTCCTGCAGGGCGGCGGCGGCGACCTCGGACTGGCCGGCCATGCCGGCCGCGGCGGCGAGCACGCGGTGGGCGCCGACGAAGTCGGGACGCAGCCGGATCGATTCCCGTGCCGCCTGCATGGCCTTCTCGTAATTGCGGCCGACATACTGGGCGTATGAAGCGGCGCCGTGGTAGAGCGCCGACAGCGGATCGCGCGGACTGAACCGCAGCGCCCGCAGGACGGCCTCCTGAGCGTCCTGCCAGCGGCCGCCATAGGCCAGGGCGATGCAGTAGTAGCACTGGGCCAGGGAAAAATTCGGATTGAGCTGCAAGGCCAGCTCGAACTCGGCGAGCGCGTCGTCGAAGCGCCGCGCGAACAGGTGCGTGCAGCCCAGCGCGTGATGCGCCCACGGGTCCTCGGTGTCGGCCCGGATCGCCGCCAGCGCCGCCTGCTCGGCGAGCGGCACCATCTTCCTGTCCGACCAGCCCATGTGAACGCCGAAGGTACGGCTGGTGGCGAGCAGGCCGAGGGCCTGGCCATAGGTCGGATCGATGACGATCGCTTTTTCCAGCAGCTCCTGCGCGATGACGTTGTCCTCGCGGGTGACTCGCCAGTAGTGCGACAGCGCCCGCATCACCAGGTCCCACGCATCGAGCCGGTCGGGCGCCTTGCGTCGGGCCCGCAGGTTCTCGGCGGCATAGATCTGCGGCTCGATGGCCGTGACGATCGCCTCGGTGATCTCGTCCTGGACGGCGAACACGTCTGCAAGATTGCGGTCGTAGCGCTCGGCCCAGACATGGGCATCGGTGGCCACGTCGATCAGCTGCGCGCTGATGCGGACGCGGTCGCCGAGCTTGCGCACGCTGCCCTCGACCACGTAGTTGACCCCGAGCTCCTCGCCGACCTGCTTTATGTGGACGGGCTTGCCCTTGTAGATGAACGAGGAGTTGCGCGCCGCCACGTAGAACCAGCGCAGCTTCGACAGGGCCGTGATGATGTCCTCGCTGATGCCGTCGGAGAAATACTCCTGCGCCGCTTCGCCGGACATGTTGTCGAAGGGAAGCACCGCGATGGCCGGCCGCTCGGGCAGCGGCAAGGCCGGCGCGGGGTGCTCCTGACGGTCCTGCGGCGGCCGATCGGCCGCACCCTGCGGCTCGGCGAACTCCGTTTGTGCCTGCACGTCGCCGATGAAGCGCAGACCCTTGCGCGAAACGGTGCGAATGAGGCGCTGGTCGTGGCCGGTGTCGCCGATGGCCTTGCGCGCGGCATATATGCGGCTGGTCAGCGTCGCGTCCGAGACGATCCGTCCACCCCAGACCTGGGAAATGAGATCGTCCTTCGTCACCACGCGATTGCGGTTCTCCACGAGGCAGATCAGCAGATCGAGCACCTGTGGCTCGACTGCAACAGCTTCGACACCCCGGCGCAGCTCGCGCCGGTCGATATCGAGCGTGTGATCGTCAAAATGAAACTGCACCGGCTATTGCCCCCGACTCGTGCAAACAATTGTTCGCGCGAAAACGACGATCTCGTGGCAAGCCGGGCGCTCGATGCTTTTCCGGTCGGAGTGTGTCGTTTTCGCACCGCGCGGGTAGCAGAAGTTGGCGCGCAGGACACGCGGGAAAGTTCAGCTATCTCCATAAAAAATCAATGTGGTCCGCAGTGCAGCTTCAAGTCTGCCACGCGGCCCCCGGGTAAGCATGCCGTCCGTGCCAAAGCGCTTCCCCCAAACTGCCTTCATCGGCGCTGCGGCAATAACTGAAAGGACGCGACAATGGCGATCAAGGCCACCTTCATCCCCGGCACCGGCCTACTGTCGGTGCTTGGCGATTCCCTGGACGACGCGATCACCATCAGCCGAAATGCCGCCGGATCGCTGCTGGTCAACGGCGGCGCGGTCTCCATCGTCGGAGGTCAGCCGACCGTCGCCAACACCAGCCTCATCCAGGTGTTCGGCCAGGGCGGCAACGACAATATCACTCTCGATGAAAGCAACGGCGCCCTCCCGGCCGCCCAGATCTTCGGCGGCGGCGGCAACGACGTCATCACCGGCGGGTCGGGCGGCGACCTGCTGTTCGGCCAGGCGGGCAACGACGTCCTTCTCGGCAAGGGCGGCAACGACCTGCTGTTCGGCGGCGCCGGCAACGACACCCTGACGGGCGGCGACGGCGACGACCAGATGTTCGGCGAAGCCGGCAACGACCGGATGATCTGGAATCCGGGCGACGACAGCGACCTCATGGAGGGCGGCGACGGGACGGACACCGCGCAGGTCAACGGCGGCAACGGCGCCGAAACCTTCACCATCACGGCCAACGGCACGCGCGTGCGTCTCGATCGGGTCGCACCGGCGCCCTTCTTCCTCGACATCGGCACGACCGAAGAACTCGTCGTCAACGCCAACGGAGGCGACGACATCATCACCGCCGGAAACGGCCTCGCCAACCTCGTCCATCTCACCATTGACGGCGGTGCCGGCAACGACACCATCACCGGCGGCGACGGAGCCGACCGGCTGCTGGGCGGCGACGGCAACGACACGATCGCCGGCGGGCGCGGCAACGACACCGCGTTGCTGGGTACCGGCGACGACACCTTCGTGTGGAATCCAGGCGACGGCAGCGACACCGTGGAGGGCCAGGACGGCAACGACGCGATGCTGTTCAACGGCGCCAACATCGCCGAGAACATCGCGATCACCGCCAACGGCGGTCGGGTGCGCTTCACGCGCGACGTCGCCAGCATCACCATGGACCTGAACGACGTCGAGCGCGTCCAGTTCAACGCCCTGGGCGGCGCCGACAAGATCACGGTCGGCGCCCTCGGCGGCACCGACGTCACGCAGGTCGACATCGACCTGGCCGGGACCGCGGGCGGCACGCTGGGGGACGAAGCGTCCGACCAGGTGATCGTCACCGGCTCCGGCGGCGCCGACCAGATCAACGTCGTCGGCGCGGGCAGCAAGGTCTCGGTGACGGGCCTGTCGGCCGTGGTCAACGTCGATCACGCCGAAGGCGCGCTCGACATGCTGGTAATCAACGCCGGCAACGGCGACGACACGATCAACGCGTTGGGGCTGCCGGCCGGCATTGTCGGCCTCACGGTCGATGCCGGCGCCGGCAATGACACCGTGGTCGGCAGCCAGGGCGCGGACAAGATCATTGGCGGAGACGGCAACGACACCGTGACCGGCGGCCGCGGCGATGACACGGCCCTGCTCGGTGCCGGCAACGACACGTTCATCTGGAACCCCGGCGACGGCAGCGACGTGGTCGAGGGCCAGGCCGGCACCGACACGCTGCTGTTCAACGGCGCGAATATCGCCGAGCGCATCGACATATCGGCGAACGGGGGCCGCGCGCGGTTCACCCGGGACGTCGCCGCCATCACGATGGACATGGATGACGTGGAGAACGTCCAGTTCAATGCGCTCGGCGGCGCCGACACCATCACCGTCAACGACCTCACCGGCACCGACCTCAAGCAGGTCAACCTCGACCTGTCGGCGACGCCGGGCAGCGGGCAGGGCGACGGCGCGGCCGACACGGTCAATGTCAGCGGCACGTCGGGTGCGGACTCCATCACCGTCGCCTCGAGTGGCGCATCGGTGGTCGTGAACGGCCTCACAGCGAAGGTGGCGATCGCCGGAGCCGAGGCCGCCAACGACACACTGGTCGTCAACGGCGGCCTCGGGGACGACGTCATCAACGCCTCCGGCCTGACTGCCGGCAGGATCCAGCTGACCGTCAACGGCGGGGCCGGGAACGACACGATCACCGGCAGCGCCGGCAACGACTTCGTCAACGGCGGGCAGGGCAACGACGTCGCCTTCCTGGGCGCGGGCAACGACACCTTCGCCTGGAACCCGGGCGACGGTAACGACATCGTCGAAGGGCAGGCGGGCAGCGATACCCTGCTGTTCGCCGGCGCCAACATCGCCGAGCGAATGGACATCTCGGCCAACGGCGGCCGCGTGATGTTCACGCGGGACGTCGCCGGCATCAGCTTGGACCTCAACGACGTCGAGACGATCGAGGTGCAGGCCAGGGGCGGCGCCGATGTCATCACCGTCGGCGACCTGGCCGGGACCGACGTCGGCAAGGTCAAGATCGACCTCGGCGGCGCCGACGGCGCAGCCGACACCATCGTCCTCAACGCCACCGGCGGCGACGACGTGATCACCGTCGCCAACAACAACGGCGTGATCACGGTGGGCGGCCTCGGCGAGGAGGTGACCATCACCGGCTTCGAGGCCGGCGACCGCCTGGTGATCAACGGCCTGGGTGGCGACGATGTCATCACGGCGAGCGGCGAGTCGCTCGGCATGCTGCTCACCGCCAACGGCGGCGACGGCGACGACGTCCTGCTCGGCAGCCTCGGCGACGACACCCTGGCCGGCGGCGCCGGCGACGACGTGCTGATCGGCGGCGGCGGGCAGGACGTGCTCGACGGCGGGCCGGGCAGCAACGTCATCCTGCAGTCGGCCCTGCTCGGCCAGGCGATGGCCTCGACCTTCGTCACGACCGGAACGGGCGAAGGCGCCGCGGCGATGGCCGACGCTGCCCTCACCCAGCAGCCGCTGCTCGCCCAGCCGCACGCCTGACGAGAAAGGCCTCGGGTCCCGGAGAACGCCGCATGACTTCCCGCCAGCTTCCCCCGGCCGATCCGGGACTCGAGGTCCTCCTTCTGCTGCTGCATCTCAAGGATGTGTCAGCAGATCGCAGCCAGATCAGGCATCGCCTGGGGACGGACACGATCGGCGTGCCGGAAATGCTCCGCTGCGCGCGCGACCTCGGCCTCAAGGCGCGAACCTACCGCAGCACCTGGTCGCGGCTCGTGAACACGCCGTTGCCCGCCATCGCGATCCTGCGCGATGGCGGCTTCATGGTGCTGGCCAAGGCCTCGGACGGCCAGGTCCTGGTCCAGTCGCCGCAAACATCCCGGCCCACCGTCATGTCGCGCGACGAGCTCGCGGCGATCTGGGACGGCGGCCTGATCGTCATGGCGCGTCGCGCGGCATTGGCCGACGTCGCCCGCCGGTTCGACGTCACCTGGTTCCTGGCGGCGATCCACAAGTATCGGCGCCTGCTGGGCGAGGTGCTGGTCGTCTCGTTCTTCCTGCAGCTCTTCGCCCTGGTCTCGCCGCTCTTCTTCCAGGTGGTGATCGACAAGGTGCTGGTGCACCGCTCGCTCAGCACGCTCGACGTGCTGGTGATCGGCCTCCTGGCGATCGCCGTCTTCGAAACCGTGCTCGCGATCCTGCGCACCTACCTCTTTTCGCACACCACGAACCGCATCGACGTCGAGCTCGGCGCGCGCCTGTTCCGTCACCTGCTGGCCCTGCCGATGGCCTACTTCCAGGCGCGGCGGGTCGGCGATTCGGTGGCGCGCGTGCGTGAACTGGAGAACATCCGCACCTTTCTCACCAGCTCGGCGCTCACCCTCGTGATCGACCTGTTCTTCACCTTCGTCTTCGTCGGCGTGATGTTCTTCTACGCGCCGTCGCTCACCTGGATCGTGCTCGCCTCGCTGCCGCTCTATGTCGCGATCTCGGCGGCGGCCACGCCGCTGTTCCGGCGGCGGCTCGACGAGAAATTCAAGCGCGGCGCAGAGAACCAGGCCTTCCTGGTCGAAAGCGTGACCGGCATCGAGACGTTGAAGGCGATGGCGGTCGAGCCGCAGATGCAGCGGCGCTGGGAAGAGCAGCTCGCCGCCTACGTCGCCGCGAGCTTCCGCGTGCTGAGCCTCGGCAACACCACGAGCCAGCTGGTCCAGCTCGTCAGCAAGGCCGTGACAGCCGCCATCCTCTATTTCGGCGCCCGGCTGGTGATCGACGGCAACCTGTCGGTCGGCGAGCTCGTCGCCTTCAACATCCTCGCCTCGCGCGTCAATGCGCCGGTGCTGCGCCTGGCGCAGATGTGGCAGGATTTCCACCAGGCGCGGCTTTCGGTTGCCCGTCTCGGCGACATCCTGAACACCACGCCCGAGCCGACCTATGCGGCGGGACGGGCGCGGCTGTCGGCTTTGCGCGGCAGCATCCGCTTCGACCACGTCTCGTTCCGCTACCGCGTCGACGGCCGGCAAATCCTGAACGATGTCAGCTTCGACATCCCGGCGGGCCAGACGGTCGGCATCGTCGGCCCCTCCGGCTCGGGCAAGAGCACCTTCGCCAAGCTCGTCCAGCGGCTCTACGTGCCGGAAAGCGGCCGCGTGCTGGTCGACGGCATGGACCTCGCAATGGCCGATCCGGCCTGGCTGCGCCGCCAGATCGGCGTGGTCCTGCAGGAGAACGTCCTGTTCAACTGCTCGATCCGCGACAACATCGCGCTCGCCGACCGCGCCATGCCGATGGAACGCGTGGTCGCCGCGGCGCGCCTCGCCGGCGCGCATGACTTCATTCTCGAGCTGAGCGAGGGCTACGACACGCTGGTGGGCGAACGCGGATCGACGCTTTCCGGCGGCCAGCGCCAGCGAATCGCGATCGCCCGTGCCCTCGTCGCCGATCCTCGCATCCTGATCTTCGACGAGGCGACGAGCGCGCTCGACTACGAAAGCGAGCGCATCATCCAGCAGAACATGAAGGAGATCGCCCGCGGCCGTACGGTGCTGGTGATCGCGCACCGCCTCTCTACCGTGCGCGCCATGGACCGCATCGTCACGCTCGAAGGCGGTCGCGTGATCGAGGATGGCACGCACGACGCGTTGATCCGAACGGGCGGCCGTTACGCCTCGTTGCACCGCCTGCAGGCAGGTATCCATGACGTCCACTAGCCTCGTCACTGCCGGCGCCGTGCCGCGGCCGGCTTCCGATCGTCGCCAGCGCCGGCGACAGCGCGAGGAACTCGCCTTCCTGCCGGCGGCGCTGGAGATCGTCGAGACGCCGCCGTCGCCGGTGGGGCGCGCCGTCGGCGGGATGCTCATCCTGCTGTTCTGCGCGGCACTCGCCTGGTCGTGGTACGGCACGATCGACATCGTGGCATCGGCCAAGGGAAGGATCGTGCCGGGCGGCCGAACCAAGGTCATCCAGCCGTTCGAGACCGGCGTGGTGCGCGCGATCCTCGTCCAGGACGGCCAGGCGGTGAGGGCGGGCGACGTGCTGATCGAGCTCGATCCGACGGCGAACGCGGCGGACCGCGATCGCCTGAGCAGCGATCTCCTTGCCGAGCGGCTGAATGCTGCGCGGCTGCGCGCGGCACTGTCGGGCGGCGACGATCCG
>JAEWIV010000313.1 GCA_023386865.1 Pseudomonadota bacterium
GCTTCGCTCAGGACGACAGATATGAGCCGGCTGGAAGCCGGCGGTCCGGATGGTCATGACTTCGGCGCCTCGAACACCTTGCCGCCGAGCACGGTGCCCCACACGCCGATGTCCTTCAGCTTTGCGGGCGGGACAGACAGCGGATCGTCGTCGAGGACGGCGAAGTCGGCGCGCTTGCCGACGTCGATGCTGCCCAGCTCCTCGTCGAGCTTCAGTGTGTAGGCCGCCCCGAGCGTGATGGCGCGCAGCGCATCGGCGACCGGGATCTTCTCGGCCTCGCCCAGGGTGCGGCCCGAGGCGGTGAGCCGATTGACGGCGCACCAGGCGGTGAACAGCGGTCCGATCGGCGTCACCGGCGCGTCGCAATGGATGGCGAAAGGCACGCCGGTCGCCAGTGCCGTGCCACAGGCATCCATTCGCTCGGCCCGCTCCGGTCCCAGGGTCTTGGCGTGGTGGATGTCGCCCCAATAGAAGAGGTGGTTGGCGAACAGGTTGGCGCACATGCCCAGCGCCTTCATGCGGCGGAATTGGCCGGCATCGGCCATCTGGGCGTGCTGCAGCGTATGGCGATGGTCCCAGCGCGGTGCGGCCATCAGCGCCCGCTCGACCGCCTCGATCGCGACCTCCGAGGCCTCGTCGCCGTTGGTGTGGATGTGCACCTGGAAGCCGGCGCGGTGCCAGGCGAGCAGGATGCGGTCGATGTCGTCGGGCCCGACGTTCCACACGCCGTTCGGCGTGCCGTCGTAGTAGCCCGGCCAGCGCATGCGCGCCGACAGCCCCTGGATCGAGCCGTCGGTCACGATCTTCACCAGCTGGAAGCGCAGCCGGTCGTTGTTCTTCTTCATCAGCCCCTGCAGGCGGGGGATGCCCTGATCGGGAGGCACGGACGCCGCGGCAAAGGCCGGCAGCAGGCGGATGGGAAAGTCGTCGGAGGCGCTGGCCTTGAGATACCCCTCGACCGTGCTCTCGGGCAGCTCGTTGTGCAGGTCGGTGGCCGTGGTGACGCCGGCGAGCTGCGCGACCCTGGCGAAACGCCACACCGCCTGCTCGTCCGACAGCACGGCCGCGATCTCCATGCCGGCGGCGCGATAGGCCATGTACTTGGCCGTCATCTCCTGCAATTCGCCGGTCGGCTCGCCGGCAGCGTCCTTGACGATGCCGTGCACGTTGGTGGTGCGCGTTATGCCCGCCTTGGCCAGCACGACGCTGTTGGCGTTGGCGACATGGAAGTTCGAATGGACGATCACCACCGGTCGTGCCGTCGAGATCCTGTCTGCGTCCGACAGGACCATGCGCCGGCCGCCGAAATAGATCGGATCGAAGCCCCAGGCTAGCAGCGACGCCCCCGGCACCAGCGTCTTCTCGTGCGCCTGCAGCGCCGCCACCACCTCCTCGATGTTCTTCAGGCCCTTGAAGCGCGTGCCGTCGGGCGCGATGCGATCGAAATAGCCGACATAGGGGAATTTCCACACCCCGCCCTCGTAGGCGTGGCTGTGGCCCTCGACGAAGCCCGGCAGGATCACCTTGTCGGCGAAGCGCTCGTCGAGCTCGACCCTGCCCCAGCCCCTGAGCTCGTCGAGCGAGCCCGCGCCCAGGATGCGGCCGTCGCGCACGGCCACGTGGGTGACCGACGGACGGTTGGGATTCATGGTGAGGATGCGGCGGGCGGAGTAGACGACGGTACTCATGATCTTGGTTTCTTCTTCCGGGAGTGATGGGTGAAGGCGAGCGCCAGGCAATGACGCAGTTCCCGCGCCGGTAGGCGATCCCCGGCGGTAAAGACGATGGCGCGCTTGCCCTCGTATTGGAATGTCTCGGGATAGAGCTCGCGGAACCGGCCCAGGAGCCCGCTCCGGCAATGGAAGTAGACGGCATAGCCGTCGGCGGCCTTCAGGCGGTCGATGCGCACCGTCGTGCCGCTGCCGGTTTCCGCGGTGAGGTAGCTGGGCTGGCCCCACTTCAGGGTCTCGGTGAGTGGCCCCACGCCCTCGGCCTCGGCCGCCGCGTCGAACACCAGCTCGCGCAGCGCCATGAGCTTCGCGCGCAAGGCCGGCGGATAGGCCTCGAAGACCGATCGAACGTCGCTGCTGGCAAAACGCCTCATTGTCGCGACCCTAACACGAGGCTGGCGAAGCCGCGCGCGGCGTGGAATCCTCCCGGCCGCTCAGGTTGCCTTGGGGGTCCATCGTCATGCTTCGTCGCACGTTCGCCGGCGCCTTGCCGCTCGCCCTGCTCGCCGCGCCGGCGCGCGCGCAGGCCAGAAAGGTCGTGATCTACACCGCCAACGACAGCACCCTGAACGACCTGGTGTTCGCCGCCTTCAAGGCCGAAACCGGCATCGAGGTCGAGCCGGTCGCGGCAGGCTCGGGTGTGCTGGCGCGGCGCCTGCAAGCCGAGAAGGCGCGGCCGCTGGGCGACATCATCTGGGGCATCAGCCGCTCGCTGCTGCAGACCAACAAGGCGCTGTTCGAGCCCTATGCCTCCAAGAACATCGCCGCGACGCCCGCCGAGTATCGCGATCCGGACAATCTCTGGATCGGCAACAACCTCCACCTGCTGATCGTGCTGCACAACACCAAGCTGCTGCCCGAGGCCGAGGCGCCCAAGAGCTGGGCCGACCTGCTCGATCCCAAATGGAAGGGCAAGATCGCCTTCACCGATCCCGCCAACTCCGGCTCGGCCTACCAGACGGTCACCATGCTGGTCGAGCTGTGGGGCGGCGGCGACGCCGGCTGGAAGAAGGTCGCCCAGCTGTTCAGGAACATGAAGGTCCTGAACCGCTCGTCGCTGGTCTTCCAGGGCGTGGGCAACGGCGAGTATCCGCTCGGCATCTCGCTGGAATATGCCGGGCCGCTGTGGGCCAAGGGCGGCGCGCCGGTCAAGGTGATCTATCCGGCCGACGGCACCACCGCCTCGATGGAGGGCGTCGCCATCATCAAGGGCGGACCCAACAGCGAGAACGCCAAGGTCTTCGTCGACTACATCAACCGCAAGGACGTTCGCGAGATGATCCTCAAGGCGACCTTCCGGCGGCCGACGCGCGACGATCTCGACCTCTCCAGCCTGCCCGGCGGCCTGCCGCCGCTCTCCCAGGTGAAGCTCGTCAAGTACGACGAGGACGGCTGGACCGAGAAGCGCACCAAGACCCTGGAGCAGATCAAGGACGTGCTGCAGGACTCCCGCTGAGACCTTGTCGACGCAGCTTTCATATGCCTCTCCGCGCTTCGCGCGGGGAGGTGTCCGCGACGCGGACGGAGGGATCATGAGCATCACACCGAGGCCTATGACCCCTCCGGCCCTGCGGGCCACCTCCCCATCGTCTGACGACGGGGAGGAAACCTGACGTGGCCGGTATCACGATAGCCGGCGTCAGCCGAACGTTCGGCACGGTCCGTGCCGTCGACGGTGTGAGCCTCGAGGTCGGCGAAGGCGAGTTCTTCACCCTGCTGGGACCGTCGGGCTGCGGCAAGACCACCTTGCTGCGCATGATCGCGGGCTTCACGGAACTCGACGGCGGCGAGATTCGCTTCGGCAGCGAGCGCATCGATCGCCTGCCCGCGCATGTGCGCGACATCGGCATGGTGTTCCAGAACTATGCGGTGTTCCCCAACCTCACGGTGGCGGGCAACGTCGCCTACGGCCTGAAGGCGCGCAAGGTCGCGGCGGGCGAGATCGAGCGCCGTGTCGAGGAGGCGCTGAGCCTGGTCCAGCTCTCGGGCTACGGCACGCGCTGGCCGCACCAGCTCTCGGGCGGCCAGCTGCAGCGCGTCGCCATCGCCCGCGCCCTCGTCATCCGGCCGCGCGTGCTGCTGTTCGACGAGCCGCTCAGCAACCTCGATGCCCGGCTGCGCGTCAGCATGCGCACCGAGATCCGCGAGCTGCAGAAATCGCTCGGCATCACCGCGATCTACGTGACGCACGACCAGGAAGAGGCGATGTCGGTGTCCGACCGCATCGCGCTCATGAATGCCGGCAAGCTCGAGCAGGTCGGCGTGCCGGTCGACATCTACCGCCACCCGGTGTCGCGCTTCGCCGCCGAGTTCATGGGCACGACCAACCTCGTCGTGACGAGCGTCATCGGCGGCGAAGGAGACGGGCTGGTGTCGTTGCGGCCCGAGGCCCTGCAGTGGAACGATTTCGGGTTGCAGGGCTGGCCGCACTTCATGGCGACGGTGGTTCGCGTGGAGCTTCTGGGGCCGCTGACGCGCTTCGACGCCCGGCTCAAGGACGGCACGATTCTCAAGGTCGCCATGCTCGACACGCCGTACCGGAAGGCGGCCATCGGCGAGGAGGTGACGCTCACCTACGATCCGGCGCGCCTGACGGTCCTGCCATGACGCTGTCCATACCGCACGGAAGTCGCCTGCCGCTCGCCATCGCGGCGCTGGGCTTCCTCTTTCTCGGCGTCTTCCTGCTCTATCCGCTGTTCAACGTCTTCAGCGCGAGCCTGCTGGACGCCGAGGGCGAGCGGCTGACGCTCGCCAACTACACCAAGATGCTGGGCCGGCCGTTCTATCGCGCCGCGATCGTCAATACCCTGGGCATCGGACTTGCCGCCACGATCATCACCACGGCGCTCGCGATCCCCTTCGCCTTCGCCCTGGCCCGGCTGCCCGTTCCCGGCAAGGCCGCGATCCTCGCCATGGCCGCCCTGCCGCTGGTGCTGCCGTCGTTCGTCAGCGCCTACGCCATCGTCCTGCTGCTCGGCCGCTCGGGCATCGTCACCCAATGGCTGCAATCGGTCGGCCTGGGCTTCGGCTCGATCTACGGAGCGGGCGGCATCATCCTGGTCTATACGCTCACCCTCTACCCTTACGTCCTGCTGCCGACGATCGCCGCCTTCAAGGCCGTCGACGTCTCCATGGAGGAAGCAGCCCAAGGGCTGGGCTCCTCGCCGCGCCGCACCGTGTGGACCGTGACCCTGCCCATCGTCATGCCGGCGCTCCTCGCCGGCGCGCTCCTGGTGTTGATCGAGACCCTGGAGAATTTCGGCGTGCCGTTCGTGCTGGCCGAGGACATGCCGATCTTCGCCGTCGAGGCCTTCAAGCTCTTCATCGGAGAGACGGCGCCCAACCCGGCCTCCGCCGGCGTGCTGGGCGTGCTGCTGATCCTGACCACGGCGGCGGTGCTGCTGGTGCAGCGCCGCTTCCTGTCGGCCCGCCGCTTCGCCACCAACACCCGCCAGGCGCCGCCGATCCTGCGCATTGGCCGCCCGCTGCAGGTGGCGGCCACGATCTACTGCTGGGCCATCGTGCTGCTGGCGCTGGTGCCGTTCTTCGCCATCGTCGTGCTGTCCTTCATGGAGTTCCGTGGGCCCGTCCTGCATCCGCATTTCAGCCTGGCCAATTTCGGCGGCCTGTTCGACCGCTCGATGCGGCCCCTGGTCAACACGCTGGTGTTCGCGAGCCTGGCGGCGCTCTGCGTCACCCTTGTCGGCGTGCCGATCGGCTATGTCGTGAGCCGCACGCGCTCGGGCGTCGCCACGCTGCTCGACGTCGTGGCGACGCTGCCCTTCGCCGTCGCCGGCACCGTGCTCGCCATCGGCTTTGTCGTGTCGTTCAACGCCGGGCCGCTGGCCCTCACGGGCGGGCCGTTGATCCTGGTGCTGGCCTACAGCGTGCGGAAGGTGCCGTTCGCCGTGCGCTCGGCCAGCGCCATCGTCCACCAGATCGACGCCTCGCTCGAGGAGGCCTCGATCAGCCTCGGCCGCTCGCCCTTGCAGACGCTGATGCGCATCGTCGTGCCCCTGATGCTGGGCGGCATCCTGAGCGGCGTGGTGCTGACCTGGGTCACGGTGGCGTCCGAGCTCAGCGCCACCGTCGTGCTGTACAGCGGGCCGTGGCGCACCATGACGGTGGTGATGTTCCAGGCCCTGGAAGGCAGCGGCGCGGGCATTGCGACGGCCGCCGCCTCGACGCTCATCGTCGTCACGCTGATCCCGATAATCCTGCTCTATCGCCTGGTTCGGCGCTACGAGCTGTCGATGCTATAAGGACCAAAACAGCTTACGGGAGGACACATGCGTCGTCGTGCTTTCACCACCGCGGCCCTCGCCGCCGTCGCAGCGCCCGCCGCACCCGCGATCGCGCAGGAGTGGCCGAGCAAGCCGCTGCGCATGGTGATCCCCTACCCGCCCGGCGGGCCGTCCGACGTCTCGACCCGCATCGTCATGGATCGTGCCGCGCAGAGCCTGGGCCAGCCCATCGTGTTCGACAACAAGGCCGGTGCCTCGGGCATGATCGGCGCGGAGTTCGTGAAGAACCAGGCGGTCGACAACCACACCTTCCTGACCACGACGACGGCCATGGTCTGCATCACGCGCCATCTGCAGCCGATCCCGTTCGATCCCGAGAAGGACTTCGTCACGGTCTCGCGCATGTGCACCTCGTGGGGCATCTTCGCCATCCATCCGTCGGTGCCGGCGCGCACCGTTGCGGAGTTCGTGGCCTACGCCAAGGCCAACCCGGGCAAGATCAACTTCGGCTCGTCGGGGCTCGCCACCATCACCCACCTGTTCGGCGAGATGCTGCAGCTCGAGGCCGGCATCAAGATGACCCACGTGCCCTATCGCGGCAGCGCGCCGGCCACCAACGCCCTGGTCGCCGGCGAGGTGCAGGCGCAGTTCGACCAGACCTGCCTGCCGCACGTGAAGGCGGGCAAGCTCATAGGCCTCGCCATGCTGTCGAACGTCCGCCATCCCGATTTCCCCGACGTCCCGACCCTGCGCGAGGCGGGCTACCGCAAGGAGGAAGGCGATTCCTGGTTCGGGATTCTCGCCCCCACCGGCACCTCGCCGGCGGTGGTCGCCAAGCTCGAGAAGGCGATCGGCGATGCCGTGCGCTCCCCCGACATCGTCGAGAAGCTGCATCTCGGCGGCTGCTACGTGACCTATCTCAATTCCGCCGACTTCCGCGACCGCATCGGCACCGAGACGGCGATGTTCGGCAAGATCATCAAGGCGGGCGACATCAAGCTCAGCAATTGAACACCGTCATCCCGAGCGAAGCCGCCCGAAGGGCTCCGGTCGGGATGACGGTGCTACCGCCGCGACCACGCACCCGGCACGGCGAGCGACAGCACCAGCACCACCAGCAGGCCGCCGCCCGCCGCGAGGAAGGCGAAGCGATAGCCTGCGAGGAAGCCGTCGAGCCCGGGGAGCCCGGCCGCGCCGCTCGCCTGCAGGGCGGTCAACACCGAGGCGCCGCTCACGATGCCGAGCGTGCGGGTCAGCTGGGAAAGGCTGCCGGCCACGCCGCGATCGCGCACCGGCAGGGTCGCGGTCACGATGTCGATGTAGGACACGGTCAGCAGGCCCTGGCCGATCCCTTCGAGCACCAGCAACGCCGCCACGACGGCGACAGGCGTGGCCGGACCGGTGAAGGCCAGCGGCAGCAGGCCGAGCCCCACCAAGGCGACGCCGGCGAAGGCCGTGGGTCGCTGGCCGATGCGCGCGACCAGCCACGCCGACAGGGGGGCACCGGTCAGGCTGCCGGCGTAGGCCAGCGCCAGCACTAGGCCGGTCGAGAAGGCTGAGAGCTTCAGCACGTTCACCAGGTAGTAGGGCGTCAGCAGCAGGATCGAGAAGCCGGCGAGGTTCGCCAGCACGTTCATGACGTTGGGCACGGCGAAGGCGGGATCGGCGAACAGGCCGGGCCGGATGATCGGCTCGGGCACGCGGCCGGCGCGCCGCACATAGGTGAAGAGCAGGATCAGCGCGACGACGAACAGCGCCGCCACCCACAGGCCGGGCGCCTCGCGGCGCTGCGACAGCACCAGCGACAGCAGCAGCGTGCTCATGCAGGCCGCCACCAGCAGCGCGCCCGCGGCGTCGAACGGCCGGGCGTCGGGCTTCGGCGACGGCAGCAGGCCCGACAGGGCGAGCGTGACGAGCGCGATCGGCACGCGCACCCAGTAGACGGCGGGCCATCCCCACAGCTCGACCAGGATGCCGCCCAGGAACGGACCGACCGCGGCGGCGAGCGACATCGCCATGCCGAACCCCGCCAGCGCCCGCGTGCGTGCGCTTTCGGGGAAGAGCGACGTGGCCAGCGCGGGCGTGCAGGCGAGCGCCAGCGCCGTGCCGACGCCCTGGCTGCCGCGCGCCCACAGGAACAGCGGCCAATCGGGCGCCATGGCGCAGGCGGCGCAGCCGATGGCGGAGATCACGAGGCCGATGCGGAAGATCAGGCGATGGCCGAACAGGTCGCCCAGCTTGCCGCACACCAGCATCAGCGAGCCGTAGACCAGCACGTAGCAGATGACGAGCCACTGCACGTCGCCCAGCGCCAGCCGGAAATGACCGGTGATCGCCGGCAGCGCCACGTTGACGGCGATATCGAGCGGGGCGAGCGAGGCGCCCAGCCCGACGATCGCGAGGCCAAGAACTGGATGACGTGTCATGCGGAGCGCGGACCCGAGCGCAATCGACCTGCGGTCGATTGCGCGTGAGGCCCGCATTCATCATTCATGAGCGGACCCCGAGGTCCGCGCTCCGGACCATCAGAGGTGCTTGCCCAGGAACGCCATCATGCGGTCCCACGACGCCTTGGCGGAAGGCGCGTCGTAGGCCGGGCTCTTCTCGTTGGCGAAGGCGTGCTGGGCGTCGTAGCGGAAGACCTCGGGCTTGTGGCCGCCCGCCGCCATCTTCTTCTCGAACTCGTTCACCACCTCGGGCGTGCACCAGTCGTCCTTGTTGGCGAAGTGGCCCTGGATGGGGATCGTGATCTTGGCGGGGTCGGCCAGCTCGCCCGGAGGGACGCCGTAGTAT